>NZ_JAPIYN010000002.1:347208-362338 GCF_035617725.1 Mycobacterium sp. 94-17
TGGCTCTAGCGCGAGAATATGATCGCGCGCTTGACCTCCTGGATCGCCTTGGTGACCTCGATACCGCGCGGACAGGCGTCGGTGCAGTTGAACGTGGTGCGGCAGCGCCACACGCCGTCGACCTCGTTGAGGATGTCCAGCCGCTCGGCGGCGGCCTCGTCGCGGCTGTCGAAGATGAACCGATGCGCGTTGACGATCGCCGCCGGGCCGTAGTAACTGCCCTCGTGCCAGAAGATCGGGCAACTGGTGGTGCACGCCGCGCACAGGATGCACTTGGTGGTGTCGTCGTAACGGGCCCGGTCGGTAGGGCTCTGAATGCGTTCGCGGGTGGGCGGGTTGCCGGTGGTGATCAGGTACGGCTTCACCGCCCGGTAGGCGTCGAAGAACGGTTCCATGTCGACCACCAGGTCCTTCTCCACCGGCAGCCCGCGGATCGGCTCGACCGTGATGGTCAAGGTCTTCCCCGGTTTCGGCGTTGCGGGCAGCAGGTCGCGCATCAGCACCTTGCAGGCCAGCCGGTTGACACCGTTGATGCGCATGGCGTCCGAACCGCACACCCCGTGCGCGCAGGAACGCCGGAAGGTCAGCGTCCCGTCCAGGTAGCTCTTGATGTAGATCAGCAGGTTGAGCATCCGGTCGCTCGGCAGGCATGGCACCCGAAAGCTTTGCCAGCCACCGGTTTTCGCGTGCGCGTCGGGCTGATCGGGGTTGAACCGGGCGATCTTGACAGTCACCATCACCGCGCCGTCGGGAATCGCGGGCAGCGGCGGCTCCAGGCTCGTCTCAACCTCGACTGCCTTGTCGGTTCCGGCGCTCTCGGCCATCAGTACTTCCGTTCTTTGGGTTCGTAGCGCGTCTGTACCACGGGCTTGAAGTCCAGCCTGATGTCGCTCAGCAGGTCGGTGGCCTGCGCGTCGGTCCCAATTTCCTTGTAGGCCATGGTATGGCGCATGAAGTTCACGTCGTCGCGGTTGGGGTAGTCCTCGCGGGCGTGGCCGCCGCGAGACTCCTTGCGGTTCAACGCCCCGACCACGGTGACCTCGGCGAGTTCCAGCAAGAAGCCCAGCTCGATGGCCTCGAGCAAGTCGCTGTTGTAGCGTTTCCCCTTGTCGTGCACGGTGATTCGGGCGTACCGCTCCTTCAGCGCATGAATATCGGTCAAGGCCTGCTTCAGCGTCTCCTCGGTGCGGAACACCGCGGCGTTGTTGTCCATCGACTGCTGTAAGGCGCCCCGGATGTCGGCGACGCGCTCGTTGCCGTGCTCGGAGAGGATGTCGCCGACCCAGCCGATCACCATCGCCGCCGGCTCCGGCGGCATGTCCACGAAATCGTGGCCGCGGGCGTAGGAAGCCGCGGCGATCCCCGCGCGTCGCCCGAATACGTTGATGTCCAGCAGCGAGTTGGTACCCAGCCGGTTGGCTCCGTGCACCGACACGCACGCGCACTCGCCGGCCGCGTACAGGCCCGGCACCGTAGCGGTGTTGTCTCGCAACACCTGTCCGGTGACGGTTGTGGGGATGCCGCCCATCACGTAGTGACAGGTCGGGTAGACGGGAACCAACTCGCGCACCGGGTCGACGCCCAGATAGGTGCGGGCGAATTCGGTGATGTCGGGCAGCTTGGCCTCCAGCACGTCCTCGCCGAGGTGGCGGACGTCGATGTAGACGTAGTCCTTGTGCGGGCCGGCGCCGCGCCCCTCCAGCACCTCCAAAACCATGGAGCGGGCCACGATGTCGCGTGGCGCCAGATCCACGATTGTCGGGGCGTATCGCTCCATGAAGCGCTCGCCCTCGCCGTTGAGCAGCCGGCCGCCCTCGCCGCGCACGGCCTCGGAGATCAAGATGCCCAGGCCCGCCAGGCCGGTCGGGTGGAATTGGTGAAACTCCATGTCCTCCAAGGGAAGTCCCTTACGGAAAACGATGCCGATGCCGTCACCGGTCAGCGTGTGCGCGTTGGAGGTGGTCTTGTACATCCGGCCCGAGCCGCCGGTGGCGAGCACCACCGCCTTGGCGTGGAAGACGTGGATATCGCCGGTGGCCAACTCGTAGGCGACCACCCCGGTGGCTACCGGCCCGCTCGGGGTCTGCGTCAAAACCAGGTCGAGCGCGTAGAACTCGTTGAAGAACTGCACATCGTGGCGGACGCAGTTCTGGTAGAGCGTCTGCAGGATCATGTGGCCGGTGCGGTCGGCGGCGTAACAGGCGCGGCGCACCGGGGCCTTGCCGTGGTCGCGGGTGTGCCCGCCGAAGCGGCGCTGGTCGATGCGGCCCTCGGGGGTGCGGTTGAACGGCATCCCCATCTTCTCCAGGTCGAGCACCGCGTCGATGGCTTCCTTGCACATGATCTCCACGGCGTCCTGGTCGGCGAGGTAGTCGCCGCCCTTGACCGTGTCGAAGGTGTGCCATTCCCAGTTGTCTTCCTCGACGTTGGCCAGCGCCGCGCACATGCCGCCCTGCGCGGCGCCGGTGTGGCTGCGGGTGGGGTAGAGCTTGGTGAGCACCGCGGTGCGCACCCGCGGGCCCGCCTCCACCGCCGCGCGCATACCGGCGCCGCCCGCGCCGACGATCACCACGTCGTATCGGTGTTGCTGGATCAACTCATCAGCCTCCGATGTTGGGGTCGAAGGTCAACAGCACGTAGGTGCCCAGCACCAACGTGAATCCCATGGACAGCAGCAACATGCTGTTGAGCCAGAACCGGGTGCTGTCCTTGCGGCTGTAGTCGTCGATGATGGTGCGCAGGCCGTTGCCGCCGTGCAGCTGCGCCAGCCACAGCAGCGCCAGGTCCCAGAACTGCCAGAACGGCGACGCCCAGCGCTGCGCCACGTAGTTGAAGTCGATGCGATAGACGCCGTCGTCCCACATCAGCATGATGAACAGGTGGCCGATGGCCAGCACGAACAACGCGATCCCGGAGAACCGCATGAACAGCCACGCGAACTTCTCGAAGTTGGGGATGCCGGCCCGCCGCCGCGGCGAGCGGGGGTTGTCGAGGCTGGCGGGGCGATCGTAGAGGCGCTGCCTGACCGGGGCCACCTGGCCGCGTCCGAGCTGAACGTCGGGGCCGCTCACCGGAAGTGCCCGATCATGTGGATGACCGTCACCACGCCGGCCGGCACCATCAGCAGCAGGAATACGATGCCGACGATCCAGAACATCAGGCGCTGGTGGCGTGGGCCTTCGGACCAGAAGTCGATCAGGATCACCCGGATCCCGTTCAGGCCGTGGAAGAGCACCGCGGCGACCAGGCCGTATTCCATCAGGCCCACGATCGGCGCCTGATAGTCGTGGATCACGGCGTTGTAGGTCTGCGGGCTGACGCGCAGCATCGCGGCGTCCAGGACATGGACGAACAGGAAGAAGAAGATCGTCGCGCCGCTGATCCGGTGCAGCACCCACGACCACATGCCCGGGTCGCCCCGGTACAGCGTCCGTGGTGCCCTGCGCTTGCGCGTGCGCGCAGATGCCGGTGCCGCCGGATCCGCGGTCGTCGGTTGCGTGGTCACCCCAGTCCTCCCGCCCTCTTCCGACTTCGGCGTCGGTCACACCGGGCACTTGAGCTTAGCTCGCACACGGTGTGACTTGCGCCAATGTCCGTCAGGCGACATGCCGTTTTGCGGCTAGGGTGGCTGTCGGAATCGGTGATGGGTGAGCGGGGTTACGTGATGCCTGAGATCGACTGGAAGATGTTGCGGGACAAGGCAATCGATGTTTCTCAGTGGGCTTATGCGCCGTACTCGCGGTTCCGGGTCGGGGCGGCGGCGCTGGTCGACGACGGCCGGGTGGTCACCGGCTGCAATGTGGAGAACGTCTCATATGGCCTTGGTCTCTGCGCCGAATGCGCCGTGGTGTGTGCGCTGCACTCCACCGGTGGCGGTCGCCTGGTGGCGCTGGCGTGCGTGGACGGGCGGGGCTCGGCGCTGACGCCGTGCGGACGGTGCCGTCAGGTACTGCTGGAGCACGGTGGGCCCGACCTGCTGATCGACCACCCGGGCGGGCCGCGCCGGCTCGGCGACCTGCTGCCCGACGCCTTCGGCCCCGACGACTTGGCGGCAGGGCGCGGCTGATGCACCCCGCGTTCGACGCGCCCACCGTGATCAAGACCAAGCGCGATGGCGGCCGGCTGTCCGACGCCGCCATCGACTGGGTCGTCGAGGCCTACACCGACGGCCGCGTCGCCGACGAACAGATGGCGGCGCTGCTGATGGCGATTCTGTTGCGCGGCATGGATCGCGGCGAGACCGCCCGCTGGACCGCGGCGATGCTGGCCTCCGGTGAGCGGATGGACTTTTCCGATCTGGGCCCGCCGACCGTGGACAAGCACTCCACCGGCGGGGTGGGGGACAAGATCACCCTGCCCCTGGTGCCCGTGGTCGCGGCCTGCGGCGCGGCGGTTCCGCAGGCCTCCGGCCGCGGGCTGGGCCATACCGGCGGCACCCTGGACAAGCTGGAATCCATCGCGGGGTTCACCGCCGAGCTGTCCCACCCTCGCGTGCGCGACCAACTGCGCGGCGTCGGCGCGGCCATCTTCGCCGCCGGGCGGCTGGTCCCGGCCGACGCCAAGCTCTACGCACTGCGCGACATCACCGCCACCGTCGAGTCGCTGCCGCTGATCGCCGCCTCGGTGATGAGCAAGAAGCTCGCCGAGGGGGCCGGCGCGCTGGTGCTCGACGTGAAGGTCGGCTCCGGCGCCTTCACCGACTCCGAGGCGCAGTCCCGCGAACTGGCGCACACGATGGTGGAGCTGGGTGCGGCGCACGGGGTGCCCACCCGCGCGCTGCTCACGGACATGAGCCGCCCGCTGGGCGCGACCGTCGGCAACGCCCTCGAGGTCGCCGAGTCGCTCGAGGTGCTGGCCGGGGGCGGCCCCCCCGACGTCGTCGATCTGACGCTGCGGCTGGCCGCCGAGATGCTCGAGCTGGCCGGCATCGACGGCCGCGATCCCGCCGACACGCTGCGCGACGGCACCGCGATGGACCGGTTCCGCCGGCTCGTCGCGGCCCAGGGCGGCGACTTGTCGGTGCCGTTGCCCGTCGGTCGGCATGCCGAGACCGTGACCGCACCGCGGGGCGGCACAATGGGCGACATCGACGCGATGGCAGTGGGGCTGGGGGCGTGGCGGCTCGGTGCGGGCAGGTCCCGTCCGGGTGAGCGGGTGCAGGCGGGCGCGGGTATCCGGATCCACCGCCGCCCCGGTGAGCCCGTCACCGCCGGCGAGCCCGTGTTCACCCTGTACACCGACACCCCCGAGCGTTTCGGTGCCGCGCTCGCCGAGCTGGACGGCGGGTGGAGCATCGACGGCGTCAAGGCGGAAACGGTTTCCCGGCCAATGATCATCGATCGGATCGTCATATGACCGCACCACTGGGCTTAGAACAGATCAAAAAGGCCCCCAAGGCCCTGCTGCACGACCACCTCGACGGTGGGCTGCGCCCGTCGACCGTGCTGGAGATCGCTGGCCAGGTCGGCTACGGCGGACTGCCCGCCACCGACGTCGACGAGCTGGCGACGTGGTTTCGCACCCGCTCGCACAGCGGCTCGCTGGAGCGCTACCTGGAGCCCTTCTCGCACACCGTGGCCGTGATGCAGACACCGGAGGCGCTGCACCGCGTCGCCTACGAGTGCGTCGAAGACCTGGCCGAGGACGCGGTCGTGTACGCCGAGATCCGGTTCGCGCCCGAGCTGCACATCGACCGCGGGCTGTCCTTCGACGCGATCGTCGACGCCGTCCTGGCCGGCTTCGCCGACGGCGAGAAGGCGAGCGCGGCGGCCGGACGCCCGATCGTGGTGCGCCTGCTGGTCACCGCGATGCGGCACGCGGCGGTGTCCCGGGAGATCGCCGAGTTGGCAATCCGGTTCCGCGACAAGGGAGTGGTCGGGTTCGACATCGCCGGCGCCGAGGCAGGCAACCCGCCGACCCGGCACCTGGAAGCCTTCGATTACATGCGAGACCACAACGCCCGCTTCACGATTCACGCGGGGGAGGCGTTCGGGCTGCCGTCCATCCACGAGGCGATCGCCTTTTGCGGCGCAGACCGGCTGGGCCACGGGGTGCGCATCGTCGACGACATCGAAATGCTGGACGACGGCGGCGTTCGGCTCGGTCAACAGGCATCGATCCTGCGGGACAAGCGAATTCCGCTGGAACTGTGTCCCAGCTCCAACGTGCAGACCGGTGCCGTCAAGAGCATCGCCGAGCATCCGTTCGATCTGCTGGCCCGCACCCGCTTCCGGGTGACCGTCAACACCGACAACCGGCTGATGAGCGACACCTCCATGAGCCGCGAAATGTCGCGCCTGGTCCATGCTTTCGGCTACGGATGGAGCGATCTCGAGCGCTTCACCATCAACGCGATGAAGTCGGCGTTCATCCCGTTCGACGAGCGGCTGGCGATCATCGACGAGGTGATCAAACCGCGTTACGCCGTGCTGATCGGCTAGCGGCCGGCCGTCATATGTGCCCGGGCATGCCCATGGCGGGGTCCGACGGCGCTGCGGGAGCGACCGGCATGGCCGGCGGCTCCATCGGCGGCGGAGCCATCGGAGGCGGAGCCATCGGTGGGGGCGCGATCGGCGGGGGTTGCACCGGTGGGGGTTCCACAGGCGGTGGCGCCTCAGGCGGGGGCTGTGGCGGCGCCATGGGTGGTGGCTGTGGCGGCGGAGGTGCCGCAGCGGGCAAGGCGTACGGGCCTCCCGCGCACACCGGGTTGGCGGGCTGGCTGATGCACGCGGTGTCCGCTGGGCCGGTGGGAGCGCCGGCGGCGGCATACGGCCCGCCCTGACATTGCGCCACCTCGGGCATGGCCACACAACGGGGATCGGACGGATTGGTAGGCATGCCGGGATCGGGATTGTCCTGCGGCGCAAGGGGAGTGCGTGCGGGCACTGCGTTCGCTGGAACTGCCGCGCCCGTCGCGGCGACCCCGAGTAGCGCCGCGGCCACGGCCGCTTGCATCATCACACCGCGGACTCCCGCAGGAATCACCCGAGCCATTGTCCCCCCTCGCATGCGGACCCCGGCGCCTCGCCCGGGCTAGCGATCAGTCTGCGCTGCGCAGGCCGAAACCGGTAGCCCTCGGCCGTGCGCTATCGGTCCGGGCGCCTAGCGGGCCCTAGCCGTCGTCACCTTCGGCCATCTGCCGCAACCGCTCGGCGATCCGCAAATCCTCGCGCGCGAACTCGCGATGGCGAGCCGCGTGCTGCAGATATTCGTCGTGACCGCTGGATGCGGCCGCCATTTCGTATGACTTCGCGACCCGTTCGTGGCTGCCCGCGGATTTCTCCATGCTGTCCGCGGCGGATCGCTGAGCCGCGTTCGCCCGTTCGCGGACCAAATCGGCCCGCCGGCAGGAGCGCTTCAGCTCCTCGGCAACCCACGTCGGGTTCGCGGCCTCAGCGCCAGGCCGTTGTGTGTGTGTGCGTGTCAATGAGTTTGTCCCGCCCTTCTCGTCAACCTGCGGGATTGCTCCTGGGTTCCCCGAAACCAGTGCCGATAACCATTGTCGGCAAGGGGTCGCCAGCCGTGCCAAGAGCGCGTCGTGCACCCCCGAAGTTCGACGCATAGTGTGGCTGGACATGAAGGTGCCCCTGCTGGGCCCGGTATCGCTGACGGGCTTCCAGAACGCCTGGTTCTTTCTCGTTCTGCTGATCGTGCTGTTGGTGATCGGCCTCTACGTCGTGCAGCAATTCGCCCGTCGCCGACGGGTGCTGCGGTTCGCGAACATGGAGGTGCTGGAGCGGGTGGCCCCGCCGCGGCCCGGCAAGTGGCGGCACGTGCCCACGATTCTGCTGGCGACGTCGCTGGTGTTGCTGACCACCGCGATGGCCGGCCCGACGTCCGATGTCCGGATTCCGCTGAATCGCGCGGTGGTGGTGCTGGTGATCGACGTCTCGGAGTCGATGGCCTCCACCGACGTGGCACCCAACCGCCTGGACGCGGCCAAGGAGGCCGGCAAGCAGTTCGCCACCCAGCTGACCCCGGCGATCAACCTGGGCCTGGTGGAGTTCGCGGCCAATGCCACGCTGCTGGTGCCCCCGACGACCAACCGCGACGCGGTGAGGGCGGGCATCGACAGCCTCAAGCCGATGCCCAAAACCGCTACCGGGGAAGGGATTTTCACCGCGCTGCAGGCGATCGCGACGGTCGGTTCGGTGATGGGCGGTGGCGACGGCCCGCCGCCGGCACGTATCGTGCTGGAGTCCGACGGCGCCGAGAACGTGCCCCTGGACCCCAACGCACCGCAGGGGGCGTTCACCGCGGCCCGGGCCGCCAAGGCCGAGGGCGTGCAGATCTCGACGATCTCGTTCGGCACCCCGTACGGCACCGTCGACTACGAAGGCGCCACCATCCCGGTTCCGGTGGACGACCAGACCCTGCAGAAGATCTGCGAGATCACCGACGGCCAGTCGTTCCACGCCGACAGCCTCGATTCGCTGAAGAGCGTGTACACCACGCTGCAGCGCCAAATCGGCTACGAAACCGTGAAGGGCGACGCGAGCCTGGCCTGGATGCTGCTGGGCACCCTCGTCATGGCCGGCGCCGTTCTGGCCGGCCTGCTGCTGAACCGCAGGCTGCCCGCCTGAGCGATCAGCTGGGCAGGCGCCGGTTGATCAGCAGCGCCAGCGCCGTCGCGATCAGGGCGGTCAGCACGCCCAGGCGCAGCCAGCCGGAGCTGCCCGGCCCCGGCACGTTGCGGTAGCCGATCTCGTTCTCGATGGCGTTGTAGCTCTTTTGCAGCTCGCCGAGCGTGGTGGCGGTGTAAGACTGCCCGCCGGACAGCTTGGCGACCATCTTCATCTGGTCGGTGGAGACGGGGACGGCGATGCGCTGCCCGTCCATGTCGATCTCGCCGCCCTTGGTGCCGAACGAGATCGTCGAGACGGGCACGCCCTCGTCCTTGGCGAGCCGCGCCGCGGTGTAGACGCCGTCGTGCGGATCGCCGGGGTTGGCGGGCTTGTTCGCGCCGCCGTCGGAGAGCAGCACGATGCGGGCCGGCGGCGGGGCGTCGCCACCGGCGACCGCGGTGGCGCTGATCGCGTGCAGGGCGGTGAAGATCGCTTCGCCGGTGGCGGTGCTGTCGGCGAAGTCCAGCTTCTTCAGCGCGTCGATGGTGGCCTGATGCTGCGGGGTTGGCGGCACCAGCAAATACGGCGTGGCGGCGAATCCGACCAGCCCGAGATTGATGCCGGGCGTGAGCTGGGCGGCGAACTGGCTTGCGGCCTGTTCGGCGGCCTTGAGCCGATTGGGTTCCACGTCCGTGGCCCGCATGGACTGCGACATGTCGATCAGCAGCATGATGACGGCGCGGTTGCGCGGGATGCGCATGTCGTGGGTGGGCGTGGCCAGCGCGATGGTCAGCAGCGCCAGGCTCAGCAGCGACACGGCGATCGGGAGGTGCCGTAATGGCGACTGCGGCACCGGGCTGTCGGTGTAGCGGTGCAGGCGTTGGCGCCTGCGCGCCTGCACGACGACGTAGACGGCCAGCAGGGCCAGCGGCACCAACGCGAACAGCAACAGGCCGGGGCGCTGGAACCCGTACAGCGGTAACGGGCCGATACCGGGTAGCGACACGTCACCCAACCTATCCCGTCAAACGGCGCGCTACTCGCGGCGCAGCCGCCCGTCGACGAACTGCTCCAGCTTCTCCCATTCGCGCACCGCCGCGGCGTACGGCGGCGACGGCCTGGCGGCCGAGCCGGGCTCGAGCACGGCGGCCACCACCCTGCCCAGCGGCCGGCCGGGCTCGAGCGCCTTGTCGACGGTGCTCTCCTCCGAGTAGTCGCCGATGTCGCGGAGCACCTCGACGGCGAGCTCGAGCTGCTCGCGATCCACGGCGTCGGGTCCGTCGGCCAGGTCGTCGGCCAGCCCGCTGAGCACGTAGACGTTGTCGTCGGTGATCTCGACCGCCAGCGAGCCGTCGGTCGCGGCGGTGCGGATGTCGTCATAGGTGCTCAGGTCGGCCAGGTCGTGGTCGTGCTCGTCGGCCAGGTAGCGGGCCAGCGTGCGCTCGGACGTGAAGACGCTGATGCGTCCGTTGCGGCCCAGGAAAATCGGCCGGTCGTCCAGGTAACAGCGCAGCGTGTAGAAGGTGCCCGAACTCGTCATGATCCGGATCGGGTCGATGCCCACCTGCAGCCAGAAGTCCTTGTCGCTGCCCAGCACGACGGTGTCGCCGGTCGCCCGGGCGGCCTCGTCGTCGTCGGAGTCTTCGGAAGCTTCGGCGTCACTAGCGTCTTCGGCGTCTTCAGCGTCTTCGGCGTCTTCGTCAGTCCCGGCGTCATCCGCGGATTCCCCTGCGGCGTCCTCGTCCGGCTCGGCCTCCTCGCGCTCTTCGGCCAGTTCGTCGGCGACCTTGTCGGACAGCTTGGAGTCGACGTCGGGGGTGGTGACGATGCCGTCGATGGCCGCCAGCACGTCGTCCCAGCTGCGCGCGATCACCTCGGCGATCGCATTCCAGCGCTTGACGCCGGCCTTGCCGGCGAAGTGCTCTATGCCGCCCGACACGGTGCCCAGGCTGGGGTTGCCGTTGAAGAACTTCGACACCGCCGGCAGCTCGCACACCGACCCGATCGACGACACGATGGCCAGCGTGCCGGCCAGCGCGGACACCGACTCCGCGGTGGGCTTCTCGGCCACCAGCTCCTCGACGGCGACCAGGTCGAACTGCTTGTCGGCCGCGGGCTCCAGCGCGTGCGCGTGCGCCGCTTGCAGCTCCTTCCACGCCGGATGGTCGGTCAGGTCGTTGTCGTCATCCGCACGCACGAAGGCGACCAGGTCGGCGACGGAGGAGAAGCCGAACAGGTCTTCGTCCTTGCCCAGGAAGGCCTCCCACTCGTCGCCGGAGTCACGCCAGCGGGGCGCCCACACGGTGTAGCGGTCACCCGCGGACAGGCTCAGGCGAATCGGCACGAGGTCAGCAACCATGCGGCACAGAATAGCGACGACGGGCGAGCGCGCCCCCCGTCGCCCCTAGCCCCAGATATCGGCGATGGGCGCGGCGGCGGCGGCATAGCCCGTCTTGGGCAACCCGTACATCTGCTCCACGGTGGAAAGCACGTTGTAGTGGTTGATCTGTTCGCCGTAGTTGCCCGGACGGACGTGGGCTCCGTAGAACACCGTGGGGATCTGGTTGCGGCTGCCGCCCACATTGGAGTTGTCGTCCTCGTCGAACGTCACGATCAGCAGGCTGTTGTTCGCCGCCGCCCAGTTCGCATATCCGGACAGCTCGCGGTTCAGCCAGGCATCGGCCTGCGCGATGGAGCCGTCGTGCATGTTGTTGTCGTTGTTGGGGATGACGAACGACACGGTCGGCAGGCTGGCGTAGTTGCCCACGGGGAACGCGGAGAACGGCAGCGAGTTCGCCGCAGGCACGTTGGCGAAGTTGGCCCAGGGCACATGCTTGCGCGCGTACTTGCCCGCGCTGCACACCGGTGAGCCGGCCGCAGGCAGGCCCTCGGCGAAGCCGACGAATGTGTAGCCCGCGGAGAGCAATTCGGAGCCGAGGTTCGGTGCGTTGCCGCCGTTGACCGGGCACAGGTCTTTGGTCACCCCGAAGGTGTTGCCGGCGAACAGCGCCAGGTAATTCGGCTCGCTCGGGTGGGTCTCGGCGAACGACTGGGTCATGTTGGCGCCGCCCGCGGCCAGCGCGCTGATGAACGGCGCGGACCTGTTGCCGATGATGCCGTTCTCGGAGCGGTTCTCCTCGACCACGATCACGATGTGCGCGGGTTGCGGAATAGCCGCTGCCGCAAGGCCTATGCGCGGCGTCAACGGGCTGGCAGCCAGCGCCACCAGCGCGCACGCGCCCAGTGGCCGCAGTATCCGGTGGGCCCTGTCGATCAGCCTTCTCGGACTTCGAATTTCGCGCAGCACGCCCGGAGTATATGGACGGGTGTAGGCGCCTACCGGGACGAACGCAAGCGTGTCAGGACGGGTTTGCCCGATCGTTATATACGCTCGACCCCATGGAGATGCGCGTCGTCGACCACCCGCTGGCCGCGGCACGGCTGACGTTGCTGCGTGACGAACGCACCGATACCGCCGGATTTCGCGCCGCGCTGCGCGACCTGACGCTGATGCTGGTCTACGAAGCCAGCCGGGACGCGCCGCGAAAGTCGGTGAGGATCCGCACCCCGGTAGGCCCGGCGGCCGGGACGCGCTTGGTCAGGCCGCCGCTGCTGGTGCCGGTGCTGCGGGCCGGGCTGGGCATGGTCGGCGCCGCGCACGCCGCGCTACCGGAGGCGGAGGTGGGCTTCGTCGGTGTCGCCCGCGACGAGGAAAGCCACCTGCCGGTGCCGTATCTCGAGGCGCTGCCCGACAAGCTGGCGGGCAGGCCGGTGATCGTCCTCGATCCCATGCTGGCCACCGGCGGGTCGATGGCGCACACCATCGGCCTGCTACGGCGCCGCGGCGCCGCGGACATCACCGTGCTCTGCGTGGTGGCGGCCCCGGAAGGCCTTGCGGCAGTGCGGAAAGCGGCGCCGGACGCGCGAGTGTTCACCGCCGCGGTCGACAAGGGCCTGAACAAGGCCGCTTACATCGTGCCGGGCCTCGGCGACGCCGGTGACCGCCAATTCGGCCCCAACCTGTTCACCAGCTCTGCGCAGCGGCCACCAGCTCCTCGCGCAGGGCGCGGGCGCGTCGCCGCGAAGAGTCCAGGTCGTCGCCGACCGCGCAGCGAATCTCCAAGTAGCACTTCAGCTTCGGCTCGGTCCCGGAAGGCCGGACCACCAGCCTGACCGACGTGTCGTCGTCGCCGCCGGTGAAGATCAACGCGTCGCCGATGTCGGTGAGGCGCGCGGCATAACCGGCCAGTGTCTGCGGTGGGGCCGCCCGCCAGCGCCGCATCAGCTCCGCCGCCTCCTGCCCCGGGCCGACCGGGCGCGAGACCGCGGCGACGTCGTGCACCCCGTAGCGACGGGCCAGTTCGTCGAGCAGGTCCGGAACCGAACGGCCCAGACGCATAGCCGTGGCCACCAGGTCGCACACCAGCACCGCGGCGCTGATGCCGTCCTTGTCGCGCACGGCCGCAGGGTCGACGCAGTGCCCGATCGCTTCCTCGTAGGCGTAGATCAGCGTGCCGCCGGGCACTTTCGCGTCGGCGCGGGCCAGCCATTTGAAACCGGTGAGGGTTTCGACGTGGACGGCGCCGTAACGCGCGGCGATGGCCGACAACATCCGCGACGACACCACCGTGCTTGCCACCACCGGTTTGTCCGTCTGTGTCGTGGACAGCAGGTAATCGCCGAGCAGCCAACCGGTTTCGTCGCCGGACAGCATCCGCCAGCGTTGCCCGTCGTGGATGCCCACGGCGCATCGGTCGGCGTCGGGGTCGAGCGCGATCGCCACGTCGGCACGGACGTCGGCGGCCAGGGCCAGCAGCGCGTCGGTGGCGCCGGGCTCCTCGGGGTTGGGGAACGCGACGGTGGGAAAGTTCGGGTCGGGCGCGAATTGCGTTGCGACCGAGTGTACTTCGATGAAGCCAGCGCGATGCAACGTCTCGACCGCCACCGCGCCGCCCACCCCGTGCAGCGCGGTCAGCGCTACCCGCACCGAGCCGGCGCCTCGCCGCAACCCGGCGGCCCGCTCGATGTAGCGCTCGAGCAGATCGGTGAGGGCGGGTCCGACGGGGGCCCTGGCGATCTGGTCGGCCGGCGGGGCCGCGGCCATCGCGGCCTCGATCTCGCGGTCGGTGGGGGAGATTATCTGGATGCCGCCGTCGAGGTACACCTTGTAGCCGTTGTCGGCGGGCGGGTTGTGGGACGCGGTGATCTGGATCCCGGCCGGGGCGCCGGTGCGCCGCACCGCGAACGCCACCACCGGCGTCGGCACCGGGCCGGGCAGCAGTAGCACCGGAAAACCCTGGGCGGCAAGAACTTCGGCGGTCACCGTGGCGAATACCGCCGAGCCGTGCCGGGCGTCGCGTCCCACGATCACCGGCGCGCCGCGCCGGCCGCGCCGGATCAGCACCTGCGCCACCGCCCAGGTGGCCCGCGTGATGACCGCGACGTTCATGGCGTCCGGCCCGCCGCGCACCGGGCCACGCAGGCCGGCCGTGCCGAACTTGAGTGGGCGGGCGAACCGCTCGGCGAGTTCCCCGGGGTCGCAGGCGGCGAGCTCGGCCGCGGTCGCCGGGTCGGGATCGTGGGCGATCCACTCCTCGGGCGTCATGACGCTAGAACCGGGGGAGCCGCTCGAGGATCAGGGCCAGCAGCGCCCCCATCCGGGTAGCCGACGCGGCGCCGGCGGCCAGCACCTCGGCGTGGCTCAGCGGTTCGCCGCTGATGCCGGCGGCCAGGTTGGTCACCAGTGACACCCCCAGCACCTCGGCGCCGGCCGCCCGGGCGGCGATGGTCTCGTGCACCGTCGACATGCCGACCAGGTCCGCGCCCAGCGTGCGCAGCATCCGGATCTCGGCGGGCGTCTCGTAGTGCGGGCCGGGCAGCCCGGCGTAGACGCCCTCGGCCAGCGTCGGGTCGGCCTGGCGGGCGAGCGCGCGCAGTCGCGGGGAGTAGGCGTCGGTCAGGTCCACGAACTGCGGGCCCACCAACGGGGACCGGGCGGTCAGATTCAGATGGTCGCTGATCAGCACCGGCTCGCCGACGGCCAGGTCCGGGCGCAGGCCGCCCGCCGCGTTGGTGAGCACGACGGCACGCACGCCGGCCGCGCACGCCGCCCGCACCGAGTGCACGACGTGGCCCAGGTCGTGACCCTCGTAGGCGTGGATGCGGCCGACCAGCACCAGCACCCGGTGTGCGCCGATGCGCATCGACAGCAACTCCCCGGTGTGCCCGACCGCGGTGGGCGGGCAGAACCCCGGCAGTTCGGCCTGCGGCAGCACGGCGGTGGGCGTGCCGAGCGCCGCGACCGCCGGTGGCCAGCCCGATCCGAGCACGATGGCGACGTCGTGCCGGGCGATACCCGTGCGTTCGGCGATGACCTCGGCCGCCCGGCGCGCGAGGTCGCCTGGGTCGGACGAGGTTTCGGTCACAGTGGGGGAGCCTAGCCCGGTGACGGCGAGCGCCGACAGCGCGCGAGTGAGGAGCCGGGCGGTTGAGCCTAGCCCGGTGACGGCGAGCGCCGACAGCGCGCGAGTGAGGAGCCGGGCGGTTGAGCCTAGCCCGGTGACGGC
>NZ_JAPIYN010000002.1:362438-368714 GCF_035617725.1 Mycobacterium sp. 94-17
GAGCGCCGACAGCGCGCGAGTGAGGAGCCGGGTGGTTGAGCCTAGCCCGGTGACGGCGAGCGCCGACAGCGCGCGAGTGAGGAGCCGGGCGATCGAACCTAGCCGCGGATACCGGGCCCTGGCCGTGCGGCGGTGTCCACGGCGTATGCCAGGATTTGCCCTATGAATCTTCGTCGATGGCCGGTGGTCGGCCCGGTCATGGGAGTAGCCGTCGCTGTTGTGCTTTCGGTGGTTTCGATCGCCGTCGGGCCGGCACCCTCGGCCAAAGCGGACTGCCCGGACGTGCAACTCATCTTCGCGCGCGGCACCGCCGAGCCGCCCGGCCTGGGGGCGGTGGGCGACGCGCTGTTCGGCGCGCTGCAGCCCGCGCTGGGTTCGCGCAGCGTCGACTCCTACGCGGTGAACTATCCGGCCAGCTACAACTTTCTGACCACCGCCGACGGCGCCAACGACGCGCGCAACCACATCGCGCAGATGGTCGACCAGTGCCCGGCGACGCGGCTGGTGCTGGGCGGCTTCTCGCAGGGCGCCGCCGCGGTCTCCATGCTCGCGGGGGTGCCGCCGGTCGGGCAGCGCATCGGCAACCTGGGATCGGCTCCCGCGCTGGATCCCGGGCTGGCCGGCAAGATCGCGGCGGTCGCAGTGTTCGGCAACCCGGGCAACCGCTTCAACACGCCACTGTCGTCGACGGGTGCCTTCGCCGGCCGCGCCATCGACCTGTGCAGCCCGGGCGATCCGGTCTGCGTGGTCGGCGGCCGCGACCGCGACGCCCACCACGACTACTCCGTACCGCCCTACCCCGGTCAGGCGGCGGGATTCGTCGCCGGGCTGGTGTAGCCGGCGGACGTTGGCCCGGCTGCCATACTGCGAGATACTGCGAGAGTGCCCACAACCCCGTTAGACAACGTTGAAGATGTCGTGCGGCGGCGTGGTCCCGACCTTGTCGAGTTGTCCCACGACATCCATCGCGAGCCGGAGCTGGCCTTCGCCGAGCATCGCAGCTGCGCCAAGGCGCAGGCCCTGGTCGCCGAGCGCGGCTTCGAGATCACCGCGGCCGCCGGCGGGCTGGACACCGCCTTTCGCGCCGACTTCGGCAGCGGCCCGCTGACAATCGGGATCTGCGCCGAGTACGACGCGCTGCCCGAGATCGGGCACGCCTGCGGCCACAACATCATCGCGGCGTCGGCGGTGGGCACCGCGCTGGCGCTGGCCGAGGTGGCCGACGACCTGGGCCTGCGGGTGTCGCTGCTGGGGACGCCGGCCGAGGAGGCCGGTGGCGGCAAGGCGCTGCTGCTGCGCGCCGGGGTGTTCGACGACATCGCCGTGGCGGTCATGCTCCACCCCGGCCCGGCCGACATCGCCGCGGCCCGCTCGCTGGCCCTGTCGGAGGCGACGGTGAGCTACCGCGGCAAGGAATCCCACGCGGCCGTCGCACCGCACCTGGGCATCAACGCCGTCGACGCCGTCACCGTCGCCCAGGTGGCCATCGGGGTGCTGCGCCAGCAACTGGCACCCGGTCAGCTGGTGCACGGGATCGTCACCGACGGCGGGCAGGCGGTCAACGTCATCCCCGGGCACGCGGCGCTGCAGTACGCGATGCGGGCGGCCGAGTCGGACTCGCTGCGCGAGCTGGAGGGCAGGATGTACGCCTGCTTCGCGGCGGGCGCGCTGGCCACCGGCTGCGAATACGAGATCGACAACCCCGCGCCCCCGTACGACGAACTGAAGCCCGACGAGTGGCTGGCCGACATCTTCCGTGCCGAGATGTGCCGGCTCGGCCGCGAACCGGTGGCCCGCGAGTACGAGGCGGCGCTGCCGATGGGCAGCACCGACATGGGCAACGTGACGCACGCGCTGCCGGGAATCCACCCGATCGTCGGGGTCGACGCCGGCGGCGCCACGGTGCACCAGCGCGCGTTCGCCGACGCCGCCGCGGGCCCCAGCGCCGACCGCGCGGTGGTCGAGGGCGCGATCATGCTGGCCCGCACGGTGGTTGCGCTGGCCCAGACGCCCGGCCAGCGCGACCGGGTGATGGACGCGCGGGAGCGCAGACGCGCCGGAGCGCGATCATGAGTCTGGCCGCCGCCGCCGATTCCTGGCTGGCCACCCATCACGACGACCTGGTCGAGTGGCGCCGCCACATCCACCGCTATCCCGAGCTGGGCCGCCAGGAGTACGCCACCACCCAGTTCGTTGCCGAGCGGCTGGCCGGGGCCGGGCTCAACCCGAAGGTGCTGCCCGGCGGAACCGGACTTGTCTGCGACATCGGCCCCGAGCACGAGCCCAGGATCGCACTGCGCGCCGACATGGACGCCCTGCCGATGGCCGAACTCACCGGCGTCCCGTATGCCTCCACCATGCCGGGCGTGGCGCACGCCTGCGGTCACGACGCGCACACCGCGATCCTGCTGGGCACCGCCTTGGTGTTGGCGTCGGTGCCCGAGTTGCCGGTCGGGGTGCGGCTGATCTTTCAGGCAGCCGAGGAGTTGATGCCGGGCGGGGCGATCGATGCCATCGCGGCCGGCGCCGTCACCGGGGTGTCGCGGATCTTCGCCCTGCACTGCGACCCCCGGCTGGAGGTCGGCAAGGTCGCGGTCCGACACGGCCCCATCACGTCGGCGGCCGACCAGATCGAGATCACGCTGTATTCGCCCGGCGGGCACACGTCGCGTCCGCACCTGACCGCCGACCTGGTGTACGGGCTGGGCACGCTGATCACCGGCCTGCCCGGGGTGTTGTCGCGGCGCATCGACCCGCGGAACGGCACCGTGCTGGTCTGGGGTGCGGTCAACGCCGGGGTGGCCGCCAACGCCATCCCGCAGACGGGCGTGCTGGCGGGCACCGTGCGCACCGCGAGCCGGCAGAGCTGGGCGGGCATGGAGGAGATCATCCGCGAGACGGTGTCCGGGTTGCTGGCGCCGCTGGCCATCGAGCACACGCTGCTCTACCGGCGCGGGGTGCCGCCGGTGGTCAACGAGGACGTCTCGACGCGTATCCTCACCCACGCGATCGAGGAGATCGGGCCCGACGCGCTGGCCGACACCCGTCAGTCCGGGGGCGGCGAGGACTTCTCCTGGTACCTGGAGGAGGTCCCGGGCGCGATGGCGCGGCTGGGGGTGTGGCCGGGCGTGGGGCCTGCGCTGGACCTGCACCAGCCGACGTTCAACCTCGACGAGCGCGCCCTGCCGATCGGCGTCCGCGTGCTGACCAACATCGTCGAGCAGGCCCCCGCGTTCGAAGAGTCCTAGCCGCCGGTGGCGCGGACCACGTGTCCGGCGATATGGGCATACATCGTCCGCGTGACGTCGGCGGCCCCGCTCATGATGTTGTAGCCGTGGTCGACGCCGGCCACGTCGTAGTACTCCGCCAACGCCGCGACGGCGCTGAGCTTGTCCGCATACCTGCGGGCTTCCTCGCGCAGCCGATCGTGTTCGGCCGTCACGATCAGCGCGGGCGCGATGCCGGCGAGGTCGTCGGTGTTGCCACCCCAGGCGGGCGAGGCCAGGCGGTCGCGCCGCCGCGCCCGGTCGGGTATGTAGGCGGTGTCGAAGACCTCGCTCATCCAGGGCTTCAGGAGCGCCCGGCGGCCGATGGTCGACGACTTCTCGCGGCCGGGTGTGACCAGGTCCAGGGGCGGGTAGTGCAGCACCTGCAGCGCGATGTCGGGGCCGCCGTTTTCCAGCGCGAGCCGCGCGGCGGCGGCGCTGAGGTTGCCGCCCGCGCTCTGGCCGCCGACGCACAGCCGGGTGCCGTCCCAGTCGCGGTCGGGGTGGGCGGCCCAGCACACCACGTCATAGACCTGATGCACCGCGGCCGGAAAGCGGTGCCGCGGCGCCAGCACGTAGTCCGGGTTGATCACCACCACGCCCGCGTTCGCCGCCAGGTAGCGGCACCACGGATCGTCCTGCTCGGGGTGTCCGATCACGAACCCGCCGCCGTGCACATTGACGTAGACGGGAGGCGGGTTCGTCGCCGCCGGCGGGTGGTAGACCGTCGCGGACACCGGGCCGTGGCGGGTAGCGATGGTGACCTCGGTGGTCCGGCCGGCGATCTCCGGGAAGCGCACGGCGGCCCTGGGGGCGGCGCTGACCGCGGCGGCGAACACGCGCGCCAGCCCGTCGGCGACCAGCGGCACGGACAGGATCGACAGCGGATGTTCCTTTGCTCAGGCGCCGGTTCCCGGCCCGATGTTGCTGGCCGGCCGAGTGCGCAGCCAATGCACGTAATCGCTTGGCGCCCCGGCGATTTCGGCGGCGTCGGCCATGACGCCAAGATATCGGGCCGAGGGCACTCCGCCTTCCCAGGCGTCCAACACGTACAGCCACGCCAGCACCGGGTCGGTGTCGGTGTCCGACGAGATGCGCTCCACCCGGCACCGGATCTTCTTGTGGACGCCGAACTCCGAGCCTTCCCAGCGGTCCAGGTTGTTCTCGTCAGCCGGCGTCATGTCGTAGAGGACGACGAACACCTTCGAACCCGGCTCCTCGACCACGCTGGCCAGCGCGCCCTCCCAGCCGATGTCCTCGCCGCCGAAGGTCAATCGCCACCCGTGCAGCCAGCCGGTCCCGGCCATCGGCGAATGGGGTGCGCGTTTCTGCATCTGCTCGGGGTCCATGTTCGACCCGTACGCGGCGTAGAGCGGCACGGGGAAAGCTTAGACGTCCGATGCGGGCGGGTCTTCCCCCTGAGCATTCGCGGGGTCCCCGCCGCTTCGTTAGGTTGGGGGCTGTGGTGACCCGCATCGTGATCCTCGGCGGAGGCCCGGCCGGTTACGAAGCCGCCCTGGTGGCGGCGACCTCGCACCCCGACACCACCCGGGTCACGGTGATCGACTCCGAGGGCATCGGCGGGGCGGCGGTCCTGGATGACTGCGTGCCGTCTAAGACGTTCATCGCCTCCACCTGGTTGCGCACCGAACTGCGCCGGGCGCCGCGGCTCGGCTTCGAGATCGACATCGACGACGCCAAGATCTCGCTGCCGCAGATCCACGCCCGGGTCAAGCGATTGGCCACAGAGCAGTCCGCCGACATCGGCGAACAGCTGCTCGGCGTAGGTGTGCAGGTGGTGGCCGGCCGCGGCGAGCTGATCGATCCCACGCCCGGGCTGGCCTGCCACCGCATCAAGGCGACTGCCACCGACGGCACCACCAGCGAATACGAGGCTGACGTCGTGTTGATCGCCACGGGCGCCAGCCCGCGGGTGCTGCCGTCGGCGCCGCCCGACGGCGAGCGGATCCTCACCTGGCGCCAGCTTTATGACCTCAAGGCGCTGCCCGAGCACCTGATCGTGGTCGGGTCCGGGGTCACCGGCGCCGAATTCGTGCACGCCTACACCGAATTGGGTGTCCCCGTCACGGTGGTGGCGAGCAGGGACCGGGTGCTGCCCTACGAAGACGCCGACGCCGCCCTGGTGCTGGAGGAGGCGTTCTCCGAGCGGGGCGTGCGGCTGGTCAAGAACGCCCGCGCGCAATCCGTCACCCGGGTGGGCGACGGCGTGCTGGTCACCCTGGCCGACGGGCGCACGGTCGAGGGCAGCCACGCCCTGATGACCATCGGGTCGGTTCCCAACACCGACGGTCTGGGCCTGGACCGGGTCGGCATCGAGCTGGGTCGCGGCGGCTACCTGACCGTGGACCGGGTGTCGCGGACCTCGGTCGCCGGCATCTATGCCGCCGGCGACTGCACCGGCCTGTTGCCGCTGGCCTCGGTGGCCGCCATGCAGGGCCGGATCGCGATGTATCACGCGCTGGGCGAGGGCGTCAGCCCGATCCGGCTGCGCACCGTGGCGGCGACGGTGTTCACCAGGCCCGAGATCGCCGCCGTCGGGGTACCTCAGACGATGATCGACGACGGTTCGGTGCCGGCCCGCACGGTCATGCTGCCGCTGCGGACCAACGCGCGGGCCAAGATGTCGGGGCTGCGCCAGGGCTTCGTGAAGCTGTTCTGCCGGCAGGCCACCGGGGTGGTGATCGGCGGCGTGGTGGTGGCCCCCATCGCCTCCGAGTTGATCCTGCCGATCGCCGTGGCCGTGACGAACCGGATCACCGTCAACGAATTGGCGCAGACGCTAGCGGTCTACCCGTCCCTGTCCGGCTCGATCACCGAGGCCGCGCGGCGGCTGATGGCGCACGACGACCTGGATTAGCGGCGATCGCGAGCGCGGCGTAGCCGGGCGCAGCGGGTCGCCGCCATCGGACTCGGGCGATCGCGAGCGCGGCGTAGCCGGGCGCAGCGGGTCGCCGCCATCGGACTCGGGCGATCGCGAGCGCGGCGTAGC
>NZ_JAPIYN010000002.1:368814-371923 GCF_035617725.1 Mycobacterium sp. 94-17
CGGGCGCAGCGGGTCGCGTCACCCGCGGCGTGGCGCCGAAACGGTTAGCCTTGGTGCAGTGCGTCCTACTGACCAGTAACCGAGGAGGAGTCGCCCCAGTGAGAAGTCCTGGTCGTGACTGAACCCATCCATCCACCCACCCAGCGCAGCTCCCCGGTTTCCGTGCTGGGACCGCACCAGCGCGAGGCGGCCTGGGAGCGGCTGGGCACCGAGCAGTTCGACGTGGTGGTGATCGGCGGCGGGGTGGTGGGCTCGGGCTGCGCGCTGGACGCCGCGACCCGCGGTCTCAAGGTGGCGCTGGTGGAAGCGCGTGACTTCGCCTCGGGCACCTCGAGCCGCTCGTCGAAGATGTTCCATGGGGGACTGCGCTACCTCGAACAGCTGGAGTTCGGGCTGGTGCGCGAGGCGCTCTACGAACGCGAGCTGTCGCTGACCACGCTGGCCCCGCATCTGGTCAAGCCGATGCCGTTTTTGTTCCCGTTGACCAATCGCGTGTGGGAACGTCCGTACATCGCCGCCGGGATCTTTCTGTATGACCGGCTGGGCGGCGCGAAATCGGTTCCGGCGCAAAAGCATTTGACGCGTGCCAGCGCGTTGCGGTTGAGCCCCGGCCTCAAGCGAAGCTCGCTGATCGGCGGAATCCGCTACTACGACACCGTTGTCGACGACGCACGGCACACCATGACCGTCGCGCGCACCGCCGCACACTACGGCGTCGTGGTGCGCACCTCCACCCAGGTGGTGGCCATGCTGCGCGAAGGCGATCGGGTGACCGGTGTGCGTGTCCGCGACTCCGAGGACGGCGCGACCACCGAGGTCCGCGGGCACGTGGTGGTCAACGCCACCGGGGTGTGGACCGACGAGATCCAGGCATTGTCCAAGCAGCGCGGGCGTTTTCAGGTCCGGGCGTCCAAGGGCGTGCACGTGGTGGTGCCGCGCGACCGGATCGTCAGCGACGTGGCGATCATCCTGCGCACCGAGAAGTCGGTGATGTTCGTCATCCCGTGGGGCAGCCACTGGATCATCGGGACCACCGATACCGACTGGAATCTCGACCTGGCCCATCCCGCTGCGACCAAGGCCGACATTGACTACATCCTGCAGACCGTGAACACCGTGCTGGCCATCCCGCTGACGCATGCCGACATCGACGGGGTGTACGCCGGGCTGCGGCCGCTGCTGGCCGGGGAGAGCGAGGAGACCTCCAAGCTGTCCCGGGAGCATGCCGTGGCGGTGCCCGCACCGGGCCTGGTGGCCATCGCCGGCGGCAAGTACACCACCTACCGGGTGATGGCCGCCGACGCGATTGATGCTGCGGCCCAGTTCATTCCGGCCCGGGTGGCGCCATCGATCACCGAGAAGGTCAGCCTGCTGGGCGCCGACGGCTACTTCGCGCTGATCAACCAGGCCGAGCACGTCGCCGAGCTACAGGGGTTGCACCCCTACCGGGTGCGTCATCTGCTGGACCGCTACGGATCGCTGATCGGTGACGTGCTGGCGCTGGCGCAAAGCCCCGGTCTGCTCGAACCGATCAAGGAGGCGCCGGGCTACCTGCGGGTGGAGGCGCTGTACGCCGTAACCGCCGAGGGCGCTTTGCATTTGGAGGACATCCTGGCCCGCCGGATGCGCGTCTCCATCGAATACTCGCACCGCGGCGTCGACTGCGCACGCGAGGTCGCCAATGTGGTCGCGCCGGTGCTGGGCTGGTCGGCCGAGGACATCGAGCGTGAGGTCGCGAACTACACCGCCCGAGTGGAGGCCGAGGTCCTGTCACAGGCCCAGCCCGACGACGTGTCCGCCGACGAGCTGCGGGCCAGCGCGCCCGAGGCTCGCGCCGAGATCCTCGAGCCGGTGCCGCTCAGTTGAGCGGGTCCTGATATGACCGTGCGGCCCGCCCCGCTTCCGGTGCGCGACGGATTAGGGCCATCGCGGGTGCGGCTGCACGGCGGACCGGTGCTGGACGAGCTGGCGGCCCGATTCGGTGTGCAAGCGCGGGCCAAGGTGCTGGCCGGCGAGGTCGTCGACGCCGACGGTGCGGTAATCGACTGCGCCACGGTGCTTCCCGCCGGCGCGAGCGTCTACCTTTACCGCGAACCGCCAGACGAGGTGCCCGTCCCGTTCGACGTCCCGGTGCTGCATCGCGACGCCGATATCGTGGTCGTCGACAAGCCGCACTTCTTGGCCACCATGCCGCGCGGTCGTCACGTCGTGCAGACCGCGCTGGTGCGGCTGCGGCGGGAGCTGGGATTGCCAGAGCTGAGCCCGGCGCACCGGCTGGACCGGCTCACCGCCGGTGTGCTGCTGTTCACCGCGCGGCGCGAGGTGCGTGGCGCCTACCAGACGCTGTTCGCGCGCGGATTGGTCGGCAAGACATATCTGGCCCGGGCGGCCGTCGACCCGGAGCTGACGGTTCCCCGCGTCGTGAAGAGCCGAATCATCAAGCGCCGCAGCCACTTACAAGCCGCATGTGAACCCGGTCCGCCCAATGCCGAGACCCTGGTGGAGCTGGTATCGCCGGACGGCCTGTACCGGCTGACCCCCCGCACCGGACGCACCCATCAGCTGCGAGTGCACATGGCCTCGCTGGGGATACCGATCCAGGGTGATCCCTTGTATCCCGTCATCATTGACGTCGCGGCCGATGACTTCAGCACTCCACTGCGGCTGTTGGCGCAGCGCATCGAGTTCACCGACCCGCTCACCGGCGCGCGGCGTGAATTCGTCAGCCACCGAGACGGCTGAGGCCTGCGCAGTCGCGGGTGCCCGAGTGGGTCTTCTCGCCGGCGATCTTCGTTCGCGGCGACCTGGCGGCCATCCTCTCCACCGTTTCAGCCACTCCGCCGGGTTATCCACAGCCAGCGGCCCTGCCAGAAAGGTTGAGTCAGTAGAGGGTGTATTATCGAACGTATGTTCGATGACGTGTGTCGTGCGGAGGCGGCTGCCCGGTGGGATGAGGCGGTGGAGCGGCAGTGTCCGTCGGTGACGGCGGTGTCGGCGGGTTTGGTGGAGCGGATCGGGGCGGCGGGGCGGGCGGAGAATCGGGCGGCGGCTGAGCAGTTGCGGGGGATTGGGGAGTTGTTTTCCTATCGGTTGTCGCGGTGTGCGGAGA
>NZ_JAPIYN010000003.1:0-309291 GCF_035617725.1 Mycobacterium sp. 94-17
GCGGCGCCCGCCACGGCCCCGTCGCCCGCGCCCACCGCGACGCCGGCCACCGTGGCCGGTGCCGCGCCGGCACCGGCACCGGCCCCGGCCGCCGCCGGGCCGGGATTCTTTCCGCCTTACGTCATCGGCCCCCCGGGCCTGGGAACGGGCTTGGGCATGGGCGCGAGCGCCGGCGCCGGCGCGAAAAGGAAAGCGCCGGAACCGGACAGCGCGGCCGCGGCGGCGGCCGCCGCCGCGCGAGAAGCCGCCCGCGCGCGACGGCGCCGGCGCGCGACGCAGCGCGGGCACGGCGACGAGTTCATGGACATGAACGTCGGCGTCGACCCGGACTGGGACGCCTCGCTGGCGTCGGACCGGGGCGCCGGCACCATGGGGTTCGCCGGGACCGCGCGCCGCGACGCGGTGTCCGCCGCGGCCGGGTTGACCACACTGGCCGGCGACGAATTCGGTGGCCGCCCAACGTTGCCGATGATGCCGGCGACCTGGGGCCCGGACGGCACCGGCGATCGGGCGCCGCACAGCGACGACCGAGACGCCGAGCACTGAGTCGCGGGGCCGCCGCCGCGCGCCGAGACCGCGGCCCGGCGGGCGCTGAGATAATGACGCGGTGCAGACGCTGAAGGCCGGGCGCGGGTGGCGGGTCGGGTCGATGGAAGTGCTGGTGGCCCTGCTGCTGGCCTGCGCGCTGGCTGCGACGACCCTGCGCAACGCGGTGTCGGGCAGCGCGGCGCTGTCCACGGTGGGCACCGTGTTCTGCGGGGTTTTCGTGCAGGCGATTCCGTTCCTGGTGCTCGGGGTCGTGGTCAGCGGACTGATCGCGGTGTTCGTGTCGCCGCAGCGGTTGGCGCGTTGGTTGCCGCGTCGGCCGCAGCTGGCGGTGGTGGCCGCCGGCGTCGGTGGCGTCGCACTACCGGGATGCGAGTGCGGGTCGGTTCCGTTGGCGCGACGGTTGTTCGGCGAAGGCGGGGCGACCGGCGCCGCGGCGCTGACGTTCATGCTGGCCGCCCCGGCGATCAACCCGGTCGTCCTGGTGGCCACGGCGGTGGCGTTCCCGGGCGCACCCCGGATGGTCTTCGCCCGCATGGGCGCCTCGCTGCTGACCGCGCTCGTCATGGGCTGGGTGTGGGCGCGGTGGGGACGCGCGGCGTGGATCACCCGCCGGCTGCCCGCCGCGGGAACCCGGACCGGACCGCGCTGGACGGTCTTCGCCGAGGCGGCCCGGCACGACTTCTTGCAGGCCGCATCGTATTTGGTGCTCGGCGCAGCCGCGGCGGCATTGCTTCATGTGGTGGTGCCGCAGCGGGCGTTCACGCATCTTGCGACCGACCTGGCCCTCGGGGTGGCGCTGATGGCCACCCTGGCGGTGGTGCTCGCGCTGTGCTCGGAGGCGGACGCCTTCGTGGCCGCCAGCATGACGATGGTGCCGCTGTTGCCCCGGCTGGTGTTCCTGGTCGTCGGTCCGGCCGTCGACGTCAAGCTGTTCGCCATGCAGGCGGGCATGTTCGGGCGGGCATTCGCCGCGCGCTTTGCGCCCTGCACCTTCCTGGTGGCCGTCGCAAGTGCCTGCGCGATCGGCTTTTTCGTCCTGGGGGCCCGGTAGTGAGCCGCGAAGCCGAGAACACCGTGTTGCTGCTGGTGGGCATCAGCATCGCCATGATCACCGCGTCCGGGGTGTTCACTCGTTACGTCAAACCCTCGCTGTTGCCCTGGCTGGCGGTATCGGCGGCGGTTCTCATCGGCCTTGCGCTGGTGGCGATCGTCGGTGACATTCGTCGCGGCGGACCCCACGCCCCAGACGCGGCCGAGGACCACGGTCACGAGCATTCCCATCGGACCGGCATCGTCTGGTTGCTGGTGGTCGCGGTGCTGGTGTTGATGTTCGTGGCGCCCCCGGCGCTGCGGCCCTCGGCCGCCGCCCCTTCCGTGACGTCGGTGTCCAATGACGTTCTGAACACGGCATTTCCACCGCTGCCCCCCGGGGCGGCTCCGGACGTCTCGCTGCCCGAGGTACTGATGCGCGAAGCGCACGACTCGACCGGATCGCTGACGAACCGGACGATCACGGTGACAGGGTTCGTCCTCAACGAGGCGCAGGGCGTCGACCTCGGTCGCATCGTCATCATCTGCTGCGCGGCCGACGCTCAGCTGGCGCGCATTCACCTGCGCGGCCCGGCCGCCGGGGCCGCGGCCAATCTGCCGGACAACACCTGGCTCCGGGTCCAGGGCCAGGTGATACCCGCACCGCGGCAACCGAATTCGCCGGCGATTCCGATACTGCAGGCCACGGTGGTCACCCGCATCGACGTTCCGCCCAACCCCTACGCCTACCCCCGCTGACCGCTCAGTTGCGTCGGCCGGCGCGCCGTGTCCAACGCTCGTGCTGCCCGAGTTGGCCTGGGGCGGGCGTGTTTTCCCACTGGCCGAGCTCGAGCCAGTCGCGCAATTCGGCGGCCGCATCGCAGTCGGCGATGGGGCCCACCCAATGCGCCGGGCCGCAGGGCGCTCGGTCGTTGGTGCAGGGCTGCACGACGGCCATGACGCCTCCGCCGGTCGGCCGGGACGCACAGGTGAGCGGTCCCAGCATGCACGCGGCCGACACCAGCGCGGCGTGCGGACAGCGCCGGATGGTGGGGCGCAGTTGGTCGATCATCGACAGCTCATCGTCGACCGCGCATGCGGCGCAGACGATTACGGTGAAGGGGCGGTCGGTGCCGCGCCGGTGTGTCATCGGCCCGTGTGCCGCCCGGGATAGGGCAGCAGCGCCATCTCGCGGGCGTTCTTGATGGCCGTCGCGACCTGCCGTTGCTGGCGGACGGACAGGCCGGTGACTTGGCGGGACCGGATCTTGCCGCGTTAGGAGATGAACACCCGCAGCGTCGCGGTGTCCTTATAGTCCACCGTGTCCAGCCCCAGGCCGTGCAGCAGGTTCCTTTTCGGTGACCGGCCGGGCGGTAGCGCGGGCCGGCGGGTGCGCGCGGCTTTCCCGGCCATCACCAGCTCGCCTTCCGTACGCCGGGCAGCTGTCCGGCGTGCGCCAGTTCGCGAACCCGCACCCTGGACAACCCGAACTTGCGTAGGTGGCCGCGTGGACGCCCGTCGACGGCGTCACGATTGCGCACTCGCACCGCGCTGGCATCGCGGGGCTGCCGTGCCAACTCGTGCTGGGCAGCCGCGCGCTGCTCGGCGGTGCTCGCCGGTGAGCGGATGATGCCTTTGAGTTCGGCGCGGCGTTCGGCGTAGCGCGCCACGATCGCGCGGCGGCGGTCGTTCTTGACGACCTTGGATTTCTTGGCCATGTCAGCGGTCCTCGCGGAACTCGACGTGGCGGCGGACGACGGGGTCGTACTTTCGCAGCACCAGCCGGTCGGGGTCGTTGCGTCGGTTCTTGCGGGTGATGTAGGTGTAGCCGGTGCCCGCCGTGGACCGCAGCTTGACGACTGGGCGAATATCGTTGCGTGCCATCAGATTCGCTGCCCTTCACGCCGCAACCGCGCCACCACGGCCTCGATGCCGTCGCGGTCGATGACCTTGATGCCCTTGGCGCTGACCCGCAGTCGGATCCGTCGGCCCTCCTTGGGCAGGTAGTACGTCTTGAGCTGGATGTTGGGGTTGAAGCGCCGAGACGTTCGGCGATGCGAATGCGAGACCGCGTTACCGAAACCCGGTCGCCGGCCGGTCACTTGGCAGTGGGCGGACACGCGCACCTCCATCAAGCTTATTGAAAATCATTTTCGACAAGTCCTGTCCGGCACGGTACCGTAACCAACGTCAAGATGAAAATGATTATCAATAAGGAGGGCGATGCGGACACCGGTCATCCTGGTCGCCGGCCAGCAGGACACCGACGCGGTCGTAGGTACGCTGCTGCGCACGCCGGGAACGGTGGTCGTCGAGCACCGCTCCGACGGCCACGTGGTGTGCCGAACGACGGTCACGCTCCGCGATGGCGTCTTGACGAGTACCGAGAGCGGACTCGAGCTCGCGCACGGCTGCGTGTCGTGCACCATCCGTAACGACCTGTTGATCCTGTTGCGTCAGTTGCATCGTCGCGACGATGTCGACCGGATCGTGGTCCACCTGGCGCCCTGGCTGGAACCCGAACCGATTTGCTTTGCCATCAACCACGTTCGCGTGCGTGTGGCGCCGGGCTACGTCGATGGGCCCGCGGCCCTGGACGTGTCGATTGCAGCGGTGGTGACCGTGGTCGATTCGCGGACGTGGCTGAACCAGGCCCTGGGTGAGGCTGAACTCGACGACGGTCGCACCGAGGCTCAGGTGGTGGTCGGGCAGGCCGAATTCGCCGATGTGGCCGTGCTTAATCGCGTCGATCCGTTCGTGGCCGCCGTGCTGCGCCGGCTGTGTCCGCGCGCCCGTATCCGGGTGGGTGCGCAGGACGTCGAGGATGCGCTCGACACTCTCTATCGCGACGCGCGCCGCGGTCGCAGCGACGACCCGCATGGTCCGTTGCTGGCCGGGCAGCCCCCGTTGCAGTCCCGGGGCCCGATCGGCCTGGTGGAATTCGGCGCCCGACGCCCCTTCCATCCGCAACGCCTGCATTCATGCCTGGATCTGCTGCTCGACGGCGTGATCAGGACCCGGGGACGCGTCTGGCTGGCGAGCCAACCCGAACAGGCGATGTGGTTGGAATCGGCCGGCGGCGGCCTGCGGGTCAGTTCGGCCGGCACGTGGCTGGCCGCACTGGGCGGCCCGGAGCTCGAGGGCATCGACGCGGAGCGACGCGCGTTCGCTGAGCTGGGCTGGGACGACCTCTACGGCGACCGGCACACCGCGATGGTCATCCTGGTATGCGGCGCCGAGCCCACCGAGATTCTTGACGCCCTGCACGGCGCCCTGCTCACCGACGAAGAATTCATGTCGCCGCGCGAGTGGATCCACTACGACGACCCGTTCGGCGATTGGCACGAAGAACCGTGCGAAGACCTCGCGCAAGCCACTGAAAACGCCCGATACAGGCAGGATTCAGAACGCTGATGAAGCCTGGCATCCATCCCGATTACCACCCCGTCGTCTTCCGGGACGCCAACACCGGGGCAATGTTTTTGACCCGCTCCACGCTCACCGGTGCGCGCACCGTCGAATGGCAGACGCCCCAGGGGGTCTCGACCTACCCCCTCGTCATCGTCGAAGTCACGTCGGATTCACACCCGTTCTGGACGGGCGGGCGACGGATCGTAGACAGCGCCGGGCAGGTGGAGAAGTTCCGCCGCCGCTACGGCAGCCGACCAGGCGATGCACGTGAGTAGCTGAGCCCCGAGGACCCCGGACGGCACGGTGATCGGCGGCGGATCCGCCCGACAGTTGCGCTCCCGTTCCCATTGTCGTTGCGGGCCAACGGAAAAGCGTATCGGCCGGGCGGCGTACTGTGGATGGGGTGCGTAGCGAAGGCGATACCTGGGACATCACCACAAGCGTGGGTTCGACCGCGTTGTTCGTGGCAGCAGCGAGGGCATTGGAGGCGCAAAAGCCCGACCCGTTGGCCGTGGACCCCTATGCGGAGGTCTTCTGCCGCGCCGTCGGCGGTTCCTGGGCCGACGTTCTCGACGGCAAGGATCCCGACCACCAGTTGAAGACGGCCGACTTCGGCGAGCACTTCGTCAACTTTCAGGGCGCGCGCACCAGGTACTTCGACGAATACTTCGAGCGCGCGGCGGACGCGGGCGCGCGGCAGGTGGTCGTCTTGGCGGCGGGACTGGACTCGCGCGCTTACCGCTTGGATTGGCCGGCCGCGACGACGATCTTCGAGCTCGACCAGCCGCAGGTACTCGACTTCAAGCGCGAGGTGCTCAGCGGCGCCGGAGCCCGACCGCGTGCCGAGCGCCGCGAGATCGCCATCGACCTACGGGAAGACTGGCCGCAAGCCCTGCGTGACAGCGGCTTTGATCCCGCCAGGCCGTCGGCATGGATCGCCGAGGGTTTGTTGATCTACCTCCCGGCGGCGGCCGAAGAGCAGCTGTTCACCGGCATCGACGGCCTGGCCGGCCCCGGCAGCCACGTCGCCGTCGAGGACGGCACCCCGCTCGAGCCCGAGGACTTCGACGCCGCGGTGGCCGAAGAGCGCGCGGCCACGGCGCGGGGCGACGGGCGGGTGTTCTTTCAGCTGGTCTACAACGAGCGGCACGCGCCGGCCACCGAGTGGTTCGGTGAGCGCGGCTGGGATGCGGTCGGCACACCGCTGGCCGACTACCTGCGGCAGCTCGGGCGTCCGGTGCCCGGGCCGCAGACCGAGTCCGGCCCGATGATCGCGCGCAACACATTGGTGCGCGCCGTTCGCGCCTGACCCCGTCGTAAACCGGCCGCGATCGCCGATCCCGGCCGGTTTTCCATGAGTTCTCCCTGACTTCGTCGGCCGACGGAACTTCTGCGCGTCGCCGTCCGACTACTGCCGGGCTCACCCTTGCGCGGCCGCACAGCCCGGCGGTCGCTGACACGGTCCGGCGAGGAGTCTCTGGCATGAGGTCCCGGGTTTTTCCCGCTCGGTCCGCGTCGTCACCCACGGCTGCGGACGGGGGAGCGTGACCGCACCGGTGTGGATGGCCTTTCCCCCGGAGGTCCACTCCACGTTGCTGTCCAGCGGTCCGGGGCCCGCGAGCCTGCTCAGCGCGGCCGCGTCGTGGACGTCGTTGAGCGAGGCCTATGCCGCGGTGGCCGAGGAGCTCAGTCAAATCCTGGCGACGGCGCAGGCCGGGGCGTGGGAAGGCCCCACCGCCGAGCGGTACGTCTCCGCGCACGTGCCCTATCTGTTGTGGCTGGCGCGCGCCAGTGCCATCGGTGCGGCCATGGCCGCCCAGCACGAGACGGCGGCTACCGCCTATACCGCGGCGTTGGCCGCGATGCCGACCCTGCCCGAGCTCGCCGCCAACCACGTCGTGCACGGAGTGCTGGTGGCGACGAATTTCTTCGGCATCAACACGATTCCGATCGCGCTCAACGAGGCCGACTACGTGCGGATGTGGACCCAGGCGGCCACCACCATGTCCAGCTACCAGGCAGTGGCCGGCACGGCGGTGGCGTCGGCGCCGCAGACCGATCCGGCACCCGCCATCGTGACCGCCGACGACAGCGACGACGGTGGCGATGACGACATCGTCGACGACGACTCCGGCAACCCGTACGACCTGAGCTGGTGGGTAAACCGATTCCTCGAGGTCCCCGAGACCCTGCTGCGGGATCTCGCGGAATTCCCCCAGAACCCGGCGCAGGCGATAGCGGACCTGCTTCGTGACATTCCGTTGCTCATCGCCGACGAGATCGGGCACGCGGGCGAGGCCCTGCAGGCCTTCCCGCAGCTTGCGGCCCTTCCTTTCCTCGTGCCCGCGGGGTTCGGGGGAGGCATAGCGGGCGTGGCGCTGCTGGCCGGGATCCAGCCCGGTGTGGCCCCGAGCCCGGCACCGGCCGCCGTCCCCGCACCGCTTCCGCTGGCGCCGGGTACGCCGGTCGTCAGCGCCGCGGTCGCAGGCGTGGCTGCGCCCGCCGCCCCGGCGCCGTCGTCCGTCGCCGCTACCGCTCCGGCGCCTGCCCCGGCCTCGGCACCTGCGACCGCGGCGCCACCGCCGCCGCCCGCGACCGGCGCTGAGGGCGTCACCTTCCCTTATCTGGTCGGGGGCCCGGGCATCGGTACCGGCTCCGGCATGGGCAGCGGGGCGCAGCGCAAGGCGCCGGAGCCCGACGCGGCCGCGACGGCCGCTGCTGCCGCGGCATCGGCGGCCACGAGGCGACGGGCGCGGCGGCGCCGTCGCGCGACGATGGACGACCACTACCGCGGCTACGAGTTCATGGACCTGGAACCGGTGCCCGATCCGGGTTCGACGGTGGCATCGGAGCACGGCGCGGGGCCGCTGGGCTTTGCCGGAGTCGCACCCGCTCGGGGTGCCGAGGCCGCCGGACTGACCACGCTGCGCGGTGACGAATTCGGCAACGGCCCGTCGGTGCCGATGTTGCCGGGCAGTTGGGACAGCGATTAGCGGGGGAACTTTTGCCGCCCGCCACCCGACTACTGGCTGCGCGATCGCTCCGACGGCCAGCTGTCGGGCGGTCGCCGAACTCACCCGATCGTCGAGGAGTGTTATGACCGCGCCGGTGCGTACGGTGTCGTCCCGGATCCGCGCGGTCGTGAGGCCTCCAGCGACGCGGAGCGAGTTGATAATGAAAATGATTTTCATTAGGGTAAGACGTTGCTGTGAGACGGCCCAACGTGCGGCTGTGAGTTTGCCGAAAATGCGGAGATTTCCTCGCGGAAATATCCTCAATAGCGGTAAAAGAAGGACAGTACAGCGGTGTGGCGGACGGGCTCGAACACCTCGACAGTTAGCTTATGCAATGCTAACTTCAGGCGGGTCAGGTTAGGGGAGACTACATCTATGAAAAATCGTGGCCGTGGAACTCGGTGACACCGGCATGCTCACAGCTCAGCCCGTCAATTCGCGGGTCGACGAAGACGTCGTCAGCCGGTTTGCCACGTGCTGCCGGGCGCTGGGCATCGTCGTCTACCAACGCCAGCGTCCCGCCGATCTGGCCGCCGCGCGCAACGGCTTCACCGCACTGACCCGCGTCGCCCACGACCAGTGCGATGCGTGGACGGGCTTGGCGGCCGCCGGCGAGGTATCCCTGCGGGTGCTCGAGGCGATCTCGCGCACCGTCGCGACCGCGGGCACACTGCAGCGCCACGTCGACCTCGCGCCGGGTTCGCTGGGCTTCCGCTACGACACCGGGCTGTATTTGCAGTTCCGCGCCGCGACGCCCGACGAGTTCCAGCTCGCCTACGCGGCCGCCCTGGCAATGTCCGGACGATTTGCTGACGCCCACCAGATCGTCGCCGATTTGACCGCCGCCCGCCCGAACTGGCGCGAGGCCCGCTGGGTGTCGGTCGTCATCAACTACCGCGCCGAGCGGTGGTCGGACGTGGTCAAGCTCCTGACCCCGATCGTCAACGACCCGGATCTCGACGAGGCGTTTTCGCACGCCGCCAAGATCGCCCTGGGCACCGCGCTGGCCCGGCTGGGCATGTTCGCCCCGTCGCTGTCGTATCTGGAGGAGCCCGACGGCCCCGTCGTGGTGGCCGCCGTGGACGGCGCGCTGGCCAAGGCGCTGGTGCTGCGCGCCCACGTGGACGAGGACGCGGCCAGCGAGGTGCTGCAGGACCTGTACGCCGCCCATCCCGAGAACGAGCAAGTCGAACAGGCCTTGACCGACACCAGTTTCGGCATCGTGACAACCACGGCGGCCCGCATCGAAGCCCGCACCGATCCCTGGGATCGTGAAACCGAGCCCAACGCTGAGGATTTCGTCGACCCGGCGGCGCACGAACGCAAAGCTGTTCTGCTGCAGGAGGCCGAGCGCCAGCTCGCCGAGTTCATCGGCCTCGACGAGGTCAAGAACCAGGTGTCGCGACTGAAGAGTTCGGTGGCCATGGAACTGGTGCGCAAGCAACGGGGCCTCGCGGTCGCGCAGCGCGCCCACCACCTGGTTTTCGCCGGGCCGCCCGGAACCGGTAAGACCACCATCGCCCGCGTGGTCGCCAAGATCTATTGCGGCCTAGGGCTTTTGAAGCGCGAGAACATTCGCGAGGTGCATCGCGCCGACCTCATCGGCCAGCACATCGGCGAGACCGAGGCCAAGACCAACGCGATCATCGACAGCGCGCTCGACGGCGTGCTGTTCCTCGACGAGGCCTACGCGCTGGTTGCCACCGGGGCCAAGAACGACTTCGGCCTGGTGGCCATCGACACGCTGCTGGCGCGGATGGAGAACGACCGCGACCGCCTGGTGGTCATCATCGCCGGATACCGTGCCGATCTGGACAAGTTCCTGGATACCAACGAGGGCTTGCGTTCCCGGTTCACCCGCAACATCGACTTTCCTTCCTATGCACCGTCGGAGCTGGTCGAGATCGCCAACACGATGGCCGAACAGCGCGACAGCATCTTCGAGCCGGCCGCGCTCGAACACATGGAGGCGTTGTTCACCAAGCTGGCAATCGAGTCGACTCCGGATGCCAACGGAATCTCGCGACGCAACCTCGACATCGCCGGTAACGGTCGATTCGTCCGGAACATTGTCGAACGCTCCGAAGAGGAACGGGAATTCCGGCTCGACCATTCGGAACACGCCGGAACCGGCGAATTCAGTGACGAGGAGCTGATGACGATCACGGACGACGACGTCGCCCGGTCGGTGGAGCCGCTGCTGCGCGGCCTGGGCCTGTCGGTGCCCGCATGACCTCCAATAACGACTCCGACGAACGCCGTTCGTTCGCCTCTCGCACGCCGGTCAACGACAACCCCGACAAAGTCGAGTACCGCCGCGGCTTCGTAACCCGCCACCAGGTCACCGGCTGGCGTTTCGTGATGCGCCGCATCGCCTCCGGTATCGCCCTGCACGACACCAGGATGCTGGTCGACCCGCTGCGCACGCAGTCGCGCGCCGTGGCCATGGGGGCGGTCCTGCTGATCACCGGACTGGCGGGTTGCTTCGTGTTCTCCCTGATCCGGCCCAACGGCACCGTGGGTAGCAACGCGATACTGGCCGACCGGTCGACCGCCGCGCTGTACGTTCGTGTCGGCGACGACCTGCATCCGGTGCTCAATTTGACCTCCGCCCGGCTGATCACCGGTCACTCGGTCGATCCGACCATGGTGAAAAGCAGTGAGCTGGACCGGTTTCCGCGCGGCAACCTGATCGGCATCCCGGGTGCGCCCGAACGCATGGTGCAAAACCCGTCGCACGACGCGAATTGGACGGTGTGCGACTCGATCAGCGAGCCGGCCCAGGGTGGGCATGCCGCGCACAGCACCGGTGTGACGGTGATCGCGGGCCGGCCGGACAGCAGCGGTGCGCGCGCGGTGACGCTCGCGCCGCGGGAGGCGGTCCTCGTCGACAGGGACGGCAGCACCTGGCTGTTGTGGGAAGGCAGGCGTTCACAGATCAACCTGACCGACCACGCGATCACGAACGCACTTGGCTTAGGCCAGAACAACTCCGAGGTGCCCGCGCCCCGACCGATCGCGCTGGGACTGTTCAACGCGATACCCGAGGGGCCGTCGCTGACGGCTCCCGGCATCCCCAACGCCGGCGCCCCCGCGCCGTTCAGCGTGCCGGCGCCGATCGGCGCGGTGGTGGCCGCTTACGCCTTGGATCAGAGTTCCGCGGGCGCGCCGCGCTACTACGCCGTCATGCCCGACGGCCTGCAGCAGATCTCGCCGGTGCTTGCCGCGATCCTGCGCAACACCAATTCCTATGGGCTGGAACAACCGCCGCGGCTGGGCGCCGACGCGGTGGCCAAGTTGCCTGTGTCGAAGATGCTGGACACCGGGCGGTATCCGGATCAACAGGTCAGCCTGGTCGACACGGCCAAATCCCCTGTCACGTGCGCCTATTGGAGCAAACCGGCGGGAGCCGCGACCAGCTCGCTGAACCTGATGTCGGGCTCCGCGCTGCCGATCGCCGAATCGATCCACACCGTGGACCTGGTGGGCGGCGGCGCCGCGACGACCGCCACCCGCGTCGCCCTGGCGCCGGGCACCGGCTACTTCACCCAGACCGTCGGCGGCGGGCCGGACTCACCGGGCACCGGGTCGTTGTTTTGGATCTCTGACACCGGTGTCCGCTATGGCATCGACAACGAGAGCGAGCGCTCGGCCACCGGGCATGGCAAAACAGTTGAGGCCCTTGGTCTTACCGGGTCGCCGGTCCCCATCCCGTGGTCGGCGCTGTCGCTGTTCGCCGATGGTCCGACGTTATCGCGCGCCGACGCGCTCCTGGCACATGACGGGCTGACGCCCGATCAGCGGTCCGGCCGTATGGCATCTGCCGAGGGAGCCTCTCGATGAGCCGACTGATTTTCGAGGCGCGCCGCCGGCTGGCGCCGCCGGTCACCCGCAAGGGGACCATCGCCATCGAGGCACCGCCGGAGCTGCCGCGGGTGATTCCGCCGTCGTTCCTGCGCCGGGCCATGCCCTATGTGTTGGTGATCCTGATCGTCGGCATGGTCGTGGCCCTGTTCGCCACCGGGATGCGGCTGATTTCCCCTCAGACGCTGTTCTTCCCGTTCGTGCTGTTGCTCGCCGCGACTGCGATGTATCGCGGCAACGACAACAAGATGCGCACCGAGGAAGTGGACGCCGAACGCGCGGACTACCTCCGGTATCTGTCGGTGGTGCGGGACAACATTCGCACCCAGGCCGCCGCGCAGCGCGCCGCCGCCCAGTGGTCGCACCCGGAGCCGGCCGCGCTGGCGACCGTGCCGGGATCGCGCCGCCAGTGGGAGCGCGACCCGCACGATCCCGACTTCCTGGTGCTGCGGGCCGGGCGTCACCACGTGCCGCTGGCCACCGCGTTGCGGGTCAACGACACCGCGGACGAGATCGATCTGGAGCCGGTGTCGCACAGCGCATTACGCAGCCTGCTCGAAACCCATCGCACTGTCCGTGACGTACCCACCGGAATCGACCTGACCAAGGTCTCCCGGATCACCTTGCTGGGCGAGGAAAACGAGGCGCGGGCGGCGCTGCGCGCCTGGATCGCCCAGGCGGTGACCTGGCATGACCCGACCGTGCTCGGGGTCGCGCTGGTCGCCCCGAACGTGGAGAGCCCGGACTGGGCCTGGCTGAAGTGGTTGCCGCACATCGACATTCCCGGTGAGCTCGACGGCGTGGGGCCGGCCCGCTTCATGTCCACCAACGCCGACGACCTGGTCGCGAGCCTGGGCCCGGCCCTCCTCGACCGTCCGGCGTTCACCGGTGAGTCCGCCGATGCGCTCCGTCACCTGCTGATCGTCGTCGACGACCCCGACTACGACCTGACCGCATCGACGCTGTCGTTGGGCCGGGCGGGTGTGACGGTCGTGCACCGTGGTGCCGCGGCGCCGCACCGTGAGCAGTATTCGGATCCGGAAAAGCCGATCCTGCGCGTCGCGCACGGCGCCCTGGAGCGCTGGCAGACCGGTGGCTGGCAGCCCTACATCGACGAGGCCGACGCATTGGGCGCCGACGAGGCGGCGCACCTGGCGCGCCAGTTGTCGCGCTGGGACTCCAACCCCACCCACGCCGGGCTGCGCTCGGCGGCGACCCGTGGTGCCACCTTCACCACGATGCTGGGCATCCCGGATGCCTCTCAACTGGACGTGCCGGCGCTGTGGGCGCCGCGCCGCCGCGAGGACGAGTTGCGCATTCCGATCGGGGTCACCGCGACCGGTGAGCCGCTGATGTTCGACCTGAAGGACGAAGCCGAGGGCGGCATGGGGCCGCACGGTCTGATGATCGGTATGACGGGTTCGGGTAAGTCACAGACCCTGATGTCGATCCTGTTGTCGCTGTTGACCACTCATTCGGCGGATCGGTTGATCGTCATCTACGCCGACTTCAAGGGTGAGGCCGGCGCCGACAGCTTCCGCAACTTCCCGCAGGTCGTCGCCGTCATCTCCAACATGGCCGAGAAGAAGTCGCTGGCCGACCGTTTCGCCGACACGCTGCGCGGCGAGGTGGCCCGCCGGGAGACGTTGCTGCGAGAAGCGGGCCGACGGGTGCAGGGCAGCGCGTTCAACTCCGTGGTGGAATATGAGGCCGCCTGCCAGTCCGGTGCCCCGGGTACCGCCGACCTGCCGCCGATCCCGACGCTGTTCGTGGTCGCCGACGAGTTCACCCTGATGCTGGCCGACCACCCGGAATACGCGGAACTGTTCGATTACGTTGCGCGCAAAGGACGCTCGTTCCGCATCCACATCTTGTTCGCCTCGCAAACGCTGGACGTCGGCAAGATCAAGGACATCGACAAGAACACCTCCTATCGCATCGGCCTGAAGGTGGCCAGCCCCAGCGTGTCCCGCCAGATCATCGGTGTGGAGGACGCCTACCACATCGAATCCGGCAAGGAGTACAAGGGCGTGGGCTTCCTGGTGCCCGCCCCGGGCGCAACGCCGATCAAGTTCCGCAGCACCTATGTCGACGGCATCTACGAGCCGCCGGTGAAGGCCAAATCCTTTGTGGTGCCCTCTATTCCGGAACCGAAGCTGTTCACGGCCGGACGCGTCGAACCGGATCAGGACACGGTGATCACCGCTGCGGAGGAAGACGAATTGACCGGGCCGCCGCGCAAGCTGATCGCCACCATCGGCGAGCAGCTGGTCCGCTACGGCCCGCGGGCGCCGCAGCTGTGGCTGCCGCCGCTGGACGAGCCGATCCCGTTGCCCGCCATGCTGGCCCGCGCCGGCGTGCCGCCCCGGCAGTGGCGCTGGCCGCTCGGCGAGATCGACAAGCCGTTCGAGATGCGGCGCGACCCGCTGGTGTTCGACGCCGCATCGTCGGCGGGGAACATGGTCATCCACGGCGGTCCCAAGTCGGGCAAGTCGACCGCGCTGCAGACGTTCATCCTGTCCGCGGCCAACCTGCACTCGCCGCGCGAGGTCACCTTCTACTGCCTGGACTACGGCGGCGGGAAACTGCGGGCACTCGAGGACCTGGCACACGTCGGCAGCGTGGCCTCACCGCTTGAGCCCGAACGTATTCGGCGCACCTTCGGCGAACTCGAACAGCTGCTGCTGTCGCGGCAGCGGCGAGAGGCGTTCCGGGACAAGCACGGTACGGCTCCCGATGACGGATTCGGCGAGGTGTTCCTGGTCATCGACAACCTCTACGCGTTCGGCCGGGACAACACGGACCAGTTCAACACCCGAAACCCGTTGCTGGCCAGGGTCAGCGAGCTGGTCAACATCGGCCTCGCGTATGGCATCCACGTCGTCATCACCACCCCCAGCTGGCTGGAGGTGCCGCTGGCCATGCGCGACGGCCTCGGCTTGCGACTCGAGCTCAAGCTGCATGACGCCCGGGACAGCAACGTGCGGGTGGTCGGCGCCCTGCGCCGGCCCGCCGAAGCTGTGCCGCACGATCAGCCCGGCCGCGGATTGACCATGGCCGCAGAGCATTTCCTGTTCGCCAGCCCCGCGCTGGACGCGGAGGCGAACCCGGTGGCCGCCCTCAACGAGCGCTACCCGGGTCTGACCGCGCCGCCGGTGCGGCTGCTGCCGACCAACCTCGCGCCGGAGTCGGTCGGGTCGTTGTACCGCGGGCCCGAGCAGGTGGTCATCGGCCAGCGCGAGGAAGATCTGGCGCCGGTGGTCCTCAACTTCGCCGAGCATCCCTTGCTGATGGTGTTCGGTGACAGCAAGTCCGGAAAGACCACGCTGCTGCGCCACCTCATTCGCACGGTGCGCGAGCACTCCACGCCCGACCAGGTGGCCTTCACGGTGCTGGATCGGCGGCTGCACCTGGTCGACGAACCGCTGTTCCCGGACAACGAGTACACCGCCAACATCGATCGGATCATCCCGGCGATGCTGGGCCTGGCCAACCTCATCGAAGCGCGGCGGCCACCGGCCGGCCTGCCACCGAGCGAGCTGGCGCACTGGCGCTACGTCGGCCACACCCACTATCTGATCATCGACGACGTCGACCAGATACCGGACTCGCCGGCGATGAGCGGCCCCTACGTCGGGCAGCGGCCATGGACCGCGCTGATCGGATTGCTTTCGCAGGCGGCCGATCTGGGCCTGCGGGTGATCGTCACCGCACGGGCCACCGGTTCGGGGCACGCCTTGATGACCAACCCCTTGCTGCGCCGGTTCAACGACCTGCAGGCCACCACGCTCATGCTGGCGGGCAACCCGCAGGACAGCGGCAAGATACGCGGTCAGCGGTTCGGCCGGTTGCCGGCCGGGCGGGCGATCCTGTTGGGCGACAGCGACGCTGGAACATACGTGCAGTTGGTCAACCCGTTGGTCGGGCAGTCCGTAACGGGGGGCGCCGACGAGGGGTTCGCCCACTGATGTTGATGCAAGTCGAAAGAGAAGGATTAGGAGAGGAGCAATCATGACCTTGCGAGTGGTTCCCGAAGGTCTGGCGGCGACCAGCGCCGCCGTGGAGGCTCTGACGGCACGGCTGGCGGCCGCTCACGCGGCGGCGGCTCCGGCGATTACCGCGGTGGTGCCGCCGGCGGCCGATCCGGTATCGCTGCAGACGGCCGTCGGATTCAGCGCCGCGGGCCAGGAACATGCCGCCGTGGCGGCCCAGGGCGTCGAGGAGCTGGGCCGGGCCGGCGTCGGCGTCGGGGAGGCGGGCGTGAGCTACCTCGCCGGCGACACGGCGGCCGCTGCGACGTTCGGGATCGCGGGCGCCTGACCGTGACCTTCCCGCTAGCCCCTATCTGGATGGCTTCGCCACCGGAGGTGCATTCGGCGTTGCTCAGCGCCGGTCCAGGTCCGGGGTCGCTGTTGGCGGCCGCCGACGCATGGACCTCGCTGAGCGCCCAATACGCCTCGGCGGCAGCCGAACTCAGTGGGTTGCTGGGGGAGGCCCAGGCCGGGGCCTGGGAAGGGCCGAGCGCCGCGCAGTATGTGGCGGCCCACCTGCCGTACCTGGCGTGGCTGCAGCAGGCCAGTGCCGACAGCGCGGGTGCGGCCGCACAGCAGGAGGTTGCGGCGGCGGCGTACACCGCCGCGCTGGTGGCGATGCCGACGCTCGCGGAACTGGCCACCAACCACACCGTGCACGGGGTGCTGCTGGCGACGAATTTCTTTGGTATCAATACGATTCCGATCGCGGTCAACGAGGCCGACTATGCGCGGATGTGGGTTCAGGCGGCCACCACCATGGGCACCTACCAGGCGATGTCGAGCTCGGCCATGACCGCGACGCCGCGCACCACGGCGGCGCCGTCCATCGTGAATCCCGGTGGTGAGGCGAGCAACCTCACGGTCAACGCGCTGGCAAGCCCGGTCGATCCGGTCTCGAACATCTTCCAGCAGCTGTCGGACTTCTTCCAGAACATCTTGAAGCTGCTGCAGGGTTTCTGGGCGGCCCTGCCGGCGTTGCTGGTGGCCTACGGACCGCTGCTGTTCTTCATCGCCTACGAGGCGTTTTTCATTCCGGTCGGCTGGACGACCTGGAGCCTGCTGCTCAGCGCACCCATCTGGCTCCCGCTGCTGCTGGGCATCGGGATCGGTTCCCTGCTCGCCACGCCCGCCGACGTCGCGCCGGACGAGGCCGCCCCCGCCGTCGTCGCGCCGGCGCCCGTGCTGACCTCGAACAAGCCACCCATGCTGCCGGCGGTCGCGCTCACCCCGACGACGCCGGCGCCCGCCGGGGCGCCGGCCGCTACGGCTGCCTCCGCGGCCCCCGGCGCGCCCGCCGCACCGGCCCCCGCCGCGGCGGCGAGCAACTTCGCTTACCTGGTGGCCATGGGCGGTGACCCCGGCCCCGGGGTCGGACCCACGGTGGGCGGCCGCGGCGGGGTGAAGGCCCCGGCGGCGACCATCCCGGCGGCCGGTGCGGCGGCGGCGAGCCGGGCCGAGTCGCGGGCGCGGCGCCGGCGGCGGGCCGCGCTGCACGACCACGCCGACGAGTACGCGGACATGGACGCCGATATCGGTGTCCCACCGGATTTCGGCGACGAGGAAGAGGCCGCGGCGGTGGCGTCCGCCCAGGGCGCCGGGGCGCTGGGGTTCACCGGAACCACGCAGCGGCAGGAGGGTTTTCGGGTGGCCGGGCTGACCAAGCTGGCCGACGACGATTTCGGCGGCGGCCCACGCATGCCGATGATGCCCGGCACCTGGGAATCAGAAGCCGACAACGAAACGGGCCCAACCGAACCGGGGAAAGGGGGGTAAGGCAGTCAGCCAGATGAAGGTGAATTACCGAAACCCCAACGGACGCAATAGAAAGGAATCAACATGAGTATGTTGGACGCTCACATTCCGCAGTTGGTCGCCGCACAGTCGGCCTTCAGCGCCAAGGCGGCATTGATGCGCAGCACCATCAGCCAGGCCGAGCAGGAAGCGATGTCGGCCCAGGCATTCCACCAGGGCGAGTCGTCGGCCGCCTTCCAGGCCGCGCACGCGCGGTTCGTCGAGGTCGCCGCGCGGGTCAACACCCTGCTGGACATCGCCCAGGCCAACCTCGGGGACGCCGCGGGAACCTACGTGGCCGCGGATGCCGCCGCCGCCTCCGGCTACACCGCGTTCTGATCTGATCGCCCACAATTACGAAAGGACTTGTCATGTCGCAGATCATGTACAACTACCCGGCGATGTTGAGCCACGCCGCGGACATGTCGGGCTACGCGGGCACCATGCAGGGGCTCGGTTCCGATATCGCCAGCGAGCAGGCCACGTTGTCCAACGCCTGGCAGGGTGACACCGGTATGACCTACCAGGCGTGGCAGGCCCAGTGGAACCAGGCGATGGAAAGCCTGGTGCGCGCCTACCAGTCGATGGCCAGCACCCACGAGGCGAACACCATGTCCATGCTGGCCCGTGACCAGGCCGAAGCCGCCAAGTGGGGCGGTTAGGTCGTGCCTGAACGAGCCTGATGGACTCAGCGCCCAACGCCGTCGAGTTGACGGTCGAGCACGCTTGGTTCATCGCGGAAACGATTGGGGCGGGGAGCTTTCCCTGGGTCTTGGCGATCACCTCGCCCTATCGTGATGCCGCGGAACGCAACGCGTTCCTCGACCGTCAGAAGGCTGAGCTGACCGAACTTGGATTGGTTTCCGGAGACGGACTGGTCAATCCTGTGGTCAGCGACTGGATCAAGGCGGTGTGCTTTCCGCAGCGGTGGCTGGAACTGCGCTACGTCGGGCCGGCCAAGGAGGCCGGTGGCGCCGACATGCTGCGCGGCATCGTCGCGCAGCGCACCGGTATGGCCGGCAGGCCGTCGACCACGGTGGTCGCGTTGCGCAGCGCACAGCTCATCACGTTCACCGCAATGGACATCGACGATCCGCGGGCGCTGGTCCCGGTGCTCACCGTTGGCCTCGCGCAACGGCCGCCCGCCAAGTTCGACGAGTTCAGCATGCCGATGCGGGTCGGTGCTCGAGCCGACGAGCGACTGCGTTCAGGTGCGCCGCTCGCCGAAGTTCTTGACTACCTGGGCATTCCGAAATCGGCACGAGTGGTGGTGGAATCGGTGTTCAACGGGCCGCGCAGCTACGTGGAGCTCGTCGCCGGCTGCCACCGCGACGGCCGGCATTCCACCAGCGAGGTGGGATTGAGCATCGTCGACGCAAGCGAGGGTCGGGTGTTGGTCAGTCCGTCCCGCGCGTTCGACGGCGAGTGGGTTTCCACCTTTGCGCCGGGGACACCCTTCGCGATCGCCGTCGCGATCGAGCAACTGACCGCCCTGTTGCCAGACGCCGGATGGTTCGCCGAACACCGGTTGGCCCGAGACTTTTCCCCTTCGACCCTGTCCGTCCAACACTGATAGAAAAAGAGAAGAGAGCACGATGTTCCCCCTAGGGCCGCAATACTTTTCGAGGGTCCGGTGACGTCCGGAACCGTCATGCCGATCGTCCGCGTGGCAATACTGGCGGACAGCAGGTTGACGGAAATGGCATTGCCCGCGGAGCTGCCGCTGCGCGAAATCCTGCCTGCTGTCCAGCGTTTGGTGGTTCCCGCCGCGGCTAACGGCGGCGGGGACGACGGCGCCGCCGCACGCGGTGCCGCCGAGATCGGCGCGGCGACCCAACTGAGCCTGGCCCCCATCGGTGGTGCGCCGTTCAGCCTGGACGCCAGCCTGGACACGGTCGGAGTTGTCGACGGTGACCTGCTGGCGCTGCAGGCGGTGCCGGTCGGCCCCGCCGCGCCCGGCATCGTCGAGGACATCGCCGACGCGGCCATGATCTTCTCGACCTCCCGGCTCAGGCCTTGGGACACAAGACATATCCAGCGTGGCGCGTTGGCCGCGGCGATCGCGGTGGCGTTCCTGGCCACCGGGCTTGCGGTCACCTACCGGGTGGCCACGGGCGCGCTGGTGGGGCTGGTCGCGGTCAGCGCGGTCGCGGCGTTGACCGCGATCGTCGGCCTGCTGGTCACCGCGCGCTCGGCGCGCACCGGAATGGCGTTGTGCGTCGCCGCACTGGCTCCCATCGCCGGCGCCCTCGTGCTGGCGGTGCCGGGCGAATTCGGTGCCGCCCAGCTGACCCTGGCCGCGGCCGGAGTCACCGCGTGGTCGCTGATCGCTCTGATGGCGCCCAGCGCCGAACGCGAGCGCGTCGCAGGCTTTTTCACCGCGACCGCCGTGGTCGGCGCCGGGGTGCTGCTGGCTGCCGGTGCCGAATTGCTCTGGCATCTCAGGCCGATCGCCATCGGCTGCGGGCTGATCCTGGCGGCATTGCTGGTCACCATTGAGGCGGCCCAGCTGTCCGCATTGTGGGCGCGCTTCCCGCTGCCGGTCATCCCGGCGCCCGGCGACCCCACCCCGTCGGCGCCGCCGTTGCAGGTGCTCGAGGACCTGCCGCGCCGGGTCCGGATCAGCGATGCGCACCAGAGTGGATTCATCGCCGCCGCAGTGCTGCTCAGCGTCCTGGGTTCGGTGGCGATCGCGCTGCGGCCCGAGGTGGTCAGCGGCGCGGGTTGGTATGTGGTGGCGGCCACCGCCGCGACGTCGGTGCTGCGCGCCCGGGTGTGGGACTCGGCCGCGTGCAAGGCGTGGCTGCTCGCTCAGCCGTTCCTGGCCGCGGGCGCGCTGCTGGTGCTCTACACCTCGACCGGACGCTACGCCGCGGCCCTGGTCGCGGTGCTGATCCTGCTGGCGCTCGTCGTCGTGTGGATCGTGGTAGCGCTGAACCCGGGTATCGCCGCGCCGGAGAGCTATTCGCTGCCGGTGCGCCGGCTGGTGGGCTTCGTCGCGACCGGACTCGACGCGTCGCTGATTCCCGTGATGGCTTTTGTGGTCGGCCTGTTCGGCTGGGTGCTCAATCGATGATTCGACCGGCATCAGCCTGCTTCGCGGCGGCGTTGGCGTTGCTGCCCGCCGCCGCGACGTGGACGAGCCCGGCGGCATTTGCGATCAGCCCGCCCGCCGTCGATCCCGGCGCCCCACCGCCCAATGGGGCGCCGGGGCCGGGGCAGCCGATGGAGCAGCGCGCACCCTGCAGCACCTCCGGAGTCGTTCCCGGTAGCGACCCGGGTGCCATCACGCCCAGCCAGTCGGCGCTGAATCTTCCTGCGGCATGGCAATTTTCGCGGGGCGAAGGTCAGCTGGTGGCGGTGCTCGACACCGGGGTGCGGCCCGGGCCGCGGCTGCCCGATGTCGAGCCGGGCGGTGACTTCGTCGAGACGACCGACGGGCTGACCGACTGCGACGGGCACGGAACGCTGTTGGCCGGCCTGATCGCCGGCCAGCCCTCGCCCGACGACGGATTCTCCGGCGTGGCGCCCGCGGCGCGGGTGGTCTCGCTCCGGACGACGTCGGCCAAGTTCTCGCCGCGCACTCCCGGTGGTGATCCGACGATCGCGCGGGTGTCGGCCGAAGTGTCCACGCTCGCCCGCGCGATCGTGCACGCGGCCGACCTCGGTGCCCGGGTGATCGACATCGGTTCGGTCACCTGCATGCCGGTGGACCGGCAGGTCGACCAGGCCGCCCTCGGCGCGGCCATCCGCTACGCGGCGGTGGATAAGGACGCGGTGATCGTGGCCGGCGCCGGTGACACCGGGGCGGGCGGCGGCGGGAACTCGTGCGAGTCCAATCCCCTCACCGACCTGAGCCGACCCAACGATCCGCGCAACTGGGCCGGCGTCACGTCGGTTTCCATCCCGTCGTGGTGGCAGCCCTACGTGCTGTCGGTGGCGTCGCTGACGCCGGACGGCCCGTCGTCGAAATTCACCGTCGCGGGGCCATGGGTCGGTGTCGCGGCGCCCGGTGAACGCATCGTGTCGATCGGCAACGCCGACGGTGGGGGGCTGGCCAACGGCCTGCCCGACGGGCACCAGCAGCTGGCCGCGCTCAGCGGAACCGGCTACGCGGCCGGCTATGTGGCCGGCGTCGCGGCGCTGGTCCGCAGCAAGTATCCGGACCTGAACGCCGCCGCGGTGCTGCACCGCATCACCGCGACCGCACATAACGGCGCCCGCGACCCGTCCAACGTGGTCGGTACCGGCAGTGTGGATGCGGTGGCGGCTCTGACCTGGCAACTGCCCGCCGGCGACCAGCCCGGCGCGGCCTCGGTGAAGGCGGTGGCCGTGCCCCCGCCTCCGGCGCCCAAGGACACCATGCCGCGGACCGTGGCGGTGGCCGGCACCGCCGCGCTGGCCCTGCTGGTCGCGGTGGCCGGCGCAGTCACCGCCATCAACGCACGCCGACGAAAGGACCCCACCTCGTGAGCAGGCATTCGGTACCGACTCCCGGGAGTGGTCGAATCACGTTGGCGCTGTTGGCCATCGTGCCCGCGGTGATGGCCTACCCGTGGCGAACGCCCCGCGACTACTGGTTGCTGGGCATCGCGACCGTGGTCGTCATCGTGCTGTTCGGCTGGTGGGGTGGCCTGCATTTCACCACGATCCTGCGCCGCCGCCTGGCGATTATCGGACGCGGCAACGCCGTCCCCGAGGGAACCGCCGACACCGCGGCGACCGCCCTGATCCGCCTCGGAGCGCCGGAGGGCGAGTCCGACGTGCTGCCCCTGCCGCTGCTTGCGAGCTACCTTGATCGCTACGGCATCCGGGCGGACAAGATCCGAATCACCAGCCGCGACAACGCTTCCGACGCGTCCCGACGCGAGACCTGGGTCGGGCTCACCGTTTCGGCGCCGGACAATCTGGCCGCGCTGCGGGCCCGCTCACCGCGCATCCCGTTGCACGAGACCGCGCAGGTCGCAGCCCGGCGGCTGGCCGACCACTTGAGGGAGATCGGATGGGAGGCCACCGCCGTCGCGGCCGACGACGTGCCGCGGTTGCTGACGTCCAACCCGCGCGAGAGGTGGCGGGGAGTGCAGCGCGGCGCTTCGGATTACCTTGCCGCATATCAGATTCAGGTGGACGACGCGCTGCCGGAGACCTTGGAGGCGATCCGGGCATACTCCGCGCGCGAAACCTGCACCGCGTTGGAGATCGCCGGTGACAAGAGCCGGCCCACCGTCGCGGTGGCCGCCGCGTTGCAGACGGAAGCCGGCCCGAGCGGCAAAGCGCCGGTGGACGGGCTGACCCCGAAACGTGGAAACCACCTGCCCGCGTTGGCGGCACTGGACCTGTTGTCCACGCGCCGACTGGACGGACACACCGTGGCGCCGGCGGATCTGCTCGCGCGGCTGCACTGGCCCACCCTGCTCGGCGGAGCGCACCGCGCCTCGTTCGGCGACAGCGCACCCACCGTCGAGGCGGTCAGAACATGACCTCCCGCAAGAAGGTGGTCATCCGGCGCAGGTAGTCCAGCTGGCTGATGTGTAGCACGTGACTGCCCGGAAACCAGTGCAGGGCACATTGATCCCAGTGTCGCCATAGTTTGACGGCATGGTCGGGGGGCGCCATCCGGTCGCCGAGGCCGGTGATGATCATCCGGCGGTCGCGGGGCACCAGCGGCCGGTAGTTGAGCGGGCAGTGGTACGCCAGGCCGGCGGCCAATTCGTCGTGGCTGATGTCGGTGAGGCGCAGGCCCAGCCGGACCAGCTTGTTGGCCGGGAACCATTCGTCGAACAGCGTCGAGGGGGTGACCACGGGACAGTTGGGTATCACCGCCTCGAGCCGATCGTCGACAGAGGCCACCAGCGCCGAGGTGTAGCCGCCCAGTGAGATGCCGGTGAGCGCGATGCGGTCCACCCCGGTGTGGCGCAGGTAGTCGATGATGGAGCGAAAGTCGTGCACGGCCTGCGCCATGGCCTCGGCGAAACCGCTCAGCCCGCCGGCGAAGTAGCCGAAACCGCTGAAGGGTGAATACTTTTCGGCCCGCTTGCCGTGAAAGGGCAACGTGTACATCAGCACGTCGTAGCCGGACCGGTAGTACCAGGGCAGTGAAAAGAACCGCCCGTTGGCCAGATACGACGACCCCATAAAGCCGTGGACCACGCACAGGGTGGGACGCGGCCCGTCGTTGTGGCGCCAGTGCTGCGCGCGCACCACGTTGTTGGACCGCCAGGCGGCCCACTGCGTGCGCATGGCGGGATTGACGGCGGTGAAGCTGCTGTCGAACTCGATGTTGTGGACCGTCCCGTGCGCGGCCCACTCCGCCAGCGCGCCGGCCCGCCGCGACGTGACCCGGGGGACCTCGGTGGGTGGCGGAAACGACCGCACCGGGTCTTTCGCCGCGCCCAACTCCGCGTAGAAGTCCAGGTTGTCGCGCTCGGTGGCGGAACCGGGTCGCCGCAGCGCGCCTGCGATGACGAACGGCGACACCGTGGTGGCGAGCAGCGACGCCACCCAGGTGCGCAGGGCCAGGTCGCCCAGGGCCGATGCCTCGACTACCATTCGCTGGCGGGACGACAAAGCCGAGCGTGGGGGGAGCCCGCCGGCGCCGGCCGGAAGATCGGCGCCCGGCACGTCCGGAACCGGGATGGGCGGGTCGATCGGATCTGAGTCGGGCGCCACGAACGCCGATGGTAGCCGCACGGGCGCGCGTTTCCCCGGCGTTTCGACCGGGTTTCGTTCGTCTCTGCGTTATCCGGGGCATTCGGGCCGCGTCGGCGCACCATAGGGGTTATACGTTTGCTATCGGCCGGCTTGCGGCGGCGCGAGGATCGGGAGGATCGACATGTGGGATCCGGATGTCTACCTGGCCTTCGCCGACCATCGCGGCCGTCCCTTCTACGACCTGCTGTCGCGGGTGGGTGCCGACCGTGCCCGGCGCGTCGTCGACCTCGGTTGCGGCCCCGGGCACCTGACGAAGTATCTGGCCCGGCGCTGGCCCGATGCGGTGATCGAGGCGGTGGACAGCTCACCGGAGATGGTCGCCGCCGCCAACGAGCGCGGCATCGCCGCGGTCGTCGGTGACCTGCGGGACTGGAAGCCCAAGCCCGACACCGACGTGGTGGTGAGCAACGCGGCCTTGCACTGGGTGCCCGAGCACGCCGACCTACTGGTGCGGTGGGTAGGCGAGCTGGCGTCCGGGTCGTGGATCGGTGTCCAGATGCCGGGCAACTTCGAGTCGCCGTCCTACGCCGCGGTGCGCGCGCTGGCTCGCCGCGAGCCGTACGCGAAGTTACTGCGCGACATACCTTTTCGGGTAGGGGCGGTGGTTCAGCCGCCGGCGCATTACGCGAATCTGCTGCTCGACGCGGGATGCAAGGTCGACGTCTGGGAGACGACCTATCTGCACCAGCTGACCGGCGAGCATCCGGTGCTGGAGTGGATCACCGGGACGGCGCTTGTTCCGGTGCGCGAGCGGCTCGAGGACCGGGCGTGGGAGCAGTTCCGCGAGGAGCTGATCCCGCTGCTACAGGACGCCTACCCGCCGCGATCCGACGGCGCGACGATTTTCCCGTTCCGGCGGGTGTTCGTCATCGCCGAGGTGGGCGGCTCGAGCCGCTCAACGTGACTAACGCTTGCCGTCTTCGATGCCGCGGTCGGCGGCGATGCCCGAGCGGGGGGTCGGCTTCGATTGATGGATCTGCAGGTACGTTTCGGTGTAGCGCGCGGAGATGCGGGTGCCGGCGAACTCGGACGGGATGACGTCGCCGGTGCGCTGACGCCAATCGTGCAGTCGCACGGCAAGATTGGCCGCCACCTCGTCCGCGTCCGTCCCCTCGCCGGCCAGTAGGTTGGTGGTCTCGGTGGGGTCGGCGCGCAGATCGTAGAGTTCGCGTTTGGGCCGCGGCGTCTTGACGAACGGTGCGACGGCCACCCCGGACGGGCTTTCCTCGATGTCCAGCGGCAGGTCCAGCAGCGGACGAGGCACGTAGTTTTCGATGTAGCTGTAGTCCTTGGTGCGGATCGCGCGAATCGGATCGAAAGTGTCGTGGTAGGTCTTCATGGTGTAGACGTGGTCGCGCACCGGGGTGGCCGGCGGATCCGGTGCCAGCAGCGCGGCCGCGTGCGAGACACCGTCGACGTCGGCCGGAGCGTCAATCCCCAACAGCCCCAACAATGTCGGGACCAGATCCACGGCGCTGAACAACTCGTCATAGACGCGGGGGGTCACGCCTCGGCCCGTGGGCGGCCGGATGATCATGCCGATGCCGGTGCCGGCGTCGTACAGCGTGGACTTCGCCCGGGGAAACGGCGGGCCGTGATCGGTGAAGAACACCACCCAGGTGTTGGCGTCCAAACCCGTGTCGGCCAACGCGTCCAGCAACAGCCCGACGGCGGCGTCGGCCGTGCTGATAGCGCCGTAGAAGTCGGCGAGGTCGCCGCGCACCTCGGGGGTGTCGGGCAGGTAATCGGGGGGGCGGACGTCGGCGCTGTCCGCCGGCGTGTAGCGGTCGTGCGGGTAGGGCCGATGCGTCTCGAAGAAGCCGGCGGTCAACAGAAAGGGCTGTCCGGCAAGGCCTTCAGCGTTTTTCCGCATCCACCTGTCGGCCTTGTCGGCCACGTAGCCGCAGTACGAGTTCGACACGTCGAACTCGTCGAAACCCAGCCGCTTCGGGTAGGAGGTTTCGTGTTGCATACCGAAAAGAGCCGAGTACCAACCCGATTCAGACAGTATTTGGGGCAGGGTGCGGATCCCGTCGCGGTACTCCCAGCCGTGGTGCGCCAGGCCGATCAGTCCGTTGTTCTGCGGGTAGCGGCCGGTGAACAGCGACCCGCGCGAGGGTGAGCACAGCGGTGCGGTGGAGTGCGCCCGGGTGAACAGGATGCCCTCGGCGGCAAGGCGGTCCAGTCGCGGGCTCGACACGTCGGGGTGGCCGTAGACGCCGAGGTAGCGGCCCAGGTCGTGCCAATGCACGATCAGCACGTTGTCGTTGTGGTTTGCTCGGTCGCCCGCCGTCAAATCGCGTCACCTCTCACATTGCCTTGCGACCGGCGACGTTACCGCAACTTCCTCGGGTCTTTCCTGAATGCCGACGCGTCAGGGCGCCGGCAGGTGACCCCACCGGTTTTCGCAGACGAACTCCGACAGCGGTCGGCCGACGGCCCAGCCGTCCAGTTCCAGCGCGGGACGGTCGGGGAATCCGGGCACCGGCCCCAGGCACAGGATGGCCACCGGTTCGGCGCCGGAGGGCATGCCCAGCAGCGCCGCCAGCCGTTGCGGATCGAACAGTGACACCCAGCCCATGCCGAGGCCCTCGGCGCGGGCCGCCAGCCACAGGTTCTGGATCGCGCACGAGACCGACGCCAGGTCCATCTGCGGCAGCGTCCGCCGGCCGAACACGTGCGCGTCGCGGCCGTCGCCCAGCGCCACCACGAACAACTCGGCGCACTCGCGGATGCCCTCCACCTTGAGCGCGAGGAACTCGTCGGATCGCTCGCCCAGGGCTTTCGCGGTGCGCGGGCGTTCCTCGTCGACCAGGGCGTGGATGCGTCGCCGCAGCGAGTCGTCGGTGATCCGGATGAAGCGCCACGGCTGCATCAGCCCGACACTGGGCGCCGCGTGGGCGGCCCGCAGGAGGCGCGCCAGCACGGCCTCGTCCACCCGCGCGCCGGGAACGAACCGGCGCATGTCACGGCGCTCGTAGATCACGCGATAGACGGCCCGCCGCTCGTGCGGGCTGAATGCGTCACCGGTCACGTCAGTCATCGTAGAAAATCGGCGCTAGCGTGGATCGTGCCCAGGCCCGGCGGCCTGGTGAGCCCGCAGAAAGGGAGTGGTTTCTTGAAGCCTTCCGATGTGCTCGACACGCTCGGCGCCGAGCAACGCGCCGGCCGCGGCTATGGCGAGCCCTATCAGACGCCGGACGGCACCACGGTCATCGTGGTCGGCAAGCCGCTGGGCGTGTTCGCCATCCGCGACGGGCAGGCCTCCTGGACCCCGGCCGTGGACAAGGGCCGGATCGCGCTGATCGGCGTGCTCACCGGCCTGCTGGCCGCCGCGATCGGCAGCCTGGCGGTGCTGCGGCAGCCGCCCTGGCCGCGCATCACGATCAGCGACTGACTCAGGGACTGTAGGTGACCCCGACCGCCCGGAACACGTATTCCGGCGGCATGTCGAAGGCCAGCGAGCGCCGGGGCAGGCCGCTGAGCAGGTCGTCCGCAATGCCCACCTTGTAGTGCAGGGACAGCTCGCCGGCGAATTTCTCGTCGACGCGGGAGACGTCGACGTCGACCTGCAGTCCGGTCGGTGAGATCTCCACCTGCGCCGCGCCCGTCTGCGGGGCGTCCCAGCGCACGTTGACGGTCGGGCCGGCGAGCTTGGGCAGCATGGACAGCGTCGCGAGCACCCGCTCCGAGGTGAACACCAGCGAGCCCGTGTAGCTGGCGACGCTGTGCGGCAACCGCACACCGGGTACGGTGCCGCTGAATCGGCGGGTCACGGCGACGTAATCGGCGAGGTAGAGCAGGCCTTCCGACTCGACCTCGGCATGCAGGTCATCGGGCAGCTTGCCGATGCCGAACAACCTGCGGACAAAGACGGCCATAGCGACAGTATGACGCGCCGGGCGATCGCAAGCGCGGCGCTTGTCGCCGGGCGCAGCGGGTCGCCCGCATGTCACCGGGCGATCGCAAGCGCGGCGCTTTTCGCCGGGCGATCGCACGTGGGTCGCGCGCGGGTCACCGCCCCACAGCTGGTATCCGTTGGTGATGACTCGCCCGAGGATGCCGCTGGCAGCCTGGATCGCGGTGTTGGCCGCCGCTGTGTACGCGCTGATGTGGATGGGCTACTGCCGGCACTGGAACTGGCTGCACGCGATGGACTGGTCGTTGCTGAACGCGGCGCGCGATGTCGCGCTCAAACATCCGTCGTGGCTACGGTTTTGGGAAGCCGTGTCCTTCGCGCTGGGCCCGGTGCCGATGTCCGTACTGGGCATCGCGATGACGGTGGTCGCCCTGGTGATGCGCAACCTGCGGGCCGCGCTGGTGCTGGCGTTCGCGTGCGGGCCGCTCAACGAACTCGCGACCGCGGGGGCCAAGGCCCTGGTCGGCCGTCCCCGCCCGGCGACCATGCTGGTGGCCGCGGCGTCCACCTCCTTTCCGTCCGGCCACGCGCTGGAGGCGACGGCCGCGCTGCTCGCCGGGCTGTGCTTCTTCTTTCCGATGACGAGCCGGACGATCCGCCGCGTCGCGGTGGCGGTCGTGGTGGTGTCGGTTCCGGCGGTCGGCGTCTCCCGGGTGGCGCTGAACGTGCACTACCCGTCCGATGTGCTGGCCGGCTGGTCGCTTGGATACCTGTATTTCTTGTTGTGTCTCTTGATCTTTCGTCCTGCACGCCCGCAAGCCGGCAGTCCGCGCCGCGCGAGGGACACCGCTGCGACGCGCTAACGACGCTGTCCCGGTGGGCATTTAGTCACGGCGCGGTGACCTAACTGGGGCACAAGCTTTACTTGACCCTGACGACGCCGGTGTTCGACGATGGAGTGCATGCATCGACCGGTCACTTCGCTGTGCGCCGCGGTGTGCGCAGTCTTCGTCTCGATGGTGCTGGCGCCGATCAGTGCGGCCGCAGGCGCTCCCTGGTTCGCGAACGCCGTTGGCAATGCGACCCAAGTGGTTTCGGTGGTGAGCACCGGCGGTTCAAACGCGACCATGGAGATCTTTCAGCGCACCGGCAGCGGCTGGCAGTCGCTGCGGTCCGGCATTCCCACCCACGTCGGATCGGCGGGGATGGCGCCGCAGGCCAAGAGCGGTGTTCCGGCCACCCCGATGGGCGTGTACACCCTGGACTCCGCGTTCGGCACGGCACCGAATCCCGGCACCGGATTGCCCTACACCCAGGTGTCCGGGCCCAACTACTGGTGGAGCGGCGACGACCACAGTCCCACGTTCAACTCCATGCAGGTGTGCCAGAAGGCGCAGTGCCCGTTCAGCACCGGCGACAGCGAGAACCTGCAGATCCCGCAGTACAAGCATGCCGTCGTGATGGGCGTCAACAAGAACAAGACCCCGGGTGGGGGAGCCGCGTTCTTCTTCCACACCACCGACGGGAAACCCACCGAGGGTTGCGTGGCGGTGGACGACGCTCAGCTGGTGTCGATCATGAAATGGCTGCGGCCGGGCGCGGTAATCGCGATTACGAAGTAGCGGTCACTTCGTCGTAATCAGCTCGAGCGCGGCCGGGTTTGACGTTGAACTTGAGGTCTGCGACCGACATCGTAGCCTCGTAGGTGCGGTCATAGCCGGTCCCGCAGATGCGCCATCCATCGGCTGTACGCCGGTACTTGTCGTGGTAGAACGCCGCGCCGATCAGCATGAAGTTGTATTCGGCGACAATTACCCGGTCCTGCAGATACCAAGTGGCAGAGGCCGTATCGCCGGTTACGGTGATCTCCGGGTGCGTCACGCGGTGTTCGGTGACCACTCCGGGGCCCATCGCCGAACTCAGGTACTCCACGAGATCGGAGCGGTTGTCGAAGTGCAGCTCCTTGCCCAGCGACGATCCGTACGCTCCGACGATGTCCTCGGTCATGGTGTCGGCGAAGTCATCCCAGTGCTTGGTGTCCATCGCTCGCAGGTACCGGTACTTGACCTGCTTGATCGCCTCGATATCGGCGGCCACTTCCTGATAGCTCATCCCGTCATTGCAGCACACGGAAAAAGTGAGCCTGCACCGAGATATAAACCACGCAGACGTTCCGCGGCGTGTCGTGTGCGCGGTTTAAGTGTCGCGGGTGTCTGCCGCGCTAAGCACACGGGTGACCATGTCGACGAGGGCACGCCTTTCCAGGCTCCAGTCGATGGCGGTGCCGGTGACCATCTGCGCCAGCACCACACCGCGAAGGGTGGCCCAAATGACTTCGGCCACACCGGCATGCGCGGGATCGGTGGTGATCAACCTGCCCAGCTGGCCGACCGCGTCGTTCATGTCCAGCAGGTGGCGCCGCGAGGACGGGTCCGGGCCGCCGCGCGTCTCGCGCAGGATTTCGAACGCGGCCATCGACGTCGGGCTGCTGTAGCAGCTCCAGGCGGTGTCGACGACGACCTCGATGCGCGTCCGCAGGGGTAGCTCGCTGACGTCGGCCGACGACAGGCTGTCGATCAGCCGGGCCACCCCGTCGTCCACCACGGCCCTCAGCAGCCCGTTGCGGTCTCCGAAGTGGTACTGGATGACCCCCCAGGTGACGCCCGCGCGTTCGGCCACGTGCTTGGCGGTGGCGGCGGAGAATCCCTCCTCCACGATGCAGCGGACGGTCTCGGCGATGATTTTCGCGCGGGTGTCGTCGCCGCGCTTGCGTGGCGCGGTGGTTCGCCGGGTGGGGCCGATCGGGCGTGGGGGGGTCTGGCCAGCGGTGACGGACATTATTGACTTTATAACATAGTCAAGTCTATTTTTGGGGGCGTGAGCAGCCCCTCGCGATACGCCCAACTGTCCCGCGACGAGCTCGTCGTTTTGGTTCCCGAACTGCTGCTGATCGGGCAGTTGATCGACCGCTCCGGAATGGCCTGGTGCATTTCGGCGTTCGGCCGCGACGAGATGGTCCAGATCGCCATCGAGGAGTGGGCGGGCGCCAGCCCGATCTACACCCGGCGGATGCAGCGGGCGCTGAACTACCAGGGCGACGATGTGCCGACGATCTTCAAGGGTCTGCAGCTCGACATCGGCGCCCCACCGCAATTCATGGATTTCCGCTACACGGTCCACGACCGCTGGCACGGCGAATTCCACCTCGACCACTGCGGCGCCCTGCTCGACGTCGAGCCGATGGGCGAGCAGTACGTGTTCGGCATGTGCCACACCATCGAGGATCCGACCTTCGACGCCACCGCGATCGCGACCAACCCGCGCGCCCAGGTGCGCCCCATCCATCGCCCGCCGCGGACGCCGGCCGACCGGCATCCGCACTGCGCCTGGACCGTCATCATCGACGAGTCCTATCCCGAGGCGCAGAGCATTCCTGCGCTGGACCTCGTCGGCCGAACCCGCGCTGCGACATGGGAACTCGACCCCATCGACCCATCGGACGAGGGGCAGGCGGATTACGCCGGGCCCTTGCTGTCCGATTTCGACTTCGCCGCGTTCTCGCATTCGGCGCTGGTCCGCATCGCCGACGAGGTGTGCCTGCAGATGCACCTGCTGTACCTGTCGTTCGTGATCGCGGTGCGGGCACGCGCCGTCGACGACGACCAAACCGTCGGCGTGTGCACTCGCGGCCTGATCGGCATCGCCGGCGTGGCCGCCGAGCGCATCCACCGTGCACTGAAACTCCCCGGGGGCGCCGACGGCGTGCTGCGGGTCCTTGAGCTGCACCCGCTACTGAACCCCGCGGGCTACGTTGTGGCCGAGGCAGAGTCGAACCGGCTGCACGTCCAGCCGTCGCCGGCCCACGACGACAAATCCTGGATCTCGCTGTGCTCGCCGCAATCCCTGCAGCCGCTCCAGGCGATCGCCACCGCGGTGGACCCGCACATCGAGGTTCGAGTTAGCGGAACCGCCACCGACTGGACGGCAGAGCTGGTCGAAACCGACTCTCCCACCGAGGAACTGCCAGAGGTTTCGGTGGTCAGGGTCAGTGGCGGATCGACCTTCCAGTTCGAGTCCCGGCGTTCGCTGCCGCTCACGGTGTTGTAACGAAAAGCCTTTTGTCAAGGGGTTTCCGGTACCGCTTCGGTGACGCAACCGCATCGAGCGAATACCAATGACATTGCGAAGCATCGGCTTTCCGCGTGTCCACGGCTATCGTTAACGCTGGCCACCGACCCCTATGGACGAAGGTTTTCGCTCTATGTACGACCCAATTGGGTTGTCGATCGGGACCACGAACCTGGTCGCTGCGCGTAACGGAAGCCCACCGGTTAGCCGCCGGTCGGTGCTCACCCTTTATCCGCACTGTGCACCGAAAGTCGGTGCGTCCGACGAGAACCCGCACCCGATCGAGCCCGGCGTACCGATGAAGGGCTTCATCGAGCGCATCGGTGATTCCGTCGCGCTGGTGTCATCCGACGGCTCCGCGCACGAAGCGGAACTGCTGACGGTGGAGGCACTGGACGCGATGGTGCTTGCGGTCGGCGCGGACGCCGCGTGCTCGGAGATTTCCATCGCCGTGCCTGCGCATTGGAAACCGGCGACGGTGCAGGCGTTGCGGGACGCCCTGCGAACCCACGTGGGCTTCGTGCGCAGCGGTATGGCGCCGCGGCTGGTCTCGGACGCCATCGCGTCGCTGACCGCCGTGCGCTCCGAGCTCGACCTGCCTGACGAGGGCGTGGTGGGGTTGCTCGACTTCGGTGGCGGTGGGACGTCGGCCACACTGGTCGATGTCGCCGGGGACTTCGAACTCGTCAGCGCCACCATGCGTTACGCCGCGTTGTCCGGTGACGAGATCGACCAGGAGCTGCAGCTGCGTGTCTTCGAGGAACTGGGCCACGGCAGCGGCCTGGACCCGGCCAGCACCGCCGACGTCGGACAGCTGGTGGAACTCAGGGAACAATGCCGCGCGGGCAAGGAGCGGCTCTCAACCGAGATGGCCACCGACATCAGCGCGGTGCTGGGCGGGCGCACGTGCAGCCTGACGTTGACGCAGGATGACCTCGAAATGCTGATCCAGGATCGGCTGACCGGGTTCATTTACGCCTTGGACGACATGCTGGTGCGCTATCGCAAGGGCTGGTCGGACCTCGCAGCGGTGGTCACCGTCGGCGGGGGTGCGCGCATTCCGCTTGTCACCGAACGGCTTTCGATGCACGGCCGCACGCCCATCCTGACGCCTGCGCAACCAGGGCTGGCCGCGGCCGGCGGGGCGCTGATCCTGGCGGCGCGCGGCGGTGAGCTGGACCTGCGCACGCGGACGTCGATAGGGCTACTCGCGTCCGCCGACGCCGCCGGTGACGTGGTGGACCTGGGGGCCGGCGATGTGCTGGTGATCGACGACGAGGCGCTGACTGATCGCGAATTGGCTTGGTCGCAAACCGAATACCCCGGCGACCTCCGCATGCGTTTCGGTGGGGAAACCTACGACGAAGACGGCCCGGCCGGCTGGTCGATGCGGCTCAACGTCATCGAACCGCCGCGGGAACGACGACCCTGGCTGCGACTTCGGTTGTCCCAGTTGATCATCGGGATGTCGGCCGTGGTCGCCATGACGGCGATCGGCGGGGTGGCCTACACGCTGACCAGTATAGAAAACCGTCCGGCCCGGCCCGCGCCATCCGTAGCGCCGCCGCCGGCGAACTCCGTGGCGCCGCGCCCGGCCGCACCGCCGCCGCCCACCGCGGTACCGCCGCCGCCCCCGCCGCCCAGCGCGCAACCCATTCCCAGCCCGGCGCCGCCGCCGCCGGAACCGCCGCCGTCCCCACCACCGCCGCCACCTCCGGTGGTGGTCCACACGCCGCCGCCGGCGCCCGTCTACACGCCGCGGCACACCGCGCCGCCGCCTACCGCGACGACCGCGCCGCCGACCACCGCGCCGCCGCAACCGACGGTCACCACGACGGTGCCGCCGCCACCGGTGGAAACCACCACGCCCCCCCAGCCGCCGACCACCACCAGCACGACGGTGCCGATGACGACGGAGTGGATACACGTTCCGTTGCTGCCGGTTCCGATTCCGGTCCCGGTGCCGCAGCAGCAGGCCCCGGCGACCCCGCAGTATCCGCAGTACCCGCAGTATCCCCAGTACCCGGGGTACTCGCAGAACCCGTATATGGGGCCGGGTTACTAGCGTCGCTGCTGCGTACGCAAGCCGCCTGCGCGCCGAGTCGCACGCGGGTAACGTTGACGTCACCAAGTTCGAGCGGGGCTCTTCCCGCCATGCACCTCGCGGAGGGCCGCGGTGGGCATTGAAAAAGACCTTGGAGGCGTTACGTGGACATCGTGCTTGGGGTGTCGATGGCTCCCAGGACAGTCCGTCTGGTAGCGATCGAGGGCCAGGACGCGGACGGCGTGACCGTCGAACAAGAAGAGTTCGCGGTTGGCGCCGCCGGAAATTCGATCGACGCGGTCGATCAGGTGGTCAACGCGATCATCGGCACCCGCGAAGGGGTGCTCGAGGGCGGTCACCAGCTGACCTCGATCGGGGTCACCTGGAGCGACCCCTTTGGCGTCGGCGCGCTGCGCGAGGCGATCGACACCCGCAAGCTGGGCGGCGTGATGATGGTCGCGCCGTTGCTGGCCGCGGCCGCGCTGGCGCAGACGGTGGGCTGCGCGCTGGGCTACGAGCGCCTCGCGATGCTGTTCGTCGAGCCCGCGAATGCGACGCTGGCCGTCGTCGACGTCGCCGACGGCTCGATCGTCGACCTGCATCGGCGCCGGCTCGGCGATGGCGACGCGCACGAACTGGCGGCGATGGTCTCCGCTCTGGACGCCCGTGGGTCCCGGGCCGACGGCGTGTTTCTGATCGGCTGCGGAACCGACATCGTGGCGCTGAAGCCCACGCTCGAGGCGGCCACCACGCTGCCGGTTACCGGTCCCGAGGAGCCGGACATGGCGCTGGCTCGCGGCGCGGCGCTGGCGTCGGCGAACGCCCCGCTGTTCGCGTCTTCGACGGCGGCGCTGGCCTACGCGCTGGACCCGGGCACCGGAGAGCTGAACCCACCCGCGCTCAGCCCGACCTACCTGGACGTCTGGGGCAATGACGACGTCGCCGCCGACGCGCTGGCCTACAGCGCCGTCGAGGACGACGATGACAAGCCCCGGCGGCGGCCCCGGTCTGCGCTGCTGGCCGGGAGCGCGCTGGCCGGCATAGCCGCCGCCATAGGCGGGGTGGTGCTGGTGACGCTGACGGCGGATCATCCGGGGCCCGCCGCCGGGCACAACGCGGATGTCGGCGTCGCCACTCCGGGGGTGCAGCTGCCGGCGCCCCCGCCGCAGGCGCAGCTGCCGGCGCCCCCGCCGCAGGCGCAGCTGCCCCCGCCGGCTCCGAGCCCGGCCCCGCCGCCCGCGCCCGCGCCCAGCCCGTCGCAGGTGGCCGCCCCGGCGCCGGCGCCGTCTCCCGTGCCGTCGCAGGTTGCGCAGCCCGCACCGCAGACCGAGGTCACTCCGCCACCCGAGGCGCCGGTCCACCACGCCCCCGCCCGGCCGGCGCCCAAGTATGTGCCGGAGCCCGTCCAGCAGGCGGTGCCCCCACCGGCCGCGGCGCCCGCACCCCCGCCGGCCGCGGCGCCCGCACCCCCGCCAGCCGCACCGCCCCCGCCGCCGGCCGCACCGCAGCAGCCGCCGATGACGATGTACCTGCACTTCCCGTTCTTCACGGTGCCGATCCCGATCAACCCTCCGCCGCCGCCCGGCCAGTAGGCACGTGGCAAACGCGGCCGACTGAGCGCACACTGGCAGTTACGGCACTAGCGCCTGGGAGGTCGCGTGGGCGAGCACAGTGGATTCGGGTTCGATCCCGAGGAGTTCGATCGAATGATCCGGGAAGGCAGCGAGGGGCTGCGGGACGTGTTCGAGCGGGTCAGCAGGTTCGTTGCCGCTCCCGGGGGCCGGACGGGCTGGTCCGGCGTCTTCGACGACCTGTCGCGGCGCCCGCGCAGTGCCCCGGAAACCGCCGGCGAGGCTGGTGACGGCGTATGGGCGATCTACACGGTGGACGCCGGCGGCGGCGCACGCGTCGAGCAGGTGTATGCGACCGAGCTCGACGCACTGCGGGCGAATAGGGACAATGTCGATCCCACGCGCAAGGTGCGTTTCCTGCCTTACGGCATCGCGGTCAGCGTCCTCGACGACGACGCCGAAGAGCCTGCGTAACAGTCATTTTCGCGCGGCCCCGCGCGACGGCGTCGCGCCGGCCGACAGGGAATGCGCCATTCGCTCCTGCGTTCGCGGCCCGTTCGGTAGCTTTTACGATCGTGCCCGATGTGCCGAATCGCCAGGTCCTGTTGCGTCGCCGCCCCGCCGGACTCGTGCAACCGGACGACACGGAAATGGTCACCGCGCCCGCGCCCGAACCCGCCGACGGCGAGGCGTTGCTGCGCACCACCTACGTCGGAATCGACGCCGCCGCCCGCACCTGGCTCGATGACCAGCCCGGCTATCTGCCCCCGGTACAGGTGGGTGAGGTCATCCGGGCGGCCGGCATCGGCGAGGTGGTCGAGTCGCGGTGCGACGCCTACGCCGTCGGCGATATCGTCACCACGTTGACCGGCTTCCAGGAATACGTGATCATCCGCGACGACCTGTTCAGCACGCCGATCCCGGGCGAGAACGACCAGCTGGCGATCATGTCGGTCTACGGGCCGACCGGCGCCACCGCCTATTTCGGGATGACCGACATCGGCAGGCCGCAGCCCGGGGAAACGGTGGTGGTGTCGGCGGCCGCCGGCGCCACCGGCTCGATCGCCGGGCAGATCGCCAAGATCGCCGGCGCCCGCGTAGTGGGCATCGCGGGCGGGCCGCAGAAATGCCGCGCGGTGGTGGAGGACTTCGGGTTCGACGCGTGCATCGACTACAAGAACGACGACGTCGCGGCGGCCCTGAAAGAGCATTGCCCGCAACGCGTCGACGTCTACTTCGACAACGTGGGCGGGCCCATCCTCAACACCGTGCTGGGCCGGCTGGCCACCCGCGCGCGCGTCGTCCTGTGCGGCGTCATCTCCAGCTATCTGACCGGCGATCATCCCGGTCCGGCGAACTACGTGAACCTGCTGTCCAAGACCGCGCTGATGCAGGGGTTCAACGCGCTCGACCAGTGGGGCCGCTTCGACGAGGCGTTCGCCGCGCTGCGCCGGTGGGAGGCCGAGGGCCGACTTCACCACCGGCAGACCATCTTTGAGGGCGTAGAGTCGTGTGTCGACGCGCTCAACGGCCTGTTCACCGGCGTCAACGTCGGCAAGACCCTGGTGAGGCTCAGTGAGCCCGGTTCCCGCTAGGCAGCGCCGGGCCGGCCCGGCATACCGCGCCCATGCGTGCCACCCCACCGCGTGGTTTCATGACACCGTTTGCGAGAGTTGCCTGGGGAGATTCAGCCGGGCTCGGCGAGCCGGCTTTCAACGATTGGTGGTTTAGATGGATCGTCGCAGCATGATGTTGATGTCGGGCCTGGGCATGATCGGGGCTGCGATGCGTTTGCCGGGTGCCTGGGCCACCCCGTCGGCGCCCGAGGCGCCGCCATCGGCCGGCGGCGGGAACTACATCTTCGCCGATGAGTTCGACGGGCCCGCGGGCTCACCGCCCGATCCGGGCAAGTGGACGATCCAGACCTGGCAGGACGACGTGTTCCCGCCGGTGGAGGGGATCTACCGCGACGACCGCCAAAACGTGTTCCAGGATGGGCATTCCAACCTCGTCCTGTGCGCCACTCACGATGTGCTGAGCAACACCTACTACAGCGGCAAGCTGCGCGGCAATTTCCGCAGCATGATCAACCAGACCTGGGAGGCCAGGATCAAGCTCGACTGCCTGTTCCCCGGCCTGTGGCCCTCGTTCTGGGGTGTCAACGAAGACCCGTTGCCCGACGGCGAGGTCGACATCTTCGAGTGGTACGGCAACGGGAACTGGGCCCCGGGCACCACGGTCCACGCGGCGTCCAACGGCAAGACCTGGGAAGGCAAATCCATTCCGGGCCTGGTCGACGGCAACTGGCACACCTGGCGAATGCATTGGGGCGAAGAGGGTTTCGAATTCGCGCGAGACGGCGCCGAGTACTTCAAGGTGCCCAACAAGCCCATCCACGTCGCCGGCGGCGCTCCTGACGATTTCCGGTGGCCGTTCAACATCCCCGGCTACTGGATGACCCCCATGTTCACCCTCGCCGTCGGCGGGGTGGGCGCCGGCGACCCGGCCGGGGGCGTCTTCCCGTCCTCCATGCTGGTGGACTACATCCGCATCTGGTGACTATCGCTGCGCCTTGAGCACCTGCACCAGGTTGAACTGCCAGCGCTCGACCAGCCGGAAGCCCAAGTCGTGCGGCACCGCGAAGGCGGGGGATGCCCAGTAGCGCGGACCCGGGGGCAGCGCCGGGCCCTGCTCGTGGGCCGGTTGGGACGGGTCGGCCTGGGTGATGATCCACACGACGCCGCATCGGCTCAACGGTTCGGCCACCACCTCGGGGATTAGATTGGTGTCGAACACGTCGTTGCGGTCGGTCGCCCGCTGCCAGAGCGTGAGATCGACCATCTTGCGGTAGGCGTCCGGGCGCGCCGCCAGCAGCGGGCGCATGGGGGCAGGCATGAACGTCACCGTGTCGTTCACCAGCAGGCAATCGCCCGGCGCCGCCTCCGCGGTGATCAGATCGGCGACCTGGCTGTAGTCCATGCCGTACTTTGCGTATGGGTTACGTTGCACCCGAACATAATTCGGCGCCGCGACCACGGCGAAGAGGCCGACGACCGCCGCGGCCAGCCACGGCCTGGCGGCCACCGCGCCGGTGCAGACGCCCAGGATCAACGCCACCGCGGGTGCGGTGAAGCACAGGTAGCGCGGCGTGTAGATCGGGTGCACGAGCGCGGAATACGCAACGATCGCGGCCGTCGGGGCCGCAAGCCAGCCCGTGGCGAGCACCAGCAATTGACGCTGCGACTGCATCAGGCGCGCGGATCCGCTGAGCCACAACACGATCGCCGTGCCGATCAGCAGCGCCGACAGCACGGCGAACGGGGGGCATCGTTCGAAATACTGCTGCATCAGCACGTCTTCGATGGTGCGGTGGCCGATGGGTGCGACCCAACTGATCTGATGCGCCTGCCCCGCCACCGTCAGCAGAAAGGGCAGCAGCGCGGCCACCGCGGCGGCCGACGCAATCACGAAGCCCAACAAAGTCTTTCGGCTCCGGTGAAAGGCACCGACGAACACCGCGTACCCCGCCAGCAGCAGCGCGAGGTACGCGTCGAGCACGATCGAGCAGGCCAGTGCGACGGCATAGGACAGCCACAGCCAGCCGCCGGCACGGCGCGCGGCGCAGACCAGCAGGACGGTCAGCCACACGGCGGCCATCATCGACATGGCATACGGGCGGGCCTCGATGGCCGCCCACGTGGTCCGGGGCAGGATCGCGCAGAACACCCCGGCGGCCACCGCGACGCGGCGTGACGAGAACTGTCTGCCCAGCACGACCACGCCGGCGGCGGCACCACCCGCCGCCAGGGCGCTGGGCGCGCGCGACCAGAACTCGGTGGGTGGGAAGACCTGGAACCAGCCGTGCATGAGCAGGTAGTACAAACCGTGCACGGCGTCGACATTGCCCAGCATGCGCCACATTTGGGCCAGCGACCGGCTGTAGGCGGCCGAGATGGTCGCGGCCTCGTCGTACCAGAACGAGGGCCGGGCGGCGCCGGCGAGGCCGATCGCGACGGCTAACAGCCCGACGATCAGGGGGTCCACTGCCGCGCGCGGGGTGAATCGAGGACGTGGCTGGCCGGTAGGGCAGACGCTGACCGGGACGTCACGCACGTCGCTATGGTGCCAGAAGCGGCGCCGGCTCCTCTGGTGGGTCGAGATCGCCGGTCAGCCGCGGCGCCGTCAGTTGTGCAGCACCAGGTGCCAGAAGCCGTCGCCGCCCTGGTAGCAGTAGAACTGGTTGTACAAGTGGTCGTTGTACTCCAGCTCGACATTCGGCCCGTCGGCGACGCAACCGGCCTCCGACGAGTACCTGATGTCGTTGACCTCGACTTCGTCGGCGTTGGCGACGGCCACTCCGGCGGTCATCAGCCCGGCCAAAGCTATTAGTCCCGCGGTCATCAGCCTGATCATGTGGTCCCCCTCGTACCCGTCGGTCGCGACGAACTCTAACCCCTGAGCAGGGCCAACGCTGACGAATCGGTAAATTCACTCCGGCGTTCGTTCGAACGTATGATCGATCGATGGGTCCGCTGGCGTCGATCGGATACAACGGCCAACCGGTCGGCAGCCCGTTTCGGGTGGTTCGCCCGGCGATCGCGGTCCTGGTCGACCTGACGGTGCTGTTCCCGCGCGAGCCACACCGCTCGGGCCGGTATCAGCCCAACGGTCTGCAGCTGCACAAGGTGGTCGAGGGGTCGCTGAGTTGCTGGGCGCTGTGCGAGCAGGGCGACTGGTGGGGGCTGGTGTCCTATCCCGTCGCCTACGGTTCCAAACGTAAAACGGTGACGCACTGGGTACCCGCGTGGACGTTGCGCCGCAAAGGCTGATCGGATGCGGCCGGCGGCGCAGCGATGCGATGATTGCTGCCCGTGGACGCAAGTTGGGCCTCGGTGCTGAGCAAGCTCATCGCGCTGGCGGCGGTCATCGCGCTGTCACCGATCACGATCGTTCCCGCGGTGCTGGTGCTGCACGCACCCCGGCCGCGCCCGGTCAGCCTCGCCTTCCTGGGTGGCTGGCTGCTGGGGCTGATCGCGCTCACCGCCGCGTTCGTCACCGGCTCGGACCTGCTCAGCGGCATCCACACGACGCCGCCGAAATGGGCGTCGTGGGTGCGGCTGGGCTTCGGGGTGGCGCTGCTCGCGCTGGCCGCCTACCACTGGTTCACCAGGCATCGCCGGCGCACCATGCCGCGCTGGATGCGGTCGTTCTCCACGCTCTCCCCGCTGCGCGCCGCGGTGATGGGTGCGGTACTGGTACCGCTGCGGCCCGAGGTGCTGATCCTCTGCGCGGCCGCCGGCCTGGCCGTCGGCAACAGCAGCCTGAGCGCCGGCGCTCAGCTGGTCGCGGCCGCGATCTTCGTCGTGCTCGCCGCGTCGACGGTCGCCATCCCGATCGTGGCCTACGTCGGCGCCGGCGACCGCCTCGACGATGCCCTGGAGCGCGTCAAGGCCTGGATGGAGGCGAACCACGACGCGATGATGGCCGTCATCCTGTTCCTGATCGGCTTGATCGTGCTCTACAACGGGATTCGCACGCTGGTCTGACCGAGTGTGGCGTGTTTCGCCGCCGCACCGGCCGGGCAATGGGAGGATGCCGCCCATGGCAGGCAGCTGGGGGACGGTGCTGACCGGGCTCGTTCCGCTCGGGCTGGTCATCTCGCTCTCACCGCTCACGGTCATTCCGGCGGTGCTGGTACTCCAGGCGCCGCGGCCGCGTCCGAGCAGCCTGGCGTTCCTGGGCGGGTGGCTGCTGAGCCTGTCCGCGCTGACGGCGCTCGCCGTCGCGGCCTCCGGCCTGCTGGGCGGCCTGGACAAGGCGCCGCCGCGGTGGTCGTCGTGGCTGCGGGTGGTGCTGGGGTCGGCGCTGATCCTGTACGGCATCTACCGATGGCTCAACCGGCACGGTCAGGCCGAGTCCCCGGCCTGGATGCGCTCGTTCGCCAGCATCACCCCGGCCCGCGCCGGGATGATCGGGGCGGTGCTGGCCCTGGTGCGCCCGGATGTGGCGCTCATCTGCGTGCCCGCGGGCCTGGGCATCGGCACCGCCGGGCTCGGCCCCGCCGGCGACTGGGCGGCCGCCGCGTTCTTCGTGGCCGTCGCGGCCTCCAGCGTCGCAATCCCGATATTGGCCTACGCGGCGGCCGGTAGCCGCCTCGACGACACGCTGGCGCGGCTCAAGGACTGGATGGACCGCAACAACAGCGCCCTGCTCGCGGCGGTCTTCGTGGTGATCGGCGCGATGGTGCTCTACCACGGGATTCACGCCCTGTAGCCGCCATCGGTCAGGCCCGCGTCCTCTTCGAGCCGGTTGATGGCGCCAAAGGCCAACTCGCGGAACAACTCCCGGCCGTAGCCGACGAGCATGCCGAGATAACCCCGGTCTGCCCACTGCGCGGCGTGCCGCTCTTCGTGATGCAACACCCGGTCCAGGTCGAGACGCCAGGCATGCCCGGCCGAGACGATGCGGCGAAGCTGCTCGGCGGGGTCGGCGGCCCGGCCCGCGTTGATCATGAAGATGTCGCCCCAGGTGGTGCCGCCGCGCCGGCTGAACAGCCGTTGTATCCCGTTGCCGCCCAGTCCCATCAGCATGCCGTTGGGCGTGGTGACCAGGCGTCCGCCGTTGCGGTGCACGAAGGGCACGTCGCGGCTGTAGCTCCAGCGGTTTGCGTTTTGCCGGGCCGTGATTCGCGCAAGCTCGGCGGCACCGTAGGGGGTGGCCGGGAAGTCGGGCGGCCGCCCGCCCGGCTTCCCGTAGCCGGTGTCGGCGTTGAGGATGTAGGTCACCAGCGCGGCCGCGCGGGCGCGGGCGCCGTCGGCGTAGGGCGGGATCAGGAAGAACGACTTGCCGTGCGGGTCGTTGAACTCGGCCATGCCCTCGAGGACCGCGAAGCGCGCGGCGGTGACGTCATGCCGTCGACCGATCTCGGCGACGACGTGCGCGGCCACGCCCCGGCGGTCGGCGTTCTCCCGCCACCTCGTGCAATAGGCCTGTGCGTCCATGTCTTCAGACCAATTTAGGGCCCGGCGTCAGCAACTCCCTCGGTGAGGTCGCGCACCCGCGCGTAGTGCGCGAGCACCTCGGGCGCGGGGCCGGCGGCGTACTCGGCTATGCGCGGCGGATCCCAGTCGGGGGGCCGGGGTGTTCCGCGCAACGCCCAGGCCGCCTGCCGCGCAGCGCCCAGCGCGACGTATTGCGCAGGCACGGGTGCGAGCACCGGCATGCCGAACACCGTCGGCGCGATCTCGCGCAACGCCCGCGATTGCGCGCCGCCGCCGACCAACAGGATGCGGCGCGCGACGACACCGCGCGCGGTCAGATGCGCGACGCCCTCAGCGAGCGAGCACAGCAGTCCCTCCACCGCGGCGCGGGCCAGGTTGGCCGGAGTCGCGTTGGCGACGCGCACGCCGTGCAGGGCCCCGGTTGCATTGGGCCGGTTGGGAGTTCGCTCGCCTTCCAGGTAGGGAACCAGCACCAGCCCCGCGCTGCCCGGCGGCGCCGACAGCGCCAGCCGGGACAGCTCCTCCTGGTCGACGCGCAGCATCGCGGCGGCGGCCTGCAGCACCCGCGCGCCGTTGAGGGTGCACACCAGCGGGAGGTAGCGCCCGGCGCCGTCGGCGAATCCGGCGACGAATCCCGCGTCGTCGCGCACCGGGTCCGCGGCGACCGCGGCCACCACCCCCGAGGTGCCGATCGAGACGATCACGTCGCCCTCTTCGGCGCCCAGGCCCAGTGCCGCGGCGGCGTTATCCCCGAGCCCGGCACCGAAAACCCTTGTGCCGCTGATTGTTCGGCCGGAAGGACTCAGCACGGCCGGCACGGCGGGGCGACGGCCGCGCAGCGCCAGCTCGAGCAGATCGAAACGGTAAGCGCCCGTGGCGGCGTCGTAGTAGCCGGTGCCGCTGGCGTCGCTGCGGTCGGTAGTCAGCGCGGCGAGGTCGGACTCGCCGCGCAGCCGCCAGGTCAGCCAATCGTGCGGCAGGCAGACCGCCGCGGTGCGATCCGCGTGCCGGGGCTCGTGGTCGGCCAGCCAGCGCAACTTCGCCACCGTGATCGCGGCCAGCGGCACCACGCCGACGGCGCGGGCCCACGCCCGCGCACCGCCGAGCTCGCCGACGAGCGCGCGTGCGGTGCCGGCCGACCGCACGTCGTTCCACAGCAGCGCGGGCCGCACCCGCCGTCCCGCGCTGTCCAGGCACACCATGCCGTGCTGCTGCGCAGCGACGGCGACGGCCTCCACGCCGTCCAGGCCACCCGCGGCCGCGATGGCCGCTCGGGCGGCGACTTCCCATGCCGCCGGGTCGATTTCGGTGCCGTCGGGATGAGTGGCGTGCCCCTCGCGCAGCACCCGGCCGGTGGCGCCGTCGCAGACCAACACCTTGCAGGACTGCGTCGACGAGTCGATGCCGGCGACCAGGGTCATGATCCGTCAGCGCCGATCAGCGCCCGCAGCGTTGCGCGCGCGCCGTGCCGGTGCAGCGAGTCCAGCGCCCACAGGTAGGACTCGCGGAAGCGCTCGTCATCGGCGAGATCGCCGAACACCGAACGGTTGGCCAGGAATGCGACCGGGTTGTCGCGCTGCGAGCGGGCGATCGGAACGAGGGTGTCGGCGAGGCGGTCCACCACCTCGATCGGCTGGCCCTGCTCGTCGACGCCTTCGGCGTAGCGGGCCCAGCTCGCGACGATCGCCGCGGACAGCCGCACCTGGCCGCCGGAGCGCAGGTTGTCGCGCACCACGGGCAGTAGCCACTTCGGGATGCGGTCCGAGGATTCCGCGCACAGCCTGGCCACGGTGTCACGGACGTAGGCGTTGGCGAAGCGCGGCAGGAGTCCGTTCCGGAACTCGTCCAGGCCCGGGATGCGCCGCAGCGTCGGCATGGCCTCGGAATTCATATAGTGGGCCAGGAATTCGGCGATCAGCGGATCCTGCGCGGCGTCGTGCACGAACCGGTATCCGGCGAGGTAGGCGAAATAGCACAGGCCCTGATGCCCGGCATTGAGCAGCCGCAGCTTCATCGCCTCGTAGGGCGCGACGTCGTCGACGAGTTGCACACCGGCTCGATCCAGCGGTGGCCGACCGTCGGCGAAGTCATCCTCGACCACCCACATGGCGAAGGGCTCCGCGATGACGGGCCAGGCGTCGGCCACGCCGAACTCGGACTCCAGCCGCTCGAGCACGTCGGGCGTGGTCACCGGCGTGATCCGGTCGACCATCGAGTTGGGGAACGTGGTGTTCTCCCGCATCCATTGCGCGAGTTCGGGATTGGTCCGTTCCGCGTAGGAGGTGAAGACGCGTCGCGCCACGTCTCCATTCCCGGCGATGTTGTCGCAGGAGACGATCGTGGGGGAGGGCAGGCCGCGCTCGCGCCGCCGATCGCACGCCTCGGCCACCAAGCCGAACACCGCGCTCAGCGGTGGCTGATAGCCGCCCTCGGTGATGGTGAGTGAGATGATCCGGGTGGCCGGATCGGCGAGCAGGTCGATCACCGCGTCGGGATCGTCGGGCGCATAGCGATAGTCGACGATGGGACCGATGACCCGCGGTTCCCGGGTGCCGTCGGGGTGTTCGAGGATCAGCGTGTAGAGATGGTCCTGGCCACGCAGCGCGTCGCGCATCTGCCGGTCGCGCGGCAGCACACCGATCCCGCAGATCCCGAAGTCACGGGCGAGCCCGTCGCTGAGCAACCGGTCGATGTACATGGCCTGGTGGGAACGGTGAAACCCGCCGACGCCGAAATGCGCTATGCCGATGCCGATTTGACTGCGGTCATACGTCGGGACGGGGATCCCGAGGCCGGTCAGGTTTTGTGCGTTGAGCCTCACTCGAGTGTCAACTCAGCGCTCAGCGGGGTGCGCGGGGGCCGACATCGTCCGGTTAAGGGCACAGGTCGCGCTGGGCGAAGATCACCACATCGGCGGCCTGTCGGCCGTTGATCCCGCCGGTGCCCTGGTCGGCATCCGAGCGTTGCAGCGCCAACCCCTCCAGCTGTTGCGGGGAAGCGCCCCACGAAAGCTGCTGGCAGAGGTCCGCGCCCATCTGCAACAGCTCCGGGTCGCCGCCGTTGACGGCGTGGATACCGGCGGTGTGCAGGTCATCGAGGAAGGCGCCCTGATCGGCCAGCGCCGGCCAGGCGCAGACGACGGCGGCGAGCATAAGGGGGCCACCGGCGAGCGCCGCCCCCGCGAACCGGCAAAAACGCCTGCCTGCCGCCATCGGACCATCTCCTTCGTCTGCGCCTGCGGATGATGCACTTTTACACGCAAGCGCGCAGACCCGCAGCGGAAACGAGTGTCGGGCATGCCGACGGGCGCCGGGCCCGTCGGTGCTGTCGGGCCGGCGAGGTGGTCAGAGTCAGATCAGCGCAAGACGTTCGGGCAGAGATCACGCTCGGCATAGGCGACGATGTCGTCGGCCTGCTGGGGGTTGAGCCCGCCCGCGCCCTGCCGGTCGTCGGAACGTTGCAGCGCCAAGCCCTCGAGCTGGGACTCGGGGGCGCCCCACGACAGCTGCTGGCATACGTTCAGGCCCGCCTGCAACAGGGCGTCGTCGCCGCCGGTGACGGCGTGGACCCCGTCCCGGTGCATGTCGTTGATGAACTCGGCCGCGTCGGCGCGCGCCGGGCTGGCAAAGGCAAGACCAGCCAGAAGCGGGCCGGCGAGTAGGGCCGAAGCGATGGACCCGACGGCGAGACGGCGTGGTTGCATAGCCTCTTCTCCTCTTTGCGTCAACCGTTTCAATCTCGATGTTAACCTCTGCGTAACCTCCAGCACGATAACTGTTCATGAACAGTTCCCTGTGAATGACCTGCGGAAAAATAGAGTCCGTGGGATTTGAAGTCCGCTTCCCTGCAACCGTCGACCCGCGGCCCGGCGTGGCGCTTTGCCGTCCTCAGTAACCTTCGGGGCCCACCGCACGGTTGCGGTGGGCGCCGGGGCCGGCAAACTCATCGGGCCGCCGCACGTCGTCCCGGGACCCCGGCGCCTTCCGCCCAGCTCAATCGGTATATGCCGGCGGCGTCATGATTCGTGACGCCCTTGTGACGTCACCATTTGGAAACGTCGCGGTGCGGCGTGGCGCGCGTCGCGCGTCGCCTGCTGACAATTGGCGCGGTCGTCGAATGCGACCTCGGTACGGCCAGGCGCGCCTGCTGCACCACCGCGGAAGAAGCTGAACGTGAAGGAGAGTTGACGCTGATGGCCATCGTCGATCGGTTCAACATCAAAGTAGTTGCCGGCGCGGGATTGTGCGGGGCTGCTATCGCGTTGAGTCCCGACTCGGCGGCTGCCCCGCTGATCACGGGCGGCAGCGCCTGCATCGAGGGACAGTCGGGTGAGGTGGCGCCGGCGGCCGGTGGTCCGGCCGCGGCGGCCGGTCCGGTGACTGCGGGCGCGCCGGCTGCGGCCGGGGGCGTCTGCGCGGCGCCCATGGTCGATATGTCCGGCGTGCCGATGGCGGTGCCGGGGCCACTGCCGGTCGGAGCTCCGGTGCCCATCGTGCCGCCGGTGCCCCTCGCGCCGCCGGTGCCGGTGGTGCCGCCGGTGCCCGTGGTGCCGGCCGGTGCGCCGCTGGTCGCGCTCGGAGGGCCGGCGGCTGCCGGGGCTCCCCTGGAAGCGGCCGCTCCGATCATCGACATGTCCGGGGTGAAAGATGCGCCAACCGGTCCGGCGCCCACCGGCGGGCCGGTGCCCGGCCAGCCGGTTCGTCCCGGTCCCTCGGGCGCGAGCTGAGGCCGATCGCTTCAGGAGTAGACGGGACGGGCCCGCTGGTTGACACCAGCGGGCCCGTTGTCCATGTTGACAGCGAATAGCATTACATCCCAGCATGATTGAAGTTCCGCACCCGGCTCGCGGGTGCGGAGCTTGCCAAGTGGTGAGGCTAGTCCTCGACGATCACCGGGTCGCCGACATTGACGTGGTCGTAGTACCACTCGGCGTCCTCCGGGCTCAGGCTGATGCAGCCGTGGCTGACGTTCTCGAGCCCCAGCGAAGCCAGCGCCCACGGCGCCGAATGCACGAACAGGCCGCGGCCGGTGATGCGGACCGCGTAATTCACCGTGAGCAGGTAACCGTTGGGATCGTCGACGGGAATGCCGACGCTACTCGAATCCATCGTCACCGCAGGGTCTTTGGACAGGACGGTGTACGAGCCGACCGGCGTCGGGTATTCCGGCCTGCCCATCGAGGCGGGCATCACGCCTTGCTCGCCGAAGTGCGGCCGATGGTGCGGTGCCGGGAGCGAGGTCGGCGGTCCCGCCTCAACCCCGTCGATGCGCACGGTGAAGGTGTGTTCGGAGATGCTGGCGACGCCGAGCACCGCAGGGCCCGTGTTGATCTCGGCGGACACGCTGCCCACGGTCAGTGCAATCGTGCTGTGCGCCGGCCAGAATCGGTCCGGTACCCACTGCACGACATTGTTGTCCAGCCATTCGAACTTGCCGGTCATTGCGGGCGTCGATCTGACTTCAATGGAACGCTCGGCCGCCTGCCGGTCCGCCGAATTGGTGACGGGCGCGGTGAATTTCACCACCACGGGGTGCGCCACGCCGACCACTTCGTCGCGCGCAGGCAGCACCGACGCGATCGCGAACCCGTGCGGCTGGCGTGCCGCCGCCAGGCTCACGTCGGCCGGAGTCACGACAACACTCGCAGCTGCTCCGATCACCGCAAGGACACACCGAACACCCGTCCGCATGGCTCCAATTCCTTTTAACTGACTAAGTTGCAATAAGGATGATAAATGCGCGCTGACCTGCGAAAGCCTAAGGGCGCGTTGATATTTGGCCACACGACGGTCACGTTTCGGCTAAGGGCGTTAGGTCCGGCCCCGGGGCGGCGGCGCGGTTGACCAGGCCGTCAGTAGGTGAGGTGAAAAGCGCCAGTCCGACGCGGTCGCCGCAGCGCATTGGGATCGCACCGTGACCCGACCGTGGCTTGGCGAGTCGCGCCGGCGCAGTGGACGCGCCGGTCACTCGTGCCGACATCTCGGCGTCTCTCAGGTCAGAAGACGCCCAGAATCCGCCGCCCACCCCTCGGCCCATGCTTGAAGCGACTGCAGAACCTTCACCAGCTGGCGCCCCTGTTCAGTGAGGCGATAACCGGCCTCTTCGTGCTCGATGATGGCGAGTTCGCGGAGTTCCCTCAAACGGGTGTTGATCGAACCGGGGTTACTCTCACACGCCGCCTGAAGAGCGCGGAAGGTCAAGGGCCCGTCGCGCAATTCCCACAGCACGCGTAGGGCTCCGCGCCGCCCAAGGGCGTCGAGGACGACCATGATCGGCCGCCCTGTCGATGAGCCCCGCGCTCGCTTGCCTACCTTCGGAGAATTCACGCTTTACATTTTATAGCACCGACGAGTATGGTCGCCATCCATGTATCGCTATAAAAATGGTAGCGCCCGCGTCGAACCGGCCGCGTCTCCCCTGCCGCCTGACATCCGAGAGAACATCGACGCCGTCATGAGAGGCCGCGAACCACTGGTTCTCTTCACGACGCTGGCCCGCGATCGCCGCCTGCTCGGCAAACTGTTGAGCTCCGGGCTTCTTGACCGGGGCCACCTGAGCATCCGGCAGCGCGAAATCGTCATCGACCGCGTGACGGCACAGTGCGGTGCGGAATATGAGTGGGGCGTACATGTTTCGGCCTACGCCGCGAAGGCCGGGCTCGACTCCCCGCAGATCGCGTCACTGCTGCGAGGCGATTCGGGTGACGACCAGTGGAGTGACGAAGATCGAGTGCTCGTCCGGCTTTGTGACAGCTTGCACGAATCCTGCATCGTCGACGACAACTTGTGGGAAAGCCTCAAGAGATACCACTCGGATGAGGCGATCATCGAGTTGCTGATGCTCGCCGGCTTCTACCGGATGGTGAGCTACCTGGTCAACGGACTTCGGCTACCGCTCGAGCCGGGTACGCCACGATTCGCCGACTTTACCGACTTTCATCCAGCGAAAACATCTGCGGCGCAACAGCAACCCATCGGATAGCCGTCTAGGTCAATGGATGCGGGCGCTGCCGCCCAGGCCGATCTCCAGCACGCTTCCGGTGATTACCCCGGGGTCGGTGACCAGATATAGCACGCCGCGGCTCACGTCCTCGGGCTGCAGCCAGGGCTGCGGTATCGGGTTAGCCTTCGTCATCCGGCGCACCAAATCGTCGGGGACGTCATCGCTTCCGGTGGGTTGCACCATCGGTGTCTGGGTCGTGGTCGGGCAGACGACGTTGATCGTGACGCCGTCCTTGGCGACCTCCAGGGCGGCCGACTTCGCGAGGCCGATGACACCCCACTTGGTGGCGTTGTAGGCGGCCAGCTCGGGGATGCCCATGCGGCCACCCATCGAGGAGGTCACCACGATCCTGCCGAACCGCTGCTGCCGCATCACCGGTATGGCGGCCCGCAGGGTGTGAAACGCGCCGGTCAGGTTTGTTTCGACCAGCTGTTGCCACACCACGTCGCTGACGTCTTGCAGCAACCCGGTGCTGACGATGCCGGCGTTGGCCACCACGATGTCGAGGCTGCCCATGTCGGCGACCGTCTGCTTGATCGCGGCACCGACGGCGGCCGAGTCGCGCACGTCCAGGGTCAGGGGCAGGCAACGCCGGTCCAGGGCTTCGACGAGTTTCGCCGTTTCCCGCAAGTCCTCCTCGGTGCCCAGCGGGTACGTCAGCTCCGCCATCGCGCCGGGCGCATCGGCGATCACTATGTCGGCTCCTTCGCGCGCAAGCGTCAACGCGTGTGCGCGCCCCTGCCCTCGCGCCCCGCCGGTGATAAAGGCCACGCGTCCATCCAAAGCACCCATGCGGGTAAAGCTACCAGCGGGCGAGGCGGCCGAGGACCGCCGGGTAGTGTTGTGAAATCGCTTGGTGTGTACAGCATTTCGCCTGCCGCGAGCAGCTACTGCGCAGAGGGTTTCACACCAGGGTCAGGCTCCCGACGGCCTTGACGTGCACATGCCGGTCGCGATCCTCGCGCAGTCGGCGGCAGATCCAAGCCGAGCCGTGTGGACCCAGCCCGCGACAGATCGGGCGAGCGCTGTGGGAGGTCACGCAGGGGGTGCCCCCGTCGGCACGAAACGAAGTGGAGTAACGCACTACGCTAATGCACCGCCACCTGTCGAGGACAAACTGCCTTATCCAGGTAATACAAGTCGAAGGGTGAGTGATCATGAAATTTCTGATGACTTGGACGTTGCCGCACGGTGAGACCTTTCGCGGGGCCGCCTCGCGATTCCTCAAAAACGGTGGCTCGCCTCCTGCCGGCGTTCAGTTGATCGGTCGCTGGCATGGCGCAAATGGGAAGGGCTGTGCGGTGGCGGAGGCCGACGACGTCAAGGCCATATTCGCGTGGTTCGCGGAGTGGACCGAATTCATGCAGATCGAGGCGAGCCCGGCGGTCGAAGACGCGGACGCAGGCGCCGTGCTGCAGTCGCTCTACGGCTGATAGCCAAGTCCTATTCTCCAGTGCGCGACACGGAGGTGACTGGCACTCCAAGACGCTTGCGCGGCAGCCGGGGTATCTCGTCCGGTGGCTGGCGGAGTGGATGGGACTGGCACTACTCCCGCTTTTCTTGCCCTGTAGCTCAGGCCGCCACGAAGAAATCGTCACGCCGGTATAGGGCTTGGAGCACGTGCACCCCACGAGTTGAATGCGGCTAGATTCGGCTCGTGCGCAGGACCATCGATTGGGACGGTGACGCGGTCACGATCATTGACCAGACCGCGCTGCCGGCCCATTACCGCGTGCTCAGTCTGCGCACCGTCGACGAGTTGATCGACGCTATCCGTCGCCTTGCGGTGCGCGGCGCGCCCGCGCTGGGCGCGGCGGGTGCGCTTGGCGTCGCGCTCGCGGCCCGCGAAGGCGGCGACATCCGGGCCATGAAAGAACGAGCTGAACGAGTCGCGAGGGCGCGCCCGACCGCTGTCAACCTCAGCTGGGGGGTGGCGCGCGCGCTGGAAAAGCTGGACGGGGGCCTCGACGCTGTGCTCGCCGAAGCGTTGGAAATCCTCGACGAGGACGAACGCTTCAATCGCGCCGCTTCGGGCCATGCCGCCGAAATCGTTCTCGCATCGTGCGATCGCCGCCCGCTGCGGCTGCTCAGCCACTGCAACGCCGGTCACCTGGCCACCGTGGCCTGGGGCAGTGCGCTCGGCGTGGTCTGGCACCTTCACGAGCGCGGACTGGTCAAGTCGGTGCTGGTCGATGAGACACGTCCACTGCTGCAGGGTGCCAGGCTCACGACTTGGGAGCTGGCACAGGCCGGCGTGCCCTACCAGGTACAGCCAGACGGCGCCGCGGCGGCGGCGATGGCACGCGGCCTCGTCGACTGCGTGCTCGTCGGCGCCGATCGGATCGCGGCCAACGGCGACGTCGCCAACAAGATCGGCACCTACAGCCTGGCCATCGCCGCGCATCATCACCACGTGCCGCTCGTCGTGGTCGCGCCTTCGTCCACGGTCGATAGGTCGCTTGCCACTGGCGCCGAGATCCCAATCGAGGAACGTGCGCCCGACGAACTCAGGACATTCGCCGGGACCGCGATCACCCCGCCGGACGCCGACGTTTTCAACCCGGCCTTCGACGTGACCCCGGCCGAACTCATCACCGCGGTCGTCACCGAGCACGGCCTGTACCGGCCGCGCACCGGCTAGCGCCAAGGGTGCGGATGTGCCCGACGGACACGGATCTCCTCGATCGGTGCCGCCGTCAAGCCGACCCCGTCGGCGACTCCAAGAGCGATCGGCCCGGGCGCGCCAAGCCAGCGGGTTCGGGCGGGAATCAGGCCGCAAACCGAATCGATACCCGAAGGGGATTGGCGCTGATAGGTATGGAGCCGATGACGGGAATCGAACCCGCGTATTCAGCTTGGGAAGCTGATGTTCTGCCATTGAACTACATCGGCACAGTCGCCTCAGCAGGCTAGCATCCGGCGGGCGCCCGTCCGCCTGCAACGGCGGCCCGTGGACTCACCGTCGTGTGCGATCGCCGCAGGGCCCACAGATCGAACGCGCCGGCGGCTTGCCAAGCAACGCATAACGCCGAATGCGTGCCGACTACAGCGCAATTCTTAAACGGCCCGAGTTTATTATTTCGTTATTGCACCGTAATGTGCTCGGGATGGGTCGACACTCATTAGCCAGGAAGCGGCGGAAACCGTCGCTGAAGCTGGCAGCAGTGCTCGCCCCCGCGGCCGTGTTCTTCGCGGTGTCCGCAGATGTCCACCCATTTGCACCTCGGCCGGAGGCCAAACCCGTTATCAGCGACACCACTGTCTGCTGTGTGGAAATCGTGACCGCGGCGTCGAATCGGCTCATTAAGGGATTCGCCGACGGTGAGCCTACCGCGGCGTCGCGGTATCACACCCGGTCGCGTTTCCTGACCGCCGACGTCGCGCCGGAACGGGGTTTGCAGGTCCGGACGATCCTGACCGCGCGCAGCATCAGCGCGGACTTCCCGCAGATCCACGAGATCGGGGGAGTGCGGCCGGATCCATTGCCGTGGCACCCGCTCGGCCTGGCGCTCGACGTGATGATTCCCAACCCGGAGTCGGCCGAGGGCATCGACCTCGGCAACCGAATCGTCGCCTACGTACTGCGCAACGCGGAGCGGTTCGGCATCCAGGACGCGATCTGGCGCGGCGTCTACTACACGCCCGGTGGGGCGCAGCCGAGCCGGCTGGGCCACTACGACCACGTGCACGTCACGACCCTCGGTGGCGGATATCCTAACGGCAGCGAGGTCTATCTCCGCTGAACGCATCCGGCAGAAGCTAGGCTCGTCGCGTGCTGCTCTCCGATCGCGACCTCAGGGCCGAAATCGCCACCGGACGGTTGGGCATCGACCCGTTCGAAGGCGGCCTGGTGCAGCCTTCCAGCATCGACGTGCGGCTTGACTGCATGTTCCGGGTGTTCAACAACACCCGCTACACCCACATCGATCCGGCCAAGCAGCAGGACGAGCTGACCACACTGGTCGAGCCCATGGCCGGCGAGCCGTTCGTCCTGCACCCCGGCGAGTTCGTGCTTGGCTCGACTCTGGAACTCATCACCTTGCCCGATGACCTCGCCGGGCGCCTGGAGGGCAAGTCGTCGCTGGGGCGCCTCGGCCTGCTGACGCACTCGACCGCCGGGTTCATCGACCCCGGCTTCAGTGGCCACATCACGCTGGAGCTGTCCAACGTCGCCAACCTGCCGATCACCCTGTGGCCGGGCATGAAGATCGGTCAGCTCTGCATTCTGCGGTTGACCAGCCCGGCCGAACACCCTTACGGCAGTACACAAGTAGGTTCCAAGTATCAGGGCCAGCGAGGGCCCACCCCGTCGCGCTCCTATCAGAACTTCATAAGGACTACATAGGTTCTGAGGGCCCCTCCCGCACCCCTCCTGCGCGATACTTAGATAGCCATGGTTTTTCCTCCGGCCTGGCCATGGTTCATCTCGCAATACCTCTGGAGGGGTTTGTATTGGATATCGTGCTCGGGGTATCGATGGCACCGTCATCGATCCAAATGGTCGTTCTGGAAGGCGAATACGCCGACGGCGCCACCGTTGAAGAGGACACGTTCGACGTCGCCGACGTAGCCGATGACGCCACGGTGACCGGCCCCGATCAAGTGATCTCCGCCATCCTGGGCACTCGCGAAGGCGCGGCCGACGCCGGCCTCGAGCTGTCGTCCATCGGTGTGACATGGACGGATCAGCTCGAAGCCGCTGCGTTGCGCGACGCGCTGACCACTCACCGGATCGACAACGTGATGCTGGTCTCGGCCTTCTTGGCCGCGGCGGCTCTGGCCCAAAACATCGGTGGTGCAATGGGTTACGAGCGCACCGCGGTGCTGTTGGTGGAGCCCGACACCGCGACGCTGGCGCTCGTCGAGACCTCCGACGGCTCCATCCCGGACGTGTACAAACAACCCATCCACGCCGGGTCCTACGGCGAGGCCGCCGACCAGCTGAGCGCGATGGTCGCCGGGATGGAGAAGCTGGAAACCCTGCCGGGCGGCCTGTTCCTGGTCGGATCGGGCATCGACGTCGCTCCGCTGAAGCGGGTGCTGCAGTCGACCACGTTCCTCGATGTGAGTGTGGCCGAGGAGCCGGAGACGGCGCTGGCCCGTGGGGCCGCCCTGGCGGCGGCGAACGCGCCGCTGTTCGCCTCGTCGACGGCCGCATTGGCCTACGCCCAAGACCCGGGTACCGGCGCGGTCGACCAGTACTCCCTCCCCGAGTACCTCTATGTCCCGTTCGGTGCGAAGTCCGGCGACGATGAGCTCGCCTACAGCGCGCTAGGGGACGACGACGCCGACTCACCGACCGTCGTCATCGAGAAGCTGTTCCTCCCAGCGGAGGACCAGCCGAAGCGGCGGCCGGTCCTGTTGCTCGGCAGCGGGCTGGCGGTGGTCGGGATCAGCGCGGTGCTGGCGCTCGAGATCGCGTTGGCGATCGGCATCCGCACGACGGGAACCGTCGCCCTACAGCCCACACCGGGCCAGCACCTCATCGTCCCCGAGCAGGCGCCGGCTCCGGCGCCGGTGCAGGCGTCCGAACCGCTGGCGAAGATCAGCCCACCCGCCGCTGTGGCGCCGCCCCGGCCGGTGAGCCCCCCGGTCGCCGCGCCGCTGCCCGCGGTTCCCCCGCCGGCCGCAGCGCCGGTGCCCGCCGCGCCTCCGTTGCCCGCAGCGCCTCCGTTACCGGCGGCGCCGATTGTTCCGGTTCCCGTCGTGGTTCCCCCGGTGCGGGTTCCGCTACCCGTGCGCATCCCGCTGCCCAACCCCGTCGAGAGCCCGCCGAGGCTGGAGGCCCCACCGCGTGTGTCCCTCCCGCAACCGGCGCAGCCCCAGCTCCCGGTGCGCCTCCCGCAGCCACCATCGCCGCCGCAGGTCGGCGGCACCCTTCCGCAGTCACCGCTTCATCAGGCGCCCCCCGGGGAAGGCACCCTTCCCAAACCGAGCGGGCCCGGAAGCTTCGGCGGCGGTCACAGCCCGATGCCCGGTGAGAACGGTCCGGGCGGCCATATTCCTACGCCGGGCTCCGGTGGGGGCGGCTTCCCCGGTTTCGGTGGTGGTCACGCTCCGACCCCGGGTGGCGGTGACTTCCCGGGCTTTGGCGGGGGTCACGCTCCGACCCCCGGCGGCGGTGACTTCCCCGGTTTCGGTGGTGGTCACGCGCCGAGCCCGGGTGGTGGCGGCTTCCCGGGCTTTGGTGGCGGTCATGCCGGCGGCGGTGACTTCCCCGGCTTTGGTGGTGGGCACAGCGGCGGCGGCTTCGGCGGTGGTGGCGGCGGCTTCCCCGGCTTTGGTGGTGGGCACAGCGGTGGCGGCTTCGGCGGCGGTGGGGGCTTCGGCGGTGGCGGCGGCTTCGGCGGTGGCCATGGGGGTGGCGGCGGACGCCACTAGTCCGTTTTGCCAACCAACCCACTGCAATCGGCGGCCGCTCCTGCCGAGATCGCACGGGTAAGGTCGGGATATCGAGGCAGGCCAGAACGCGCCACCTCACCCGCCAGGATTTCTTCAGCCCAGCAACGTGCGCGGGCGTGCAGTCCCCTCTGCTGCGGTGGGAAATACCTGGCGGCACAGTCGCGGATGGGATTGCGAGGCAACGCGGCAAACTGACAGGGGGCTTGACCGGTGGTTGGCATCGTCCTTGGCGTCTCGATGACGCCGACGAAGGTGCGCATGGTGCTCGTGGAAGGCGAAAGCGCCGACGGGGTCACCGTCGATCAGGACGACTTCGACATCGGCGCCCAACGCGCCGCCGGGCCGGGCACCGCACCCGATGAAGTGATCTCGGCCATTCTCGGCACCCGAGAAGGCGCCGCCGACGGCGGCTACCGACTGTTGTCCACGGGTGTGACGTGGACCGATCACGTCGACGCGGCGATACTGCGCGACGCTCTGATCGCGCACAAGGTAGAGAACGTCATGCTGGTCTCGGCCTTCATGGCCGCGACTGCCCTGACGCAGGCTGTCGGTGACGCCACCAACTACGCGTGCACCGCGCTGCTGTTCGTCGAGCCGTACAGCGCCACCCTGGCCGTGGTCGACACGGCCGACGGCTCGGTCTCCGAGGTGCGCCGCCGGGTACTCCCGGATGACGAGGACCAAGCGGTAGCCGAACTCGTCGCCATGGCCGGCAGTGCCGAGTCGCTCGAAACGCACCCCGAAGGTCTGGTTCTGGTCGGCTCCGGCGTCGACATCCCGCTGGTCAAGCCTGCCCTGGAGGCCGCGACCTCGCTCGAGTTGTCCGTACCCGACGAGCCGGAGATGGCTCTGGCGCGAGGTGCCGCGCTGGCTTCGGCCAACGCACCGCTGTTCGCGTCGTCGACGGCCGCGTTGGCCTACGCGCAGGATCCGGGCACCGGAGAGGTCGACCCGCTCCTCCTCGCCGGGCAGTATCCCGGCCTGCTGCCCGGCTATCAGCCCGGATACCGCAGCCGCATCGCGGCCCTGGCCGCCGACGTCGACAAGGGCAAGACCAATGTCGCATACAGCGCCCTGGCGGACGATGAGGCCGACACCAAAACGCTGGCGCGTCTCGACGAGCCCGCGAGCAGGCGCAAGTCCTTCTTGCTGGTCAGCAGCTCGCTCGCGGTGATCTTCATCGCCGCGGTGGTGGCGCTGGAAATCGCGCTGGCGATCAGCATCCGCCCGACCGTCGCGTTACGGCCCAGCCCCAACGAAAACGTCGTCGTTCCCGCATCGCCCAAACCCGCGCCGCACGTGCAGGCCCAGCCGAAAATCGCACCGCCGCCGCGGCCCCTGGCCGTGCCCCACCCCATTGCGCCGCCGGCCGTCGTCCCGGCACCGGCCCTGCGGCCGGCCCCCGTGGCTCCTGTCATACCGGTCCTGCCGCCGCCCGTATTCGTTCCGCCGCCCCGGTTGCCGGTGCCCGGGCTGGGCGGTGGCCGGGGGCCGTTTGGCGGCATGGGCCCCTTCGGTGGTGGTCACGGGCCGTTCGGCGGGCCCTTTGGTGGTCGCCGGCCGTTCGGTGGCCCCTTCGGTGGCCACGGCCCCTTCGGGGGCGGCCACGGCCCCTTTGGCGGCGGTCACGGTCTGTTCGGCGGGCATGGGTTCGGCGGCCACGGCTTCGGGCGCCGGTAGCGCATGCGCGCTTCGCGTGCGTCTCTGACCTGGCGCGCTAGGGTGGCGGACTAGGCGGCGGCCGGGACTCGCGGCGCGCAGCAACCCATTTGGACGATACGGAGGAGCGGTGGACGTCGTACTTGGCGTGTCCATGGCCCCTGAGTCGGTTCACATGGTGCTCGTCGAAGGTGAGGCTGCCGACGGGGTCACTGTCGATCAGGACGGTTTCACTCTCCTCGGCAACGAAACACCCACCACCGCAGCGGATCACGTTGTCGCAGCCATTCTCGGCACCCGGGAGAGTGCGGCACAGGGCGGGTATCGGCTGAGATCCAGCGCGGTGAGCTGTACCGACCCGGCCAAGGCGGCGGCGCTGCGAAATGCGTTGGCGGCAAGCAGAATTGATAACGTGATGCTGGTCTCGGCGGTCGTGGCCGCCGCGGCGCTTGCACAGGCCATGGGCAGCGCGACTCGTTGGGCCCGCACCGCGTTACTGCTCGTCGAACCCACCGGCGCGACCCTGGCGGTCGTCGACAGCTCCGACGGAACGCTCGTCGATACCCAGCGGCACCCGCTGCCGCGCAGCGACGACGCCGCGCTGGCGAAGCTGACCGCGATGGTCTCGGGCGCCGAGTCGATGAGGGCGCGGCCCGACGGGGTGTTCCTGGTTGGCTCTGAGGTCGACATCCGGTCGATCAAGCCGACGCTCGAGGCCGCGACCGCACTGTCGGTGACCACCCCCGAGGAGCCCGAGATGGCACTGGCGCGTGGCGCCGCGTTGGCCGCGGCGAACGCGATGCTGGGAGCGCCGCGAACGGTCTCGATGCCGGCTGCGCAGACCTCCCCGGCCGAACTCGCCTACAGCGCCGAGGACGGCCCCGCCGACCGGCTTGCGGACGCCGCGACGCACCGGCGGCGCAGCCGCAAGCCAACCTTGACGGTCGCCGCGGTGGCGATGGTCTGCATCGGTGGCATCGCGGCGCTGGCGCTGGCGCTGGCCGTCGGTATCCGGCCCCACGCAGACCAGCGACCGGCCGTCGGCAGGAACGTCGTCGCCCCGCAGACTCCGCACGCCGGTTTACCGGGCCCATCCCCGCCGTCGGGCACTCCGGCGGCACCGCCGCCAGCGCCCCCGTCGGCACCGCAGCCGTCCCCGCATTCCGGTGACCATCAACGTTGGGACGACTGGCTGCACCGCCACCTGGGCTCGCAGATGCCATCGCCGTAGCCCGGGTCCCGGCCCGCCCCGCGGGTGACGAGCGCGCGTAAAATTTGTCGTTTAGGGGAACTACGGTGGAACCGCAGCGACGTCTCGCGCCACGTCCTGGTGCGACGGGCCCGCCCCCACCGCGAATGACTAGCAACCGACTTTGGAGGAGCTATGGACACCGTATTAGGTGTGTCGATGGCGCCGACGGCAGTCCGGATGGTGCTGGTCGAGGGGGAAAACGGTGATGGCGCGACCGTCGACGAAGACAATTTCGACGTCGCCGTCGCTGATGAAGTAGCAACGGTATCCGCCTCCGACCAGGTAGTCTCGGCCATCCTGGGGACGCGTCAGGGCGCAGCCGAAGGTGGCTATCAACTGGCGTCGACCGGGGTCACGTTCACCGACCCCATCGAAGCCGCCGCGCTGCGCGACAAGCTGGCCGCCTACAAGGTCGAAAATGTGATGCTCGTCTCGGCTTTCCTGGCCGCGGCGGCGCTGGCCCAGGCGGTGGGCCATCGGACCAACTACGCGCAGACGGCGCTGCTCTACATCGAGCCCGACAACGCGACGCTGGCAGTCGTCGACAGCGCGGACGGGTCCATCGCCGACGTTCAGCGGCAGGCCCTGCCCGACGACGACGAGGCGGCAGTCGCCCAGCTCGCCGCGCTGGTGGCCAACGCGGAGAACCTGCAGACGCGCCCGGACGCCGTGTTCGTCGTCGGCTCCGGCATCGACATCCCGATGATCAAGCCGGCGCTGGAGGCCGCGACCACCCTGCCGCTCACCGCGCCCGAGGAACCGGACACGGCACTGGCCCGCGGCGCGGCGTTGGCGTCGGCGCATGCCCCGCTGTTCTCGTCGTCCACCGCGGCCCTGGCTTACGCGCAGGATCCCGGCACCGGTGCGATCGACCCGCTGGCCGCGGCGCCGGTCTACTTCGACACTCCGGGCGAGGCGGACGGACTCGCCTACAGCGCCGTGCCCGACGACCTGGACGACTTCTTCACCGGCTCACAGACCGCAGCGACGGCGCTGGTCGACTCGGACTATCAGCCGCGCAGCTCCTTCAGGCTGGTAGGAACCGCGGTGGCGGGGATCTTCGTCGTCGGTGTGGTGGCATTGGTCGTGGCGTTGGCCATCGCCATCCGGCCGACGGCCAACGTGCGGCCCAGCCCGAACCAGAACGTGGTCGTCGCGCCCACCCGCCCGGCTCCGGCGCCGGCCGCCCCGGCCCCCGCTGCACCGGCCAACGCGCCTGCAGCGCCCGCACCCGCCCCCGAGGCTCCGGCTCCCGAGGCGGTGCCGCAGGCGCCCGCTCCGGCGCCGGCCGCTCCCGCTCCCGCTCCGGTGGCTCCCGTGCCCGTTCCCGTGCCTGCGGCTCCCGCTCCCATCCCGGTGCCGGAAGCCCCCGCACCCGTCCCGGCGGCTCCACCACCGCCGCCACCCGCGGTGGCGCCGATTCCGGTGCCCATTCCGCTGCCGATACCGGGCCTGGGCGGGCCCGGGTTCGGCGGACCCCCGGGCGGCGGCTGGGGCCCGCACGGCGGCGACGGAGGCCCGCGCGGCGGCTTCCCCGGGTTCCCCGGCGGCGGTGGCGGCCACGGCGGCGGCGGCTTCCCCGGCTTCGGCGGCGGCCACGGCGGCTTCGGGCGGCACTGACGCCTGACGGCAGCCACCTGTCATCTGCCGTTTGCCTCCCGCTCAGCCCCGCGATGCGGTTCGCTCATCGCGGCCACCTACACCGGTTGTATGCGATGCACCGTGTTCGGCACGGGTTACCTGGGCGCCACCCATGCGGTGGGGATGGCGGCACTGGGACACGACGTGCTCGGGATCGACATCGATCCCGGCAAGGTGGCCAAGCTCGCCGGGGGAGACATTCCCTTCTACGAGCCCGGCCTGCGAAAGTTGTTGCAGGAGAACCTGGCTGCCGGCCGGTTGCGGTTCACCACGGACTACGACATGGCGCCCGACTTCGCAGACGTGCACTTCCTCGGGGTGGGCACTCCCCAGAAGAAGGGCGAATACGGCGCCGACCTGCGCCACGTGTACGCCGTCATCGATGCGCTGGTGCCGCGGTTGACGACGTCGGCTGTGCTGGTTGGCAAGTCGACCGTTCCGGTGGGCACCGCGGCCGAATTGCACGATCGGGCCGCCGCGCTGGCGCCGCACGGCGTTGATGTCGAAATCGCCTGGAATCCCGAATTTCTGCGTGAAGGCTATGCGGTGCAGGACACCCTCAACCCCGATCGGATCGTGCTGGGCATCAACCGGGATTCGACGCGGGCCGAGGCCGCCGTTCGTGAGCTGTACGCGCCGCTGCTCGAGGCCGGCGTTCCTTTCCTGGTGACGGATCTGCAGACCGCGGAGCTGGTCAAGGTTTCCGCCAATGCCTTTCTGGCGACCAAGATCTCGTTCATCAACGCCATCTCCGAAGTCTGCGAGGCCGCGGGCGCCGACGTCAGCCTGCTTGCGGATGCGCTCGGCTACGATCCCCGCATCGGACGCCAATTCCTCAATGCCGGTTTAGGTTTCGGTGGCGGCTGCCTGCCCAAAGACATCCGCGCATTCATGGCTCGCGCCGGTGAGCTGGGCGCCAACCAGGCGCTGACGTTCCTGCGCGAGGTGGACAGCATCAACATGCGCCGCCGCACCCGGATGGTGGAACTGGCCAGCGCGGCCTGCGGTGGCTCGCTGCTGGGCGCCAACATCGCAGTGCTCGGAGCGGCGTTCAAAGCCGAATCCGACGATGTGCGTGACTCACCCGCGCTGAATGTCGCGGGCCAGTTGCAGCTGAACGGCGCGGCGGTGAACGTCTATGACCCCAAGGCCCTCGACAACGCGCAGCGCCTGTTCCCGACGCTGAACTACGCCGTGTCGGTCGAAGAGGCGTGCGAGCGTGCGGACGCGGTACTGGTGCTCACCGAGTGGCGCCAGTTCGTCGACATGGACCCGAACGACCTGGCCGACCGGGTTCGGGCCCGCGTCATCGTGGACGGCCGCAATTGCCTTGATGTCGCACGCTGGAACCGGGCCGGTTGGCAGTTGTTCCGACTCGGGGCGCCGCGCGTCTGAGGCGGACTACACGTTGGCGGGACCACGAATCCGTCAAAGGTGTTCCACGCAAAGCGTTTTGGTCGTGACGGATTGAAGCCTAGTCGTGCTTGCAGGTGACGCACCCCGGGCTGAGCAGGTTGTGGGCGCGGTACCAGCGGTGGGGCGATCAGAAGGACCGGCCGTCGATGCTTGTTCACGCCGCACGTGGATGCGCCCTCAGCGCGGGTGAGCGCGCGCAGAGCGGTAACGAGTCAACGTCATTTCGCGAGTAGCCTGACCGGGTGGACTATGCCGGTAAGTTTGTCGAGGAAAACCAGGCGTTTTCCGAGATCTTCCGCGATGTCGACGAATCCACTCCGGTGCCCACCTGCCCGGGCTGGACCTTGCGACACCTATTCCGCCACGTCGGGCGCGGCGACCGCTGGGCGGCTCAGATCGTGTCCGACCGACTCGACGGCTACCTCGACCCCCGCGCGGTGGAAGGCGGCAAGCCGCCGCCGGATCCGGCAGGCGCGATCGCCTGGCTGCATGGCGGCGCTCAGCGGCTGATCGACGCGGTCGAACTGACCGGGGTGCAAACACCGGTGTGGACGTTCCTCGGGTCCCGCCCGGCGAACTGGTGGGTCCGGCGCCGGCTGCACGAGGTCGCGGTGCACCGCGCCGACGCGGCGTTCGCGCTGGGCGGCGATTTCACCTTGGAACCCGCCGTGGCCGCCGACGGGATCACCGAATGGCTGGAACGGGTGGCGATCCAGTCGGATGGCAAGGAAATGCCGCTGCCGCTCGAGGAGGGCGACACCCTGCACCTGCACGCCACCGATCCCGGGCTGGGTGAAGACGGCGAGTGGACGATCGCCGTCGAGCAGGGGCGGATCACCTGGTCCCACCGGCACGGCAAGGGCAGCGCAGCACTGCGCGGCCCCGCGACCGGGCTGCTGCTGGCGATGTTGCGCCGCCGGCCACCGGCCGAGACCGACGCCGAGTTGTTCGGCGACGACGCCGTGTGGCAGCGCTGGTTGGACCGCACGCCTCTCTAGCCGAGGGCAGCACGGTAATTTGCACACCATGACCACATCGGAGATCGCCACCGTTCTGGCATGGCACGACGCCCTGAACACTTCTGACCTGGACACCCTGCTGTCCTTGTCCAGCGACGACATCGAGATCGGCGACGCGCACGGAGCCGCGCAGGGCCACGAGGCGCTGCGCAACTGGGCGAGTTCGCGCCAGGCGAGCACGCAGCTGGGCCAGATGTACGTCCACGACGGCGTCGTCGTCGCCGAACAGAAGCGGAGCAGCCCCGACGGTTCGGGGGAGGCCACCGACGCGTTGGCGTTCCGCGTCGTCCGTGACCACGTCACCTCGGTCTTCCGGCACGACGGCCTGGCGTCGGCGCTGGCCGCCACCGAGCTCACCGAGTCCGACGCCATCGAATAGGCGATCAAGGCATCAGGAGCTGTTCAATGCGCGGAATCATCTTGGCCGGCGGGTCTGGCACCCGCCTGCATCCCATCACCACGGGCATCAGCAAGCAGCTGCTGCCGGTCTACGACAAACCGATGGTGTACTACCCGCTGTCGACGTTGATGATGGCGGGAATCCGCGACATCCTGGTGATCACCACCCCTCACGACGCGCCCGGATTCCAGCGGCTGCTGGCCGACGGTTCACAGTTCGGCGTCAACATCACCTACGTGACGCAGGAGAACCCCGATGGCCTGGCGCAGGCATTCGTCCTGGGCGCCGAGCACATCGGCAACGAGCCGGTGGCTTTGGTATTGGGGGACAACATCTTCTACGGCCCGGGCCTGGGCACCAGCCTGAGCCGCTTCCAATCCATTAGGGGGGGAGCGGTTTTCGCGTACTGGGTGGCCAACCCGTCGGCGTACGGCGTCGTCGAGTTCAGCGGCGACGGCACGGCGCTGTCCTTGGAGGAGAAGCCCAAGACGCCGAAATCCAACTATGCGGTGCCGGGTTTGTACTTCTACGACAACGACGTGATCGAAATCGCGAAGGGCCTGCAGAAGTCGGCGCGCGGTGAGTACGAGATCACCGAGGTCAACCAGATCTATCTGAACCGGGGCTTGCTCTCGGTCGAGGTGCTGGCGCGCGGCACGGCCTGGCTGGACACCGGGACGTTCGACTCGTTGCTGGACGCCAGCGATTTCGTGCGCACCCTGGAGCGACGGCAGGGCCTGAAGGTCAGCGTCCCCGAGGAGGTGGCGTGGCGGCGCGGCTGGATCACCGACGATGAGCTGGCCGAGCGCGCCCAGAGCCTGCTCAAGTCCGGCTACGGCGGCTATCTGCTGGACCTGTTGGAGCGCAGTCGATTTCAGTAGGTTTGGCGAGCACCGCGGCGATCGCCGTGGTCAGCGGCACCGACAGCGCCAGCGCGATGCCGCCCACCGCCGAGCGGGCGATCTCGATGGCCACGCTCTCGCTGGTCAGCACGTCGGTCAGGGAGCGGTTGGCGACGCTGAACAGCAACAGCAGCGGCAGCGAACTGCCCGCGTAGGCCAGCACCAGCGTGTAGACCGTGCTGGCGATGTGGTCGCGGCCCACCCGGATGGCACCCAGAAAAATCGCCCGCCGAGAGCCACCGAGGTGGGCGAGCTCGAACACCGTCGACGCCTGGGTCACGGTCACATCGTTGAGTACGCCCAGCGACCCGATGATGAAGCCGGCGAGGAGCAGGCCGCTGATCGACACGCTGCCCAGATACGCGCTGACGGTGCTGTTCTGTTCGTCCGACAGCCCGGTCAGCTGCACCAGTTGTATTGCCGTCCAAGATAATCCGGCGGCAAGTAGCAGCGCCGACAGGGTGCCCAGCAGCGCGGCGCTGGTCCGCAGGTTCACCCCGTGCGCGAGATAGATGACGGCGTACAGGATCGCCGCCGCCGCCACCAGCGCCACCGGAACCGCAGGCGCGCCGTCGCGCAGCGCCGGCAGCAGGAACGTCACCAGCACCACGAAGGCGACAACGATGCCGACCAGCGCCAGCAGCCCGCGCCAGCGCGCCACCGCCACGATCACCACCGCGAACGCGATCGCCAAACCGGCCAGCGCCCAGCCACGTTCGAAGTCGTAGAACGCATAGCTGGTGGCACCCTGCTCGTCGACCTGTCGGACGAGCCGAATGTGGTCGCCCACCGCGAATTTCGGCTGCCCGGGACCGGGCGAGGACTCCAGCAGTGTCTGGGCCCCCGCGTTGGGTCCCGAATCGATCGAGACCTGGGTCAACACGCACCGGCCGGCGCCCGCCGGGGCCGGCTGCGCTGCGCCGGTGAGGACCTGGCTGACCGACGGGCTGCCGCAGTCACCCATTCCGCTCGACAGCACGTGCCCGGCCTGCGTGCTCACCGCGCCGCCGGCCGCGTTCTGCAGCGGCATCGGGATGTCGACGTGTTGTCGGCTGGGCCAGAGCACGATCGCGCCGACGGCTACCGCAACGCCGATCGCCACCAGCAGCCCGACGACAATCCTGGCGGGCAACGGACCGACGGCGAACGGGCCCGACGGCGCGCTGTGCGAATGGGAGTGCGTCACCCGCTCCACCGTAGAGGCGGCCGCGCGAATGCCTATTGCCGATAGCCGACGAGAAAGTTTCCCAGCCGCTCGATCGCGGCCGCCAGGTCGCGGGACCACGGCAGCGTCACGATCCGCAGATGATCCGGCGCGGGCCAGTTGAACCCGGTGCCTTGCGTGACCAGGATCTTCTCCTGCAGCAGCAGGTCGAGAACGAGCTGTTCGTCGTCGCTGATGTCGTAGACCTCGGGGTCCAGCCTCGGGAACGCGTACAGCGCCCCGGCGGGCTTGACGCAGGACACGCCCGGAATCTCGTTGAGCTTGGTCCACGCGACGTCGCGCTGCTCGAGCAGCCGCCCGCCGGGCAGCACCAGGTCGTCGATGCTCTGGTAGCCGCCCAGGGCCACCTGGATCGCGTGCTGCGCCGGAACGTTGGGGCACAGCCGCATGTTGGCCAGCAGGTTGATGCCCTCGATGAAGCTTCCGGCGTGGTCCTTGGGCCCGGTGATCGCCAGCCAGCCGGCCCGATAGCCGGCCACCCGGTAGGCCTTGGACAGGCCGTTGAAGGTCAGGCACAGCATGTCCGGCGCCAGCGTGGCCAGGTTGATGTGCTTGGCGTCGTCGTAAAGGATCTTGTCGTAGATCTCGTCGGCGAGCAGCAGCAGCTGGTGCCTGCGCGCCAGGTCGACCATCTGGGTGAGCACTTCGCCCGTGTACACCGCGCCGGTCGGGTTGTTGGGATTGATCACCACCAGTGCCTTGGTGCGGTCGGTGATCTTGGACTCCATGTCGGCGATGTCGGGCTGCCAGCCCTGCGTTTCGTCGCACAGGTAGTGCACGGGCGTGCCGCCCGCCAGGGAGGTCGACGCCGTCCACAGCGGATAGTCCGGGGACGGGATCAGCACCTCGTCGCCGTTGTCGAGCAGGGCCTGCAGCGTCATGGTGATCAGCTCGGACACCCCGTTGCCCAGATAGACGTCGTCGACGTCGAAGTCGGGGAATCCGTCGACCAACTCGTAGCGGGTGACCACCGCCCGGCGTGCGGGCAGGATGCCGCGCGAGTCGGAATATCCCTGGGCGTATGGCAGCGCCTGGATCATGTCGCGCATGATCACGTCGGGCGCTTCGAAGCCGAAGGGCGCCGGGTTGCCGATGTTGAGCTTGAGGATGCGATGCCCCTCGGCCTCCAGCCGCGCGGCCTGCGCGTGCACCGGCCCGCGGATCTCGTACAGGACGTCCTGGAGCTTCGACGACTGCGCGAAAGTACGCTGCGGCCGGTGATGAGCCGACGGCTGCAGAGGCAGCTGATGGGTGGTCACACCGTTAATGGTGCCATCCCTGTCCACTGAAATTTGCTGTCAAGCGGAAAAGACGCAGGTCAGCGTTTACCGGGGGGACGCGCCCCACGTGCGATGCCCAGGCCCTTGACCGGCGGCTGCGCCGGCGCGTCGTCACCGTCGGTCTGCTTTGCCGGCTCCGCTTTGGGCGCAGGCTCCCGTTCGGGCTGTTCGGCGGGCGCGGCCTCGGCTTTGGGTGCCTCGGCCTTGGGTGCCTCGGCCTTGGGTGCCTCGGCGGCCGGTGCGGCCTTCTTGGCGCCGGGTCGCTTGGCGCCCGCGGCGATGCCCAGGCCCTTGACCGGCGCCGCGGGCGCCTTGGCTTCGCCGCCTTCGGCCGGAGATTCGTCTGCAGCCTCGGCCTTCGATGGCTCCGCGGGCGCGGTCTCGGCCTTGGGTGCCTCGGCGGCCGGTGCGGCCTTCTTGGCGCCGGGTCGCTTGGCGCCCGCGGCGATACCCAGCCCCTTGACCGGCGCGGCGGGTGCCTCGGCGGATGCCTCGGCCGGTGCTTCCGCCCCGGCGGTTTCGGCCTTCGCGGTCTCGGCTTTCGGCGCCTCGGCCTTGGCGGGTGCTGCGGCCTTCTTTCCCGGCTTCTTGGCACCCCCGGCAATGCCCAGCCCCTTCACTGGGGCGGCCGCCTGCGTGGTGGACTCGGCGGCCGGCGCGGCCGCGGCCTTCTTTCCGGGTTTCTTCGCGCCGCCGGCGATGCCCAGCCCCTTGACGGGCGCGGCGGGAGCCGCAGCGGCCTCAGGCTTGGGGGCCGCTTCTTCCTTGGCGGGTGCCTCGGCCGGAGCGGTTGCCGTGGCCGCCGAGGCCTTGGGCGCCTCGACCGCCCGCTTCTCGGCCGCTGTGGCTGCTTCTCGGGCGGCCGTGCCCTTCTCCGGTAGCGTCGCCTTGTCGTACTCGAGAGACCCCAGCAGGATCTGGGCGACGTCGAGCACCTCGACGCCGCTGCGGCCTGCCTCCTCCTGACGGTCGTTGACGCCGTCGGTGACCATCACCCGGCAGAAGGGGCACCCGGTGGCGATGGTGGCGGCCCCGGTGGCCAGCGCCTCGTCCACGCGTTCGTGGTTGATGCGCTTACCGATGTGTTCTTCCATCCACATCCGCGCGCCGCCGGCGCCGCAGCAGAAGCTGCGCTCGGCGTGCCGCGGCATCTCGGTCAGGTTCGCTCCCGCGGCGCCGATCAGCTCGCGCGGCGCCTCATAGACCTTGTTGTGCCGGCCCAGGTAGCACGGGTCGTGATAGGTGATGTCCTGCGACACCGGGGTCACCGGCACCAGCCTGTTGTCCCGGATCAGCCGGTTGAGCAGCTGGGTGTGGTGCAACACCGAGTAGTTGGCGCCGAGCTGGCGGTACTCGCGGCCCAGGGTGTTGAAGCAGTGCGGGCAGGTGACCACGATCTTGCGGTCGACGGTCTCGGTGCCCTCGAACAACCCGTCCAGGGTCTCGACGGCCTGGGCGGCCAGCTGCTGGAACAGGAACTCGTTGCCCGAGCGGCGCGCGGAGTCGCCGTTGCAGGACTCGCCGGTGCCGAGCACCAGGTACTTCACCCCGGCGATGGCCAGCAGTTCGGCGACGGCCTTGGTGGTCTTCTTGGCCTTGTCGTCGTAGGCGCCGGCGCAACCCACCCAGAACAGGTACTCGAAGCCGTCGAAGCTGTCGACGTCTTCGCCGTAGACGGGAACGTCGAAGTCGACCTCGTCGATCCAGTTGGTGCGGTCTGAGGCGTTCTGGCCCCAGGGGTTGCCCTTGGTTTCCAGGTTCTTGAACAGCACGGACAGTTCGGACGGGAACTCCGACTCCATCATCACCTGGTAGCGGCGCATGTCGACGATGTGGTCGATGTGCTCGATGTCCACCGGGCACTGTTCGACGCAGGCACCGCAGGTCACGCAGGACCACAGCACGTCGGGGTCGATGACCCCGCCCTGCGCCTCGGTGCCCACCAGCGGCCGCGTGGCCTGGTCGGGGCCGGAGCCCGTGATGCGGCCGAAGCCGGACTCGGGAACGTGGTGGGCCTCGGCGTGCTCCTCGCCGGACAGCTTCTCGCCGATGCCGCCTTCCGGCGTGCTCTCGAGGGGGCCCTCCTTCTCGCCCAGGATGTAGGGCGCCTTGGCCATCCAGTGGTCGCGCAGGTCCATGATGACGAGCTTGGGCGACAGCGGCTTGCCGGTGTTCCACGCGGGGCACTGCGACTGGCAGCGCCCGCACTCGGTACAGGTGGCGAAGTCCAGCATGGCTTTCCAGCTGAAGTCCTCGATCGTGCCGCGGCCGAATTGCGCGTCGTCGGGGGGGTTTTCGAAGTCGATCGGCTTGCCGTCGTACTCGAGCGGCAGCAGCGGGCCGAGCCCGTTGGGCAGGCGCTTGAAGATGACGTTGATGGGCGCGGTGAAGATGTGCATGTGCTTGGAGTGCAGCACGATGATCAGGAACGCCAGCATGACCAAGATGTGCAACAGCAGCGCCGTCGTCTCGATGATCTCGTTGGCGGGCTCCCCGAGTGGCCGCAGGATCTTGCCGAACAGCTGCGACAGGAAGGCGCCGTTCCCGTAGGGGAGCGTCCCATTGTTGACCGCGGCTCCCCGCACGAACACGTAGGTGAACACGACGTTGAAGATCATGAACAGCACCAGCCAGGCGCCGCCGGTGTGGGAGCCGTAGAACCGTGACTGGCGGCCGATCTCGCGTGGGCTGCGCAGCAACCGGATGACGGCGAAGGTGGCGATGCCGAGGAACACGGCGGTCGCGAAGAAGTCCTGCAGGAACCCCAGCGCGTCCCAGCGCCCGATGATCGGGATGTGGAAGTTGTCCTGGAACAGCAGCCCGTAGGCCTCGATGTAGACCGTGAGCAGGATGAAGAATCCCCACATGGTGAAGAAGTGCGCCAAGCCCGGGATCGACCATTTGAGTAGTCGCCGCTGCCCGAAGACCTCGGAGACCTCGGCCCAGACGCGTTTGCCGGGTTCGTCGGTGTGCCCGGGCGCCGGCTTGCCGGACGTGATCAGCTTGAACAGCCACAGGACGCGCCGTGCGGCGAGTGCGGCCACGACCAGCGTCATGCCCATGCCCACGACCAGCCTGATGAGCATCTGCGTTGTCACAGAACGTCTCCCCAATGCATAGATAATTCGGCCTGTGCTTATCTGCCTGCTTAAGCCCTGCTCATAGTTGCATCTCCGCGGCTTTCAGCGCGAGAAAGGCTGCCCTAAGTTGCGGTTCGCCGGTGCCTCTGGCCTGCCGGTTAATGCCCATTCACCGGATGTGACATTTCTCGAAGTGACGAGCGCCACCAGATTTCGCCAAATGACCCTGCACCGAGGGCCTTTGACGGCCCGGGCCCATCTCAGCGCCCGAACGGCGGTTGAAAGATGGGCGGCAGGGGACGCGTGCGGGTGGTCGTCGGGGCGGCGGTCGTGGAGGTCGTCTGCGATGTCGTAGTCGGTGGGGCCGTCGTGGTGGTCGTGCTCGGCGGCGCAGTCGTGGTCGTGGTCGATGGCTCCGGCGTCGTGGTGGTGGCCGGAGGCTCGGTGGACGGTGGCGGCGGCGCCGGGACCACGGTGACGGTGGTGCTGCTGTCCGGTCCGGTGATGGTCACCGTTTGCGGCGGCTGGCTGGGCGGCGACGTGGGGCTGACCGGGGTGGGTTTGGTGAGCAACAGGTTGATCGCCAAGATCAGGGCTATCAGCACCGCCGCGCCCGCCGCGGCGACGCTCAGCACCAGCGCCGTGCGCTTGTACCAGGGCAGCCGCGCCGGGACATCGGCGTAGCGGCCGCCGGTCGCATTGTCGAAATCCCTTGCCTCGTCGGCATATTCGCCGGTGGCGTCCCGCCCCGTATAGGGCACGGGCTCGTCGTTGTCGGCGTCTTGCGACCACGCCAGGGCGTCGTCCACGTCGGTGGCCTGTGCACCCCGAGTGGCCTGGGTCATGTCGACCCCGGTGGTGCCGACCATTTCGGTCGGCGCTTCCACGGCGGCGGCCGCGGCGGTCGGTGCTGCACCGGAGGCGTAATGCGGGCCGAGCGCCGCCGCGCCGAGGGCGGCGGCCAACACGGGCTGCGCGGAGCTGTGCACCGGCACCCCGAAGCGTTGCGACAAGCGCGCTTTGAGTAACGGGATGTTCGCGCCACCGCCGCTGATCGCGATGGCGCCGAGCCTGGCATTGGGAATTGCGTTGCGCCGCAACGACGCATCGACCGACGAGAGGAGACGGTCCAGCGGTGCGGAGATCAGTTGCTCGAAGTCGGTGCGGGACAGCTGCGCACCCTCGCCGGAAACCCCGGCGAGGGTGCTCACCGCGGCGGTCGACAGTTGCTCCTTGGCGCGCCGGCACGCGCCGAGCAGGCGGGCCTGCGACCCGGCCCGCGCGGAGCCGCCGAGCATGGCCGTGCTGACGTCGGAGGCCAGCAGGTGATCGAGGATGAGCTGGTCGATCACGTCGCCGGAAAAATCTGTGTACCGCGCGGCCGGGCCGACGGGCGCGAAGCCGGCCCTGGCGTCCATCAACGTGACGGTGGTGCCGCCGGCGCCGAAGTCGCACAGTGCGATCACGCCGTCGGCCCCGAATCCCGGCGTGCCGCGCAGTGCCGCGAGCGCGGCGGTGGCGTCGGAAACCAGGATCGGCGCCACCCCGCCGCGGGCGAGGTCGGATTGGACGAAGAACTCCTCACGCAGGGCCGCGAGCTGGTCCTGGGACCAATAGGCGGGCACCGCGATGGTGATCGGTGATCCGTAGCCCACCGCGCGCGCCATGGCTTCGACGGCCTCGACCGTCAGGGCCGCGCCGACATACTTGGTGCCGTCTGCCGCCACCAACGGCGCGCGGTCGCCGACACGTTCGACGAACCCCCGCAGCACCAGGCCGGACTCGGTCAGGTTCGGATTCTCTTCCGGCAGGCCAACTTCGGTGGGACGGTGTTCGAATAGCGTCAGCACGGAGCTACGGGTCACCGGAGCGCTGCCCGCGCGGGCGGCAACCAGGTTGGCCACCCCGATCGATAGCCCGAGCGACTCGCTCATGTACTACACCCCTGTGTCCGTTGTCCCGTTGCCGTCGCACGGCGGCGGTTCGCCCCACCGTAAGCGGACGTGGATTGCAGCGAGTGTAGGGCTTCGCCGGCGCCAGGCGGCGGAACCGTGATCGTGTTCGCCACCCGCTCGCTAACGCAGGCCCGGCGGGACCGTGACCGGACTCGGCACCCCGGGGATGGTGATCACCGACGGCAGCTGCGGCAGATGGTGGTGATGCGACGGCTGCTGGGTCTGCCCCCCGGTCGGTTCCTGCTGAGTGGGCTGCTGCGCCGGTGGCTGTTCGGCGCTGCTGCTCGGCGACGTCGTGGTGGGCGTGGTGGACGTCGTGGTCGACGTGGTGGGGGCCGTAGTGGTAGTCGTCGTTTTCGGGACGTGGCTGACGGTCTGTTGTCCGTGGATGAGCTCGATGATGCCGTAGACGATCAATGCAATCAGGATGACGACGGAGGCCAGCCACGCGATGAGCATCGCGGGCTTGCGGTACCAGGGAGTCGGCTCGGTTTCCTGGTCGAACGGATCGACCACGCCCGGCTCGGCGAATCCCTGCGGCGGATGCGGCGGGGGACCGGTCGAGGGAATCTCGCCTGTCGGCGGCTGTTCGCGCACACCGAAGTCGCCGTGCTGCGTTGGCCGGTTGTGGAAGTCGTCGCGTGGGCCATTGGATGCCACGGCACCGATGGTACTGACCGCGCCTGCCAATCTCCTGATGCCGACCCCTGAGGGAGGCCAATGCGACGTGCGTCCAGTAAGGCTTCTCGAAAGGGTCCTACAAGTCGATTGTGGCGCTCGACACACCCACCAGCCCATTTTTCAGCCGAATAGCGTTGTAGTACAATATAACTGGCTTCTATACCGCCTTTGACTGACGTCGAATTGATTCGTTTTGCGTCGGTATGGATGTCAGACGGCAAGCCCGCAGTAAGCGTTGCGCCGTTCGGTCTGGGCAGGTCACAAGCGAGCCGAGCGAAACTGCTGGAAATGCGAATAACCCGTCCGCTCCCAGCACGTAACACGCATCCGCCACCACAGCGGCGACAGCGGTGATTCTTGCGGGCCCGGAAAACCGCGGCGAGCGACCATGAAATCCGAGCACCAGATAAGGAGGCGATCGCGATGAACGGCAGGCCCGCGGACCAGCCCGAGATTCGTCATTGCCGCTACTGCGTCACGGGCCGAAACGGCAAGTGCATGCGAGTGCGCTTCCTACACCGACACCAGCGCTGGTAGTGGCCGCAGACGATTCGGCAGGCCGCGAATGGTGGTCAGGGTTCCGCGACGACGCTCTGACCGCGGCGGGTTGGCTCTCTCGTACGGCAGGGCTGCGCAAGGAGACCGCTGCAGGCGCAGATGCGGCTGACGCGGAAGTGTCGCAGAGCGCCGGGGCGGAAAAGCAACTGACGAGCGCCGTGGTCGTCATTGCGCTCGTTTCGGCGATTTCGGGGATGCTCTACGGCTACGACACCGGCGTCATTTCCTGGGCTTTATTGCAGCTCACCGAGGACTTCAACCTCACCGAGGGCTGGAAGCAGGTGATCGCCGCCAGCATCCTGCTCGGCGCCGTCGTGGGGGCACTGACGTGCAGCTGGCTGTCCGATCGATGCGGACGGCGCGGCACATTGTTGATGCTGGCGGTGGTGTTCATCATCGGTGCACTGTGGTGCGCCGACGCGCCCGATGCCGTCGTGCTGTCGCTCGGGCGGCTAGTCCTGGGCTTCGCCGTCGGCGGGGCGACGCAGACGGCACCGATGTATGTCGCCGAGCTCTCGCCGCCGGCCTACCGGGGCCGGCTGGTGCTGTGCTTCCAAATTGCCATCGGGGTGGGCCTGCTCGTCGCCACCCTCGTCGGTGTCTCAGACTCGGTCTCCTGGCGAGGGCCGATCGGAATCGCGTCCGTACCCGCCGCGATCATGCTGTGGCTGTTGCTGCGGCTGCCGGAAAGTCCGCGCTGGCTGGTCAAGCATGACGATCGAAACGCTGCACGAGCCGTGCTGAAGCATGTCCGGCCGGAGGGCTACGACGTGGGCGCCGAGCTGGACGAAGCGACCGAACTCGCGCGCGTCGAACGCACTGCCAGCACCCGCGGGTGGAGTGGGTTACGTGAAGCCTGGGTGCGCCCGGCCCTGGTCCTGGGTTGCGGCATCGCGGTGTTCACCCAGCTCAGCGGCATCGAGATGATCATCTACTATTCGCCGACCATATTGACCAACGACGGTGTGTACAGGTCCATGGCGCTGCAGGTGTCGGTGGGCTTGGGTGCGGCGTACCTGGTCGCCCAGCTGGTCGGGTTGGCCATCATCGACCGGGTCGGTCGGCGCCGGCTCACCCTCATCATGGTGCCGGGTGCGGCGATCAGCCTGTTCGTGCTCGGCCTGCTCTTCGTCACCACCGACAGCGGTCACGAAGTGATCCCGTACATCATGATCTGCCTGATCGCCTTCATGCTGTTCAATGGCGGCGGCCTGCAGCTGATGGGCTGGCTGACCGGCTCGGAGACCTATCCGCTTGCGGTGCGACCGGCGGCCACCGCCCTGCAGTCTGCAACGCTGTGGGGGACAAACCTACTCATCACGCTGACGATGCTGTCGCTCATCCACGCGATCGGGACCGGCCCCTCGATGTGGGTCTACGCGTTGTTCAACGTGGCAGCGTGGATCTTCGTATTCTTCCGCATGCCCGACCTCACCGGCAGAAGCCTGGAGGAGATCGAAAACAAGCTGTCCGAGGGGAATTTCCGACCGTCCGACTTCGCGCGCTGACGAATTCTGTTGCGCAGCAGGATGTTCGGGTAGCAGTCCGAAAGCCTCGGCGATCGAGGTCGCCGGGCTGCCCGAATTTCTGATGCAGGCCAGCGGCGACGCACCCGCAAGCTGAAGAACGTAGCTGACGACCCGCGTTGGTGGTTAGGTCAAGGTCGTGGATTCCCTGGTGAAATTGTTTCGAGACACGGGCGCGGTCCGGATATCGGTCTGCGTGGCCCTCGGAGTCGCCGTCGCCGTCGTGGTCGGCAACACGGCCGGTTGGCGTTTCGCACTGGCCGGCTGGATTGTCACCGCCGGCACGTATGTGGTGTGGACGCAGCTCATCCTGCTCGGCATGGATGCCGAGCAGACCTGCCGATGGGCGACGCGGGAGGACCCGACCCGGTGGGTCGCCGACGCGGTCATCCTGTCGGCGAGCGTCGCGAGCCTGGGCGGTGTCGGCTACGTGGTGGCCGCGGGCTCACGCGCGGGCCACGAAGCCCTGGTGGCCGCCGTCTTCGGCATCTTGACCGTCGCCGCCTCCTGGGTCGCCGTGCACACGCTGTTCACCGTGCACTACGCGCGGCTCTACTACTCGGACCAACCGGGCGGCATCAACTTTCACGATCCCGAGCCGCCCCGGTTTCGGGACTTCGCCTACCTCGCCTTCACCGTCGGGATGACCTACCAGGTGTCAGACACCGAGATCGGACTGAGTTCGATCCGGGCGACAGTATTGCGCCACGCGCTGCTGTCCTACCTGCTCGGGGCGGTTGTCCTGGCGGTGACGATCAATCTGATCGCGGGATTGGGCTCCAAGATCTGATCGGCGAAGGCTCGAACGGGGTCCGGCAAGATTCAAAAACGGCTCCCAACGCAAACCCCCGGGTCCTAACCTTCTTGCGGGCGTGAACAGGACCCTGGCTAACGACGAGAAGGAACCGGGACGATGAGTGGCCTTATCAGCCGAGTCGCGGCCAGAGCGTGTGCGGCTGTGGTGGCGATATTCGTCGGCCTGGCCGGGCAGTCGGGCGCCGTGGCGCTGGCCGACACCGCGGGCTCCTACGGCGATCCCGCCAGAGCCGCCCAGTATTGGGCGCCACAGTCATTCGGCAACAACTGTGTATTGATGTCGGTGGCGGGTGTGGTCGGCCAGATCACCGGCCACATGCCCAGCGAGCAGGAGATCGTCGAGGTGGCCAAGAGCACCCCGAGCATCGCCGAACAGGGAAAGCCGGTATATACCGACCCCAGTGGGGACGGGGCCGATACTCGCGATATTGGAGTGTTGTTGGCGCACTACGGTATTCACGCCGTCACCTCCGATGATGCCAAGGGTCAGACAGCGCTGGCGGCCTTGGAGAACGCGCTTGGCTCGCGGCACGCGGTGATGATTGCGGTCAGCTCGGGAACCATCTGGGACGGGGAAAAGCCCAAAGACGGCGACCATGAAGTCGTGGTCACAGGTGTGGATGCCGCCAAGGGCATCGCGCATCTCAATGACAGCGGCGCCGAAGACGGTAGCGACGAGCAGGTGCCCATGACCACCTTCATGCGGGCCTGGCAGGGGGGCGACTTCGAAATGACCGTCACCAGGGAAACGGTGCAATAGCCCTTCAGGCCCCTAGAACGTGTTGACCTTGTCGACGCTGACGAACATGCCGTGCTTGGTCGCCTCGTTGGTGAAGCGGGTGCCGTCCGCGTCGGCGACGATCGTCCAGCCCTGGGCGAGGTAGGTCTTGTAGTCGATGGTGACGGTCGGGATGGCCCCCAGGTTGCCCAGCACCCACTGCACCTTGCCGCCGGTGTTGATGCTGACGCCGTTGGCGTGCTCACCGTCTTGCAGCGGGGAGTTGGTGAACGGCGCCTCGCAGCCGACGGTCTCCTTATTGATCTGGCAGCGCGTCACGCCGGATTTGGTCTCGATGAAGACGTAGCCGTTCTGGTCGGGCGGCAGCGGGATGGCGCCCGCCGGATTGCCTGGGTTCTCCGGCGGGGTGGAGGGGCCCGGCGCGGGGGCGGCGGTGGCCGGCGGTGGTGTGGACCTGGGTGTGGGGAACGACGGTTCGGTGGGTCCCGCCCCGGGCGAGGCGACCGGCCTGCCCCCGATGACGGAGCTGCAGCCGGATGCCAGTTCCGAGCCGGCGACCAGGGCCACGAGCAGCAGCGAACCACCGGCCAGGCTTCGCCGCGCATTCTCCGAAAACCGCACCCGCCGCTCCCCAGACGATTCGAATAGCGGCACTCAGGTTACGCACCGAGAGGCGAAAGTCGCTGCACCGGCGCGGCTATCGATGCAGAGCCGATGGCCCAGGTTTATCGCCGCGTGACCGATCCGTCGGCCCGACTCGGGAGGGCGCCGCTACAGGTCCAACAGCTTTTCGGCGTTGCGGTGGCTGATGGCGGCACGCTCGTCGTCCGACGGCGGCAGACCGTCGAGGAAGGCACGGGCGTCGACCATCGACCCGAACGGGTAGTCGGCCGAGAAGGCCACACGGTCGATCCCCACCTGGGCGACCAGGTTCGCGTACGTCGCACAGTCGTTGAAGTTGGCGAACGTGTAGTGGAAATTCTCCCGCAGATAGGAGCTCACGGGGCGTCGCAGACCGGTCACCTCCGGTGTCAGCTTCGCGTCGAAGCGCGGCAGCATGAACGATGTCGCTTCGCCCATGTGCCCGATGATCATCTGCAGCGACGGGTGACGATCGAACACGCCGCCCAGAATCATGCGCAGTACGTGGGTGGCGGTGTTGATGTGCCACCCCCAGCCCACCGTGGCCAGCGTGAACGTGACGGGCTCGGCGAAACCGGCGTAGCTGGATTCGATGACGCCCGCGGGCGGGATGGTCGGATGCAGATAGATCGGCGCCTGCAGGGCGGCCGCGCGGGCCAGGACGGGCTCGAAGCGGGGGTCGTCCAGGTAGCGGCCCCGGCTGTGCCCGTTGATCACCGCGCCGACGAACCCGAGCCGGTACACCGCCCGCTCGAGTTCGTCGGCCGCCTCATCGGGGGCGCTGATGGGCAGAGTGGCAAAGCCCGCCAACCGATCCGGGTACCGCTGGACCGCCGCCGCGAGCTGGTCGTTGCAGTCGCGCGCAAGCGGAACCGCCTCGTCCGGATCCAGCTGCTCCACCCCGGGCGCGGCCAGCGACAGCACCGCCAGGTCGATCCCGGCCTCGTCCATCGCCGCGATGCGGCCGTCCCCGAGATCGCTGGCCGGTTCCACGATGCCGGGCCGCGACGCCAGCCAGGCGCCCGGGCCGCGCAGGAATTCGGTTGTGGCGTAATGCTCTTCGAGCGCGATGACACGCATCTGAACTATCCTTCGAGGACTCGAGCGGCGGCGTTCCAGTACGGTGGCTCGTCGCGGCGGGTGGCCAGGCGGATGGTTTTGGTGCCACGGTATGCCCACCGGCGCGATCGGTGCCAACGATATCTTCTGATGATTGCCATCACCATCCGCGATACTTGCTGGCATGGAGCTTCGCCATCTCGAGTACTTCCTGGCCGTTGCGGACAGCCGAAGCTTCACCGGAGCGGCCAGGCGGCTGCGCGTCGTGCAGTCGGGGGTATCGGCCACAATCAAAGCGCTCGAACGCGAACTGGGCACCGACCTGTTCGTCCGGGGCCCGGCCGGCGTGGCACTGAGTCCCGCCGGGGAGGCGCTGCGACCCCACGCCCGGACCACCCTCGACGCCGCTCGCGCGGCAAAGGACGCGGTGGGCGCCGCCCGGGGGTCTGTGCGCGGCACCGTCACGGTGGGGACGCTGACCTCGGTCCGCGTCATCGACGTGCCGAGCGTGTTGGCCGAGCTACGCGCCCGTCATCCCGAAGTCGTCGTCCATCTGCGCGCCGCCAGCGCCGGGTCGGCCGGTCTGGCCGCCCAATTGCGCGACGGGGAACTCGACGTCGCTTTCCTGGTATTCACCGGGCCGCCACCGGCCGACCTGCGCACCCGGCTGGTCGCGTCGGTGCCCCTGCCCCTGGTCGTCCCCGCGGAGCACCCGCTGGCCGGGCGCAAGGCGGTGTCGCTGGCCGACCTGGCGGGCATGTCCTTCGTCGACGGGCCGCCGGGCTACGGCAACCGCGCGGTGGTCGACAACGCGTTCGCGGCCGCGGGCGTCGAGCGGACCGTCGCGGTGGAGGTCGCCGACATCGGCACCGCGGCGACCTGCATCCGCAAGGGGCTGGGAATCGGCTTTCTGAGCTGGTCCATTCTCGCGGGCATCGACACCTCGGGGTTGGTCACCGTCCGGATCACCGGGCATGACCTGCAGTGGCGCCTATACGTGGCAACCTCCGCGGCCCGCCAGGCCAGCGCGGCGACCCGGGCGCTGCTCGCGCTCATCGAAGAAGCCACCGACGGCGCCGCGAATTTTTCGCCGACCCCGGGAACAAGGCGGGACGGGTCACCGTTAACATGATCGATAAGTTGAGCGAACCACACTCAATACCGGGTTGACAGCCCGCCGGCCCCAGGGGCAGGCTTGAGCGGGGTTCACTCAGCATAGTGGCACCAAACAGGCTCTACACAATTCAGGAGGAATCACTATGGCTCGTGCGGTCGGTATCGACCTCGGGACCACCAACTCCGTCGTCGCGGTCCTCGAGGGCGGGGACCCAGTCGTCGTCGCGAACTCCGAGGGTTCGCGGACCACGCCGTCTGTCGTCGCCTTCGCGCGCAACGGCGAGGTACTCGTCGGCCAGCCCGCCAAGAACCAGGCGGTCACCAACGTCGACCGGACCATCCGTTCGGTCAAGCGGCACATGGGCACGGACTGGTCCATCGAGATCGACGGCAAGAAATACACCGCTCAGGAGATCAGCGCCCGCGTGCTGATGAAGCTGAAGCGCGACGCCGAGGCGTATCTGGGCGAGGACGTCACAGACGCCGTCGTCACCGTGCCGGCGTACTTCAACGACGCCCAGCGCCAGGCGACCAAGGAAGCCGGCCAGATCGCCGGCCTTAACGTGTTGCGGATCGTCAACGAGCCGACCGCGGCCGCGCTGGCCTACGGTTTGGACAAGGGCGAGAAGGAACAGACCATCCTGGTCTTCGACCTCGGTGGCGGCACGTTCGACGTCTCGCTGCTCGAGATCGGCGAGGGTGTGGTCGAGGTCCGCGCCACCAGTGGTGACAACCACCTCGGTGGGGACGACTGGGACGACCGCGTCGTCGAGTGGCTGGTCGATAAGTTCAAGGGCACCAGCGGAATCGACCTGACCAAGGACAAGATGGCGATGCAGCGGCTGCGTGAGGCCGCCGAGAAGGCCAAGATCGAGCTCTCGAGTTCGCAGAGCACCTCGATCAACCTGCCTTACATCACCGTCGACGCGGACAAGAACCCGCTGTTCCTCGACGAGCAGCTGACCCGCGCCGAATTCCAGCGCATCACACAGGATCTGCTGGACCGCACCCGCAAGCCCTTCCAGTCCGTGATCAAGGACGCCGGCATCTCGGTCTCCGAGATCGACCACGTGGTGCTGGTGGGCGGTTCCACCCGCATGCCCGCGGTGTCCGAACTGGTCAAGGAGATGACCGGGGGCAAGGAGCCCAACAAGGGCGTCAACCCCGACGAGGTGGTGGCCGTTGGTGCCGCGCTGCAGGCGGGTGTCCTCAAGGGTGAGGTGAAAGACGTTCTGCTGCTTGATGTCACACCGCTGAGCCTTGGCATCGAGACCAAGGGTGGCGTGATGACCAAGCTGATCGAACGCAACACCACGATCCCCACCAAGCGGTCGGAGACCTTCACCACGGCCGACGACAACCAGCCGTCGGTGCAGATCCAGGTCTTCCAGGGTGAGCGCGAAATCGCTTCGCACAACAAGCTTCTCGGATCCTTCGAGTTGACCGGCATACCGCCGGCCCCGCGCGGCGTGCCGCAGATCGAGGTCACGTTCGACATCGACGCCAACGGCATCGTGCACGTCACGGCCAAGGACAAGGGCACGGGCAAGGAGAACACGATCAAGATCCAGGAGGGCTCCGGCCTGTCCAAGGAGGAGATCGACCGGATGATCAAGGACGCCGAGGCGCACGCCGAGGAGGACCGGCAGCGTCGCGAAGAGGCCGACGTCCGCAACCAGGCCGAGTCGCTGGTCTACCAGACGGAGAAGTTCGTCGCTGAACAACGTGGTGCAGCGTCCGAGTCCGGGGGGTCCAAGGTTCCCGAGGACACCCTGTCCAAGGTCGACGCGGCGATCGCCGAGGCCAAGACGGCCCTGGACGGCACCGACATCACCGCGATCAAGGCGGCGATGGAGAAGCTGGGCCAGGAATCGCAGGCGCTCGGACAGGCGATCTACGAGGCCACCCAGGCCGCAGGCGAGCAGGCCGCAGGCGCGGCCGACGGCGCGTCCGGGTCCGCGGGATCCGCTGACGACGTCGTGGACGCGGAGGTGGTCGACGACGACCGGGAGTCCAAGTGACGGAAAGCAAACCGCAGGAACAGGTGACGGTCACCGACAAGCGGCGAATCGATCCCGAGACCGGTGAAGTACGGCAGGCCCCTCCCGGCGACACGCCGGGAGGGGCGCCGGCCGCGGAGAACGCCGAAGAGGCCGGCAAGGCCGCGGAGCTGCTCGGTGATCTGCAACGGGTGCAGGCCGACTTCGCCAACTATCGCAAGCGGGCGCTGCGCGACCAGCAGGCCGCGGCCGACCGGGCCAAGGCGGCCGTCGTCAGCCAATTGCTGGGCGTGCTCGACGATCTCGAGCGGGCACGCAAGCACGGCGACCTGGAGTCCGGGCCGCTGAAGTCGGTGGCCGACAAGCTGGAGGGCGCGCTGACCGGCCTCGGCCTGGCGGCGTTCGGCGACGAGGGCGAGGATTTCGACCCGGTGTTGCACGAGGCCGTCCAGCATGAAGGCTCTGGCTCCGAAGGCTCCCGGCCGGTGATCGGGACCGTCATGCGGCAGGGCTACAAGCTGGGCGACCAAGTGTTGCGCCACGCTCTGGTCGGCGTGGTCGATACGGTCGGCGACGAGGGCGGGCAAGCGGCCGTTGTCGATGAGTCCGTCACGGCGGCCGGGGAGACCCGGCCGGCCGAATCGGACGATAACGCCGGCACATCCGGTGAATAGACCACACAATCAGCACAACCAGGTGAGGGGGTGACGCGACGTGGCCCAGCGTGAGTGGGTCGAGAAGGACTTCTATAAGGAGCTGGGCGTCTCCTCTGACGCCAGCCAGAAAGACATCAAGACGGCCTACCGCAAGCTGGCCTCGGATCTGCATCCGGACAAGAACCCGGCCGGAGCCGAACGGTTCAAGGCGGTCTCCGAGGCCTACAGCGTGTTGTCCGACGAGGCCAAGCGCAACGAGTACGACGAAACCCGAAGGCTGTTCGCCGGCGGCGGCTTTGGCGGGCGCCGGTTCGACGGCGGCGGGTTCGGCGGCTTCAACGTCGGCGGCGACGGCGCCGAGTTCAACCTCAACGACCTGTTCGACGCCGCGGGCCGCACCGGCGGCGCCAACATCGGCGACCTGTTCGGCGGGTTGTTCGGGCGGGGTGCGAGTGCCCGTCCCAGCCGGCCGCGGCGCGGCAACGACCTCGAGACCGAAACCCAGCTGGATTTCGTCGAGGCGGCCAAGGGCGTGGCGATGCCGCTGCGGCTGACCAGCCCGGCGCCGTGCACCAACTGCCACGGCAGTGGCGCGCGGCCGGGCACCAGCCCGAAGGTGTGTCCCACCTGCAACGGCTCCGGCGTGATCAACCGCAACCAGGGCGCCTTCGGGTTCTCCGAACCGTGCACCGATTGCCGGGGCAGCGGCTCGATCATCGAGCACCCCTGCGACGAGTGCAAGGGCACCGGCGTCACCACCCGCACCCGCACCATCAACGTGCGGATCCCGCCGGGCGTCGAGGACGGACAACGAATCCGGCTGCCCGGGCAGGGCGAGGCGGGGTTGCGCGGTGCGCCGTCGGGTGACCTGTACGTGACGGTCCATGTGCGCCCGGACAAGGTGTTCGGACGTGACGGCGACGATCTCACGGTGACCGTTCCGGTCAGCTTCACCGAGTTGGCCTTGGGCTCAACCATTTCGGTGCCCACGCTGGATGGCAAGGTCGGTGTCCGGGTGCCCAAGGGCACCGCCGACGGCCGGATCCTGCGGGTGCGCGGGCGTGGTGTGCCCAAGCGCAGCGGCGGTAACGGCGACCTGCTGGTGACCGTAAAGGTGGCCGTACCCTCCAATTTGGAGGGCGCGGCCCAGGAGGCGCTGGAGGCATACGCCGCCGCCGAGCGCGCCAGCGGCTTCGACCCCCGGGCGGGATGGGCGGGTAACCGCTGATGGCCAAGAACCGCAAAGAGGAGGCCCGAACCTTCCTGATCTCGGTGGCCGCCGAGCTGGCGGGCATGCACGCCCAGACATTGCGCACCTACGACCGTCTCGGCCTGGTCAGCCCGAGCCGGACATCCGGTGGGGGACGGCGGTATTCGGAACGCGACGTCGACCTGCTGCGCGAGGTGCAACGGCTCTCTCAGGCCGAGGGAGTCAACCTCGCCGGCATCAAGCGGATCATCGAACTGACAAATCAGGTCGAGGCCCTGCAGTCGCGGCTGAAAGAAATGGCCGAGGAAATCGCGACGATGCGCGCCGGCCAGCGCCGCGATGTGGCGGTGGTGCCCAAGAGCACCGCCGTGGTGGTGTGGCAGCCCCGTAATAACCGCCGATGATATTGCGATCCAGGCGTTTTCGTGACGCTGCTCAGACCCGGATGCAGAATTGCGCCACCGCCGGCTCGCCCGGCGGCGCACATCGATAGCCGCCCCGGCGCAGCGCGTCGGTCGGCGCCGCCATCGGCTCGAAACAGATCAGATCCTCGGCCGGCGGCGCGAAAATCTGCGCAGCCGGATAGCCGCGCTCGAAGTGCACCTCGATACGGCGCCCGCCGCCGGACACCGCGAACGCTGCACCGTCGTCCACCTGGTCGTAGGCGTCGTCGAAAGCTTTGTCGCGCAACGCCTCTTGGCGGTCCGGCTGCAGCTGCGAGTCGCCGGCGGGCAGCCCTTTGTCGTCGAGGCGCAGATGCCGCAACGGCGGTGTCTCTATCACCCAATCGGCGCGCGCAGTATCGGGCAGTCGCAGATAGGGGTGAAACCCGAAGCACAGCGGCACCGCACGGTCGCTCGTCGGGCTGACCGTGGTCATAACCGTCAGCGCCCGGTCGCTGAGCCGGGCCGTCACCGTCAGCACGTGCGGATACGGGAAGCCGGCCAGCAATCGGGGATCGGCGCCGAAATCCACCTGGGCGGTCAGCTCGTTGCCGGTCTGGGCGGTCACCCGCCAGCCGGGGTAGGCGGCCAACACGCCATGAATGGGCAGCCCGTTGGGGTCGGCGCGCACACCGCTTTCTCCCGGCGTCAGGGTCACGGTGACACCCTGGGCGGTATAGGTGTTGTCGCCCAACCGGTTTGCCCACGGATACAGAATCGGGATGCCCATCGTCTTGCCGTCGGTGATGTAGGCGTCCAGGCCGCGGCGCTGGCCCAGCAACTCCACGCCGGCGTCGCGTAGCGACGTGCCGATCATGCCCGCCTCGGGGACGAATTGCGCGACTACCTGCGACGAAGGATCGCTCAGGGTGACGACATTCATGGCTACCTCCATAGCGGGTCGTGCTGAATGCGTTCCGGCGCAGCACCTTTGGCGAGCAAGGCGGCCTTGGTGGCGGCGACCATCGCCGGGCCGCCGCTGACCAGGATCTGCCGGTCGCCCCAGCCGCCGTACTTGGTCACCACGTCGGGCAGCCGCCCGATCTGGTGCACGTGCAGGCCCCGTGGCGGTGTGACGTCGGCGTAGTCCGCGGCCCACGACGGGTCGCTGTTGTACTCCGAGACGGGCGAGACCGACAGCCACGGATTGTGCGAGGCGACCTGCCACAGGGTGGGCAGATCATAGAGTTCGCAGCGGTAGCGGGCGCCGAAGAACAGATGCACCCGCGGGTTGACCGCGTACCGGGACAGGTCCATGATCAGCGCCCGCAGCGGCGCGACGCCGGTGCTGCCGGCAACCATCAGCACGTCGCCGCCGTCGCGGTCGACCCGAAGGCCGCCGTGCGGGCTCGACATCCGCCAGCGGTCGCCGGTGCGGGTTTCGTTGACGATCGCGGTGCTGACCAGGCCGCCGGGCACCAGGCGGACGTGAAACTCGATCCCGCCGCCCGGATCGGCCGGAATGGCGGGGCTCAGATAGCGCCAGCGGCGCGGGCACTGCGGCACGTGCACGTTCACGTACTGGCCGGCGTGGTAGTGCGACGGCTGATCGAGCTGCAGCCGGACAACCGCCAGATCCCGCGACACCCGCCGGTGCGCTATGACGGTGCCGTCCCACCAGGCGGGTCCCTCGTCGGCGTCCGCGGCGCCGCTCATCACCCCGGTGATCAGGTTCAGCGACTGCCTGGCCGCGTCGTCGACGGCGTCGTTCCAGGCCTGACCCAGATGGCTGCGCAGCGTCGCGAACAGGGCGCGCCGCAGCGTCTCGTAATGCCGCGGCAGCACACCGTATTTGCGATGGTCGCGCCCGAGCTGGGCCAGAAAAGCCACCGGCTCCTGCGCGCGCCGCTCCACCAGCTCGCCGTACACCCAGTGCAGCGCATGGCCGAAAGCGAGGCGCTGGGCGCGCATTTCGGGCGGGAACAGATCGCGCACCGAGACGTCGAGGGCGAACCACTGGGTGTAAAAGCGGTGCACGAGCCCACCGGAGTCGCCCACCGAGCCGGAGTCGACCGAGGCGAACGCGTCGCGCAGCACCCGCAGTGCTTCGGTGTCCTCCAGGCTCACGGACCCCGATTCTAGGCTCGGGCGCTACGGGTTCAGCCCTGTCGCACGACGTTGGCGGCGCCGGTGTTGACGACGCGGGGCGAACCCCAGTGGTAGACAACGCTGTTGCCGGTGCCGGACGCGCTTACCGCGTCGGCGCTGTCGACCGTGACGCGGTTGCCGCTGCCGGAGACGCTGACGCTGGTGCAGTGGCCGGTGAGGGTGAGGGTGTTCTGTTTGCCGCTCACCGAGAGGTAGCCGAGGTGGCAGGGGATCGTTTTCGTGGTCCCCGTCCCGCTGACCTGCAGCGTGCCCGACTCCGGGACCGTCGCCTGGCCGCCGGCCAGGCCGGCGTGCAAGCCGACGGCGACCAGGCCCGCAAGCGCCAGTCCCGCAGCCGCGGCGAGGGCGGCGTCGGCCCGGTCGGGATGCTGGCTCGTCTGCGTCATCCGTACGGGGGTACCCCAAAAGACATGGTGCCCAAAACTCGGTAGAGTTGAGCGGAACAGACTCAACCTTGACGGCGTTGAACAACCGGACAAGCATTTTTCTGAACCCTTTCAAAACTGAACGGAGGTCGTCGTGGACTCTTTCAACCCGACCACCAAGACCCAGGCGGCGCTGACCTCGGCGCTGCAGGCGGCCTCGGCCGCCGGCAACCCGGAGATCCGGCCGCTGCACCTGCTGATGGCCTTGCTGACCCAGGCGGACGGCATCGCCGTGCCGCTGCTGCAGGCCGTCGGGGTCGACCCCGCCACCATTCGCGCCGAAACCGAGCGGATGCTGGAGCGGCTGCCGCAGGCCAGCGGCGCCAGCTCGCAACCGCAGCTGTCGCGCGAGTCGCTGGCCGCCGTCACCACCGCGCAGCAACTGGCCACCGAGATGAACGACGAGTACGTCTCGACCGAACATCTGCTTGTAGGCCTGGCCACCGGCGACTCGGACGTCGCCAAACTGCTGACCGGCCACGGCGCCTCGCCCCAGGCCTTGCGCGACGGGTTCGTCAAGGTGCGCGGCAGCGGCCGGGTCACCAGCCCGGAACCCGAGGCGACCTATCAGGCGCTGGAGAAGTACTCCACCGACCTGACCGAGCGGGCCCGCGAGGGCAAGCTCGACCCGGTCATCGGGCGCGACAACGAGATTCGCCGCGTCGTGCAGGTGCTGAGCCGTCGCACCAAGAACAACCCGGTGCTCATCGGTGAGCCCGGCGTCGGCAAGACGGCGATCGTGGAGGGGCTGGCCCAGCGCATCGTCGCCGGCGACGTGCCGGAGAGCCTGCGCGACAAGACCGTCATCAGCCTGGACCTCGGGTCGATGGTGGCGGGCGCGAAGTACCGCGGCGAGTTCGAGGAGCGGCTCAAAGCCGTCCTCGACGACATCAAGAATTCCGCCGGCCAGATCATCACGTTCATCGACGAGCTGCACACCATCGTCGGCGCCGGGGCGACCGGCGAGGGCGCCATGGACGCCGGCAACATGATCAAGCCGATGCTGGCCCGCGGCGAGTTGCGCCTGGTCGGCGCCACCACGCTCGACGAGTACCGCAAGTACATCGAGAAGGACGCCGCACTGGAGCGCCGCTTCCAGCAGGTGCTGGTCGGCGAGCCCTCGGTGGAAGACACCATCGGCATCCTGCGCGGGCTCAAGGACCGCTACGAGGTGCACCACGGCGTGCGCATCACCGACTCCGCGCTGGTCGCCGCGGCGACGCTGTCCGACCGCTACATCACCGCCCGGTTCCTGCCCGACAAGGCGATCGACCTGGTCGACGAGGCCGCCAGCCGGCTGAAGATGGAGATCGACTCCCGGCCCGTCGAGATCGACGAGGTCGAGCGGCTGGTGCGCCGCCTCGAGATCGAAGAGATGGCGCTGGCCAAGGAAGAGGACGAGGCGTCCAAGGAGCGGCTGGACAAGCTGCGCTCCGAGCTGGCCGACCAGAAGGAGAAGCTGGCCGAGCTCACCACCCGCTGGCAGAACGAGAAGAGCGCCATCGACGTCGTGCGCGAGCTCAAGGAACAGCTGGACACGCTGCGCGGGGAGTCCGAGCGTGCCGAGCGCGACGGCGACCTGGCCAAGGCCGCCGAGCTGCGCTACGGGCGCATTCCCGAGGTGGAGAAGAAGCTGGACGCGGCGCTGCCGCATGCCGAGGCTCGCGAGAACGTGATGCTCAAGGAAGAGGTCGGGCCTGACGACATCGCCGACGTCGTGTCGGCGTGGACCGGCATCCCGGCCGGCCGGATGCTCGAAGGCGAGACCGCCAAGCTGCTGCGGATGGAAGAGGAGCTGGGCAAGCGGGTCGTCGGCCAACGCAAGGCCGTGACCGCGGTGTCTGACGCCGTGCGGCGTTCCCGCGCCGGGGTCGCCGACCCTAACCGGCCCACCGGATCGTTCATGTTCCTGGGCCCCACCGGCGTGGGCAAGACCGAGCTGGCCAAGGCGCTGGCCGACTTCCTGTTCGACGACGAGCGCGCGATGGTCCGCATCGATATGAGCGAGTACGGCGAGAAGCACTCGGTGGCCCGGCTGGTCGGCGCGCCCCCCGGCTACATCGGCTACGACCAGGGTGGTCAGCTGACCGAGGCGGTGCGGCGGCGTCCCTACACGGTGATCCTGTTCGACGAGATCGAAAAGGCGCACCCGGACGTGTTCGACGTGCTGCTGCAGGTGCTCGACGAGGGCCGGCTGACCGACGGTCAGGGCCGCACGGTCGACTTCCGCAACACCATCCTGATCCTGACGTCCAACCTGGGGTCGGGCGGCAGCGAGGAGCAGGTGATGGCCGCGGTGCGCTCGGCGTTCAAGCCCGAGTTCATCAACCGGCTCGACGACGTGATCATCTTCCACGGCCTCGAGCCCGGGGAGCTGGTGCAGATCGTCGACATCCAGTTGGCGCAGCTGCAGAAGCGGCTGGCCCAGCGACGGCTGCAGCTGGAGGTGTCGCTGCCGGCCAAGCAGTGGCTGGCGCAGCGCGGGTTCGACCCGGTCTACGGGGCGCGGCCGTTGCGTCGCCTGGTGCAGCAGGCCATCGGTGACCAGCTGGCCAAGCTGTTGCTGGCCGGTGACGTGCACGACGGCGACACCGTGCCGGTGAACGTCAGTCCCGACGGCGACTCGCTGATCCTGGGCTGATGATTGTCTCGTGGTTGTCTCGGCGCGGCGTCTAACCCGCATCCTCGGGTGGGCGCCGGCCGGGATGATCGCACAATAAGTGACTGGGTTGTGACCAGGTCGAATTCTGTGTTCCCGCCGAATAGCAGATACCCTGTGTTGGATGGTCCCCCTCTGGTTCACGCTCTCCGCGCTGTGCTTTGTCGGTGCGGGGGTGTTGCTGTACGTCGACATCGATCGGCGGCGCGGGCGCAGCAGGCGCCGTAGGTCGTGGGCGCGATCACACGGGTTCGACTACGAGCGTGAGTCGGCCGACATCCTCAAGCGCTGGAAGCGCGGGGTGATGTCGACGGTCGGCGACGTCGCCGCCCAGAACGTGGTGCTGGGTCAGATCCGCGGCGAGGCCGTGTACATCTTCGACCTCGAGGAGGTCGCCACCGTCATCGCGCTGCACCGCAAGGTGGGCACCAACGTCGTGGTGGACCTGCGGCTCAAGGGACTCAAAGAGCCACGGGAAAGCGACATTTGGCTGCTGGGTGCGATCGGGCCGCGGATGGTCTACTCCACCAACCTCGATGCCGCGCGGCGGGCCTGTGACCGCCGCATGGTCACCTTCGCGCACACCGCCCCCGACAGCGCCGAGATCATGTGGAACGAGCAGAACTGGACGCTGGTCGCCTTGCCGATCACCAGCACCCGCACCCAGTGGGACGAAGGTCTGCGCACCGTGCGCCAGTTCAACGACCTGCTGCGGGTGCTGCCGCCGCTGCCCGAAGAGACCGGGCAGGAGACCGGGGCGCCGTCGGGTTTGCGCAACGCCTCACCCAGCCGACCGCTGGCGCCGGCGGGCCGCGCCGAGCTGCCGCCCCGGCGTGCCCAACAAGACGTGGCGGGGCTGCTCGGCCCCGACCTGCAGGCCGGTCGTCGCGCCGCCGAGCCGATGCACCGCGAGCAGCGGCGACCCGACGGGCGTTCGGAAACCGTCCGCCGCCCACCTCCCTCCGGACGCAACGGCCACCAGGCCAGCAACTATCAGCGCTGACGGCACGCCCCGGGTGGTCTGAGAGGCCGGCTCGGCCGCCGTCACTAGGATGTCGCTCATGCCCCGCCCCGTAGCCCTGATCACCGGGCCTACCTCCGGGATAGGCGCCGGGTTCGCGCGGCGCTATGCCGGCGACGGCTATGACCTGGTCCTGGTCGCCCGCGACGTGGACCGCCTCAACGAGCTGTCCGACGAACTGCAGAAACACTCCGGCAGCATCGAGATCCTGCCCGCCGACCTGGCCGATGCCGCGGGCCGGCAACGGGTCTGCGATCGGCTCGCCGGGGGAGTGAGCGTCCTGGTGAACAACGCCGGGTTCGGCACCTCCGGCGACTTCTGGTCAAGCGATCCCGGGCTGCTGCAGTCCCAGCTCGACGTCAACGTCACCGCGGTCATGCACCTGACCCGGGCCGCGCTGCCGGCGATGCTGGAAGCCGGCGCCGGCACCGTCGTCAACATCGCCAGCGTGGCCGGGCTGGTGCCCGGACGCGGGTCGACGTACTCGGCGTCCAAGGCGTGGGTGATCTCGTTCAGCGAGGGCCTGTCCGTCGGCCTGCAGGGCACCGGCGTTTCCGTGCACGCCGTGTGCCCGGGCTATGTGCGCACCGAATTCCACGAGCGCGCCGGGATCGACATGGCCAAGTCTCCGTCGTTCATGTGGCTCGAGGTCGACGACGTGGTCAGCGAGAGCCTGGCCGACATCGCCCGCGGCAAGGTGATCAGCATCCCGGGCCTGCAGTACAAGGCGATCATCGCGGCCGAGCGCCTGATGCCGCGCAACCTGATGCGGGCGGTCACCAAGCGAATCGGGAGCGGCCGTGGTCGGACCTGACCGAAAAGAGTTGGCGGAGTTGGTGGCACGGCTGTCGGTGGTGCACGGGCGGGTGACCCTGTCCTCCGGCAAGCAGGCCGACTATTACGTCGACCTGCGCCGGGCCACACTGCATCACCGCGCCTCGGCGCTGATCGGCGCGCTGATGCGCGAGCTGACCAGCGACTGGGACTACGCCGTGGTCGGCGGCCTGACGCTGGGGGCCGACCCGGTGGCCACCGCGGTCATGCATGCCCCGGGTCGCCCGATTGACGCCTTCGTCGTGCGCAAGTCAGCGAAATCCCATGGGCTGCAACGTCTTATCGAAGGCTCCGAGGTTTCAGGTAAGCGGGTACTGGTCGTCGAGGACACCAGCACCACCGGTAACTCGGCGCTCACGGCGGTGCGCGCGGTCCGGGAGGCCGGCGGCGATGTGGTGGGGGTGGCCACCGTGGTGGACCGTGCCACCGGCGCGGCCGAGGCCATCGAGGCCGAAGGGCTGCTGTACAGAAGCGTGCTGGAGCTGGCCGATCTGGGGCTGAGCTAGTTGCCGGTGAGTCCTCGTATGCACCCATGGTCACATGCGTCACGGGAGTCCCCGGCCCGGGCGATGGTCGTTGTGCCCGGCTCTGAGCGACACACGCACTCTGAGCGACACACGCATCGCAGCGGGAGTGCGGCCGGGTTGTCGCGGAAAGGCGGGCAATTAGCTGTCCCCTGCTGGCCGGGGCTGGCGTGGCGTGTATGGCGTGTGTGGCGCGTGCGACCCGCGCGGCCCCCGCGGCCCCCGAGGCCCCCGCGGCAAGAATGCCCCACCCCGGCCGAGGGCCGCTGAGCCGTGCGCGCCTTCCTCGCGGTGGCAACCTGCTTGGTGCTGGGCCTGGCCGGCTGCTCGTCCGCCGGCCAACACGCCCGCCCCTACGGTGCCCAGAGCGCGCGGATCGGCGAATCGCTGGCCCTGCTCGGCTGGAACATGTCGGTGTCGAATCTGCGCTGGGCCGGTGACTACGTGCTGGTCGACGTCGACGCGAGCCCGGCCTCGGCCGACGAAGCCAAACACCCGCACGCCACACCCGCCGACATCCGCTTCGGGCTCTACGGCGCGCTGGCCCACCCCATGGAGGTCACCGGCCTGGGCAGCTGCGACAACGCCAAGGTGGGCACGCGCGACGTCCCCGCGCCGCTCTCCGCGACGCGCGACCGACTCACCGGCACGGTTTGCCTTGGGCCACTGAAGGATCGGAGTCAGGTGCGCGGTGTCTTCAGCTACTCGCCGCGCGACCGCATCCCGGACAGCTCGTCGGCCTACCCGGTGGCCTTCCCGGTCGGACTGCTGCCGACCAACCCCAACGACAGCGGCGGCCTGGGGGTCAAGACCGTCAGCCTGTCGGCCTGGCGCGCCGACGGCACCCCGGTGACCAAGATGCAGCTGGGCGATCCCGGGGCGTTCACCGGCAACGGCTACATGTTGCTGGGGCTGGAAGTCGCCGCCGTCGCGGCCCGCTACCGCGACGAGTCCACCAAGCGTGGCGGCCCGATGATGCTGCTGGCGTCGCCGACGCTGCCCGCGCCGGGACTGAACCCGGCCTGCGCGGCGTACGGCTCGTCGGTGCTGATCCTGCCCGACGCCTCACTGGACGCTGTGCGCGTCAACGCCTCGCTGTGCACCCAGGGCGAGATCAACGACGCATTGCTCTACGCGACGCTGGCCATCGACGGCACCCACGCCGGTGTGTGGACGCTGCGATGAGCGGTCCGGGCCCCACCGAATGGTCGACGACACCGCCCGCCGGCGTCGGGCCGTGGCCGGGCGAGCCGCCGGACGACCCGCGGTATGACCCAATCTTGTTGCGCGAGGGCGACACTCGCAACGTGGTCGACGCCTACCGGTACTGGACCCGGGAAGCGATCACCGCCGACATCGATCGCCGTCGGCACCCCCTGCACGTGGCGATCGAGAACTTCGGTCACGACGCCAACATCGGTTCGGTGGTGCGCACCGCCAACGCGTTCGCGGTGCACACCGTGCACATCGTGGGGCGGCGGCGGTGGAATCGGCGCGGCGCCATGGTGACCGATCGCTACCAGCGGTTGTGCCACCACGGCAGCACCGCCGAGCTGCTGGCCTTCGCCGCGGACGCGGGGCTGACCGTGGTCGCCGTGGACAACGTGCCGGGCGCGGCGCGCCTGGAGGAGACCGTGCTACCGCGCGAGTGCCTGCTGGTGTTCGGTCAGGAGGGACCGGGCATCACCGACGACACCCGCACGGGTGCGGGGCTGACGGTGTCGATCGCGCAGTTCGGCTCGACACGCAGCATCAACGCCGGCGTCGCCGCCGGCATCGCCATGCACGCCTGGGTCAGGCAACACGCCGATCTGACCCGCGCCTGGTGACGCCGGGCACGACCGCGTGCGGCAGGATCGACAGGTATGGATCAGCTCTGGTTCAACCGCGCCGCCAGCTGCGAAGCCGCCGTCACGCAACGACACCTGAAGCGGCTGTGGGGGCTGCCCGCAACCCAGCTGGGCGTGGTGGCCTGGCCGCCGACCCGGCGCGACCGCTGGTTCGGCACCTGGCACTACTGGTGGCAGGCGCATCTGCTGGATTGCCTCCTCGACGCCCAGCAGCGCGATCCGCGGCCGCACCGGCACACCGCGATCAACCGGCAGGTCCGCTCGCACCGGCTGCGCAACAACTTCTCGTGGACCAACAGCTACTACGACGACATGGCCTGGCTGGCGCTGGCGCTGGAACGCGCCGCGCGCATCGCCGGCGTTGAGCGCAGGCGCGCACTGCCCAAGCTCGCCAACCAGTTTCTCCGGGCATGGGCGCCCGAGGACGGCGGCGGCATCCCGTGGCGCAAGCAGGACCAGTTCTTCAATGCCCCGGCCAACGGACCCGCGGGCATCTTCCTCGCGCGCTACGGAGACCATCTGAAACGCGCCGAGCAGATGGGCGACTGGATCGACCGGACGCTGATCGACCCGGAGACGCACCTGGTCTTCGACGGCATCAAAGCCGGCTCGCTGGTCCGCGCGCAGTACACCTACTGCCAGGGCGTGGTGCTCGGCCTCGAGACCGAACTGGCCGCCCGCACCGGCGCCGAGGCCAGGACCCGGCACGCGCGACGGGTGCATCGCCTGGTGGCCGCGGTCGGCGAACAGATGGCGCCTGCGGGTGTGCTGGCCGGCGCGGGCGGCGGGGACGGCGGCCTGTTCGCCGGGGTGACCGCGCGGTACCTGGCGCTGGTGGCCACGGCGTTGCCGGGCCGGGAGGCCGACGATGTGCTGGCCCGCGACACCGCCCGCCGGATCGTGCTGGCCAGCGCGAAGTCGGCCTGGGACAACCGGCAATCGGTGGACGGGCTGCCGGTGTTCGGCCCGTTCTGGGACCGCGACGCGCAGCTGCCCACGGCGGAGGGCAAACGGTCGCAGTTCGTCGAGGGAGCGGTGACGGAGTCCGAGGTGGCCGAGCGCGACCTGTCGGTGCAGCTGTCGGGGTGGATGCTCATGGAGGCCGCCTGTAACGTCTCCGCCGAGCCGTCGCACGAGGTCAGGAGCAACCTGTGAGCAGTAAGGTCCATCCCGACGCGGAGTCGGCTCTGCACGGCCTGCTCCGGGACGGCATCACCGTCGCCGCGGGCGGTTTCGGTCTGTGCGGCATCCCCGAGAAGCTGATCCAGGCGCTGCTCGACAGCGGCATCAAGGACCTCACCATCGTCGGAAACAACGCCGGCGTCGACGATTTCGGCATGGGCCTGCTGCTCAAGGGCCGGCAGGTGACGAAGGTGATCGCCTCCTACGTCGGCGAGAACAAGGAGTTCGAGCGCCAGGTGCTGGCCGGTGAGCTGGACCTGGTGCTGACACCGCAGGGCACGCTGGCGGAGAAGTTGCGCGCCGGCGGGGCGGGCATCCCAGGCTTCTACACCCGCACGGCCTTCGGCACCACGCTCGCCGAGGGCAAGGACACCAGGGTCTTCGACGGCACCGAATACGTTCTGGAGGAAGGCATTCGGGCCGATGTGGCGATCGTGAAGGCGTGGAAGGGCGACACGGCAGGCAACCTCGTCTACCGCAAGACCGCCCGCAACTTCAACCCGATGATCGCCACCTGCGGCGCGGTCACCGTGGCCGAGGTGGAGGAGCTGGTCGAGGTCGGCGAGCTCGACCCCGACCTGATCCACACCCCCGGCATCTACGTCGACCGCATCATCGTGGGCACCGGCTACGAGAAGCGCATCGAGTTCCGCACCACGAGCGGCGGCTCCGCGCTGAAGAGCGACAGCCCCATCCGCGAGCAGATGGCCCGGCGCGCCGCCCGGGAATTGCGCGACGGCTACTACGTCAACCTGGGCATCGGCATTCCGACGCTGGTGGCCAACTTCATTCCCGACGGCATCAAGGTCACGCTGCAATCGGAGAACGGCTTGCTCGGCATCGGCGCCTACCCGAGCGAGGACAGCGTCGACGCCGACCTCGTCAACGCGGGCAAGCAGACCATCACCAGCCTGCCCGGATCCAGCTTCTTCAGCAGCGCCGACTCCTTCGCGATGATCCGCGGCGGCCACATCGACTTGTCCATCCTGGGCGCGCTGGAGGTCGCGGAGAACGGCGACCTGGCCAACTGGATGGTGCCGGGCAAGATGGTCAAAGGGCCAGGCGGCGCAATGGATTTGGTGTCCGGTGTCAAGCGTGTGATCGTGCTGATGGACCACACCGCGAAAGACGGCAGCCCGAAGATCCTCAGCCAGTGCACGCTGCCCCTCACCGGCAAGAACGTGGTCGACATGATCATCACCAACCTGTGCGTCTTCGACGTCGAGCCGGGTCAGGGGCTGGTGCTCACCGAACTGCAGCCCGGGGTCACCGTCGAAGAGGTGCGCGCCAAGACGGGCTGCGACTTCAACGTCGCGGTCTGATCCCGCGCCCGCGCTACTCGGGGCTCGCCAGCCGCTCGGGCTCCTGGTCGGGCGAGACGGCCGCGCGCCTGCGCCCCCGGTAGCTGCGCCAGGCCGCCACGAACGCCGGCATCAGCGAGACGACGAGGATAACCAGCAGGATCTTCTGCAGGTGGTGGTGCACGAACGGCACGTTGCCCAGGAAGTAGCCCGCGAGCGTGACACCGCCGCCCCACAGGATGCCGCCTACGATGTCGAAGCCCAAGAACACCGGGTAGCGCATGTAGGACACCCCGGCGACGGGCGGGACGAACGTCCGCACGAACGGCGCGAAGCGGGCCAGGATGATCGCCCACGGCCCATATTTCTCGAAGAACGCGTGTGATTCGGTCACGTAGTGCTTCTTGAAGAAGCGCGAGTCTTCCTTCTTGAACAGCGCCGGGCCGATGCGACGGCCGATGAAGTATCCCGTCTGGTCGCCCAGGATCGCCACGGTGGCGACGGCGGGGGCCAGCACCCAGATGCTGGCCGGCGGGTTCGGGTGCGCGGCCAGCAGGCCACCGGTGAACAGCAGCGACTCGCCCGGCAGCAGCGGGAACAGCAGCCCCGTCTCGACGAAGACGATGATCAGGATGCCGGGCAGCACCGCGGACCCGAACACGCCGTCGGCGCCCAGCCAATACATGGGGTCGAAGATGTGGGGCAGGGCCGTCACGGCGGTGCTCATGATCCCTCAACATACCGGCCCGAGATGAGCCGCTGAGCAACCTGGACGATACTGGGAGGACCCGGCCGCAGAAGGGGGTTCAGATGCCCATCGCCACGCCCGAGGTCTACGCCGAGATGCTGCGACGCGCCAAGGAGCACGCGTACGCCTTCCCGGCGATCAACTGCACCTCGTCGGAGACCGTGAACGCCGCGATCAAGGGCTTTGCCGACGCGGGCAGCGACGGGATCATCCAATTCTCCACCGGCGGTGCCGAATTCGCGTCCGGGCTGGGCGTCAAGGACATGGTGGCCGGCGCGCTGGCGCTGGCGGCGTTCACCCGCTCCATTGCGGACAGGTATCCGGTCAACGTCGCGCTGCACACCGACCACTGCCCCAAGGACAAGCTGGACACCTATGTCCGCCCGCTGTTGGCCATCTCGGCGGAGCGGGTGGCCGCGGGCCAGGATCCGCTGTTCGGGTCGCACATGTGGGACGGCTCGGCCGTGCCGATCGACGAGAACCTGCGGATCGCCAGGGAACTGCTCGAGCTGGCCTCCGCCGCCAAGATCGTCCTGGAGATCGAGATCGGCGTGGTGGGTGGCGAAGAGGACGGCGTGGCCCACGAGATCAACGACAAGCTCTACACCTCGCCGGACGACTTCGAGAACACCATCGATGCGCTGGGCCACGGCGAGCACGGCAAGTACCTGCTCGCCGCTACCTTCGGCAACGTGCACGGGGTCTACAAGCCCGGCAACGTCAAGCTGCGCCCCGACATCCTGGCCCAGGGGCAGAAGGTGGCGGCGGCCAAGCTCGGGCTGCCCGACGACGCCAAGCCGTTCGACTTCGTCTTCCACGGCGGTTCGGGTTCGCTGACGTCGGAGATCGAGGAGTCGTTGCGCTACGGCGTGGTGAAGATGAACGTCGACACCGACACCCAGTACGCGTTCACCCGCCCCATCGCCGGTCACATGTTCGCCAACTACGACGGCGTGCTCAAGGTCGACGGCGAGGTCGGCGTCAAGAAGGTCTACGACCCGCGCAGCTACCTGAAGAAGGCCGAGGCGTCGATGTCCGAGCGGGTGGTCCAGGCCTGCGCCGACCTGCACTGTGCCGGAAAGTCGGTCGGCGCTTAGCCACGTTAGGCGACTCCGCGACACGTAAACCAGGTACACGACACGCCGATTCGCGTCGCCGTGGTTGATGGCTCGTGGAGGCCGCGTAGCCTGCGAATTGCCCTAACCGCTGGCGGACTGGCAAACCTTCCACTGGTCGTCGCGGTACTGCAGATCCAGGCTGCGGGTGGAGCGTAGCTGCGGGTCGTAGGCCATGAACGTGGTGACGTTCGCCTCGGCGTGCTGGCCGTTGACCACCACCTGATCGATGCTGGCGATCACCGGATACTGCTTGGCCGCTGATACCCGCCGGTAGGTCTCGTCCCACGCGTGTTCGTCGTAGTCGGCGTAGTTGTCGCGGGTGCTGCCGCACGTGATGGTGCGCAGCGTGGTCAGGTCACCCCGCTGGATCGCGACGTCGAAATTCTGGATGGTCTGCCGAACCTGGTCTTCCCGCGAGACATTCGCGTGTTTGCCCCGGGTGAGCAGCACCGTGCCCAGGATCGCGATAGCCGCCAGCGCCAGGACGATGACCACCAGCGCCAGTACCCATCCCCAGTTGAATTGCTTTGGTGGGCGCAGTCTTCCGCCGAGTCTCGGTGGGATCGATTGCGGGACGGCGGGTTTGGGTGGAACTCCGAACTGTGCGGCGCTGTCCTGTCCGGGCGGCGTCGCGAAGACCTCCGTGGCCGGCTCCGGCGTGGTGGCGATGATCGCGGTTTCCTTGGCGTCGAAGCCCGGCGCGGTGAAGCGACGTTCGCGCTGCGGGCCGTCCGGTATTTCCTCGGGGCCGCTCGCCGGGTCGGGCCTGTTGATCACCTCGGTCTCGGTTTCGGAGTCGTTGGGGACCAGGGGGACGACCTCGGTGCTGTCGTCTCCGGTTTCGAAGCCGGGCTCGGGCCCCCACTCGTCGCTGCGTTCGGTGCGGGACTCGCGTGGGTCGAACCCGGGCCGCTGCGGCCTGCCGCCGCGGTCGGGTTCGGATGGGTTGGGCATGAGTACTACTGTCCTCCCGCTTCGTGGGGTAGTTGCAGAGCTTAGCGACCGAGTCACGGGCCCGGCGCGATGGCCGAGGTGCGTCACGCATGCAAAAGGAGCGAGCTGCAGAATAGAGCGATGACGCCGATGGGAGATCTGCTGGGGCCCGACCCGATCCTGCTGCCGGGCGATGTCGATGCGGAGGAGGAACTGCTCGCCGGTGAGGAGCCCGGCATCGTCGCCGCCGCGCACCCGACGGCGTCGGTCGCCTGGGCGGCGCTGGCCGAGCAGGCGTTGGCCGACGACCAGGCCGTCGTTGCGTACGCCTATGCGCGCACCGGGTACCACCGTGGCCTGGACCAGCTGCGCCGCAACGGCTGGAAGGGCTACGGGCCGGTGCCCTACTCGCACGAGCCCAACCGCGGCTTCCTGCGGTGTGTGGCGGCGCTGGCGCGCGCCGCCGACACCATCGGCGAAGCCGACGAGCGGGCGCGGTGCCTGGATCTGCTCGACGATTGCGACCCCGGAGCGCGCTCGGCGCTCGGGCTTTGACGATCTAGAAGCCGCCCGCGCAATCGGTGTCGTCGGGGCAGTCGATCTGGACGGTGGCGTGCTCGAGCCCTCGAGCGGATAGGACCGTGCGCGCGTCGTGCAGGACGCGCGCGGAGTCGCCGGTGCTGATCAGGTGTGCGGTGCACATGTCCTTGCCGGGCGAGAGCGTCCACACGTGCAGGTCGTGCACGTCCGTCACCCCGTCGACGGCGCCGAGCGCGGCGCGCAGCTCCTCGACGTCGATGTGGGCCGGCGACGATTCGGACAGGATCCGCAGCGCGTCGCGGGCCAGCGCGACCGCCCGGGGCAGCACCCATAGCGCGACGAGCACTGCCACCACCACATCGGCGTAGGGCCAGTGCGTCGTCACGGTGACCACGCCGGCGATCAGGACGCCCAGGCTGCCCACGGTGTCGGCGACGACTTCCATGTAGGCGCCCCTGACCGCCAGGCTGCCCGCCGAGTGCGACCGCAACAGCAGCGCGACGAGGAGGTTGGCGGTCAGCCCGGCCAGCGCGACCACGATCATCGGCACGCCGGGAACGGCGGGAGCTTCGCTGAGCCGCCGGATGGCCTCGTAGAGGATGAACACCGCCACGCCGATCAGCAGCGCCGCATTGGCGACGGCGGTGAACACCTCGGCGCGATGCCAGCCGTAGGTGCGGGCGGGCGACGAGCTGCCGCGGCGCGCCAGGGTGACGGCGGCCAGCCCCATGAAGACGGCGACGACGTCGGTCAGCATGTGGCCGGCGTCGGCGAGTAGCGCGATCGAGTTGATCAGCAACGACGTGGCCAGCTCCACCACGAAGAACGCCGCGAGGATCGCCGCGGCCATGATCATCCGGGGGATGGTCCGGGCGTCGTCCGTCTCGGCAGGGGTGTGGTTGTGGCCTGCGCCCATGGCCCGAAATATATGCGCATAGACGCATATATGGCAAGGGATCAGAACCAGCGGCTCCAGAAGCGGGTCAGCGCGTTGCCCCAGCCCACCAGGACGCCCGGCACGCCGGACAGGTCGAACAACGACAACACCACCCCGAAGAACCAGTGGTTGAGCACCGGCGCCAACAGCAGGAACAGCAGGATGACGAAGCCCCACTGCTTGGCCGGCGCCAGCGCCCGCCGGGTGTCCGGACTCAGATGCGGTTCCAGCGCGTCGTACCCGTCCAGCCCCGGGATGGGCAGCAGGTTCAGCAGCACGGCGGTGAGCTGAAGGAACGCGAGGAACGCCACCCCGGACCACAGCACCGCGTGCATCGGGTCGAAGAACAACCGCGTCAACACCAGCAGCAGCACCGCCAGCACGAGGTTGGCCGCCGGTCCCGCCAGGCTGACCAGGGTGCGCCGGGCGGGCGTCATGAACCAGGTCCGCACGTAGACCGCCGCGCCGGGCAGGCCGATGCCGCCCAGCAGGATGATCACCATCGGCAGCAGCAGCGACAGCGCGGGGTGACTGTAGCGGCGCGGGTCCAGCGTCAGGTAGCCGCGCACGGCGGCATCGTGATCGCCGAACCGCCAGGCCGTCACCGCGTGCCCGAACTCGTGCAGGCACAGCGACACCAGCCAGCCGGAGATCACGAAGACGAAGACGCCGGCGTACGCCAGCGGCCGGGTGCTCACCCCCGCCGACCAGGCCAGGGCGGCGCCGACGCCCGTCAGCCCGATCAGGCCCAAGAAGATCGGGCTGGGCCGTACCGATTCGCGCCGGGAGGCAGGGAAGCTCACCGGTCGAAACTAGCGGACCGACAGCCAGCCTTCGATGTTGCGGTAGAACGCGCAGCGGCGGGCCGGGCGCGCAGCGGGAACGCCGTCACGCAGGACGGCGACGCCCGTGCTGCCCAGCTGGGCGGCGCGGCCGGCGACCCAACGGCGCCGGAAGCGGCCGGCGACCGCCGCGCGCAGGCCAGGCGCGGCGGGCGTCGGCTCGATCCACACGCCGGGAGCGTCGCCGTCGAACAGCGTGGTGTCGTCGACCACTGCCTCGCCGCGGATCGTGCGCGCGCCGTCCGCCGGCACCCAGCCGGCCCGGCCCACCACCACCGACCCGGTCTCGTCGCGGATCAGGGGCACCCGACGCGCGGCGCCGAGCGTGGCCCGTCGCGCCGCCCGGAATCCGGCCGGCAGGCGGTAGATCCCGGTCGCCCGGGTGCGCCGCCGCGGCGCGTAGGCGACCTCGACGTCCAGCCGCTCGGCACGCAGCAGCCGGGTCAGCACCGCGGCCAGCTCGGCGTCGCCGCCCAGCACGACCAGCCGACGGAATGCGCCGACGGCGGCGTCGAGGGCCGCCGGGTCGCCGGCGTCGTCGACCCGGACGACGGCCAGGTCGGTGAGCGGCCGCGGCACCCGGCGGCCGCCGAACGCCAGCACCGCCATGTCGGCGGCGCGCGCGCCCGCCCGCACCGGCTCTGTCATGCCTGTCTCGCCACCTCCTGGCTTAAGCTGATCTGCCCGGCTCCTGCGCCGGCCAGCGGCGGCTTGCACGGTCGCCAGGCTAGGGTGGGTCACCGGCTGGACCACAATACGCAGGCGAGATCAGGTGGGAGCGTGTCATGCCGGCAATCGTCCTCATCGGCGCCCAGTGGGGCGACGAGGGCAAAGGTAAGGCCACCGATTTGCTCGGTGGCCGCGTTCAGTGGGTGGTGCGCTACCAGGGCGGCAACAACGCCGGGCACACCGTCGTCCTGCCGACCGGCGACAACTTCGCGCTGCACCTCATTCCGTCGGGAGTGCTGACCCCGGGTGTCACCAACGTGATCGGCAATGGCGTGGTGGTCGACCCGGCCGTGCTGCTCGACGAGCTGAAGGGCCTCGAAGACCGCGGCGTCGACACCTCCAAGCTGCTGATCTCCGCCGACGCGCACCTGCTTTTGCCCTACCACGTGGCCATCGACAAGGTCACCGAGCGCTACATGGGGAACAAGAAGATCGGCACCACCGGCCGCGGTATCGGCCCCTGCTACCAGGACAAGATCGCTCGCATCGGCATCAGGGTCGCCGACGTGCTGGACCCGGAGGTGTTGACGCACAAGGTCGAAGCCGCGCTGGAGTTGAAGAACCAGATCCTGGTCAAGATCTACAACCGCAAGGCCCTGGATCCGCAGCAGGTGGTCGAGGCCCTGCTGGAGCAGGCCGAGGGTTTCAAGCACCGAATCGCCGACACCCGGCTGCTGCTCAACAGAGCGCTCGAGGCGGGTGAGGCCGTCCTGCTGGAAGGCTCGCAGGGCACGCTGCTCGACGTCGACCACGGCACCTATCCGTACGTCACGTCGTCGAATCCGACGGCGGGCGGCGCGGCCGTGGGTTCGGGTATCGGCCCCACCCGCATCACCGCCGTGCTGGGGATCCTCAAGGCCTACACCACTCGCGTGGGCTCGGGCCCGTTCCCCACCGAGCTGTTCGACGAGAAGGGTGAATACCTGTCCAAGACGGGCGGCGAGTTCGGCGTCACCACCGGACGGCGCAGGCGCTGCGGCTGGTTCGACGCCGTCATCGCCCGCTACGCCACCCGGGTCAACGGCATCACCGACTTCTTCCTGACCAAGCTCGACGTGTTGTCCAGCCTGGAGACGGTTCCGGTGTGCGTCGGCTACCAGATCGACGGTGCGAGCATTCACGAGATGCCGATGACGCAAAGCGATTTGGCGCGGGCTCAACCCGTCTACGAAGAACTGCCCGGCTGGTGGGAGGACATCTCGCAGGCCCGCGAATTCGACGACCTGCCCGCCAAGGCCCGCGACTACGTGCTGCGGCTGGAAGAGCTTGCCGGAGCCCATATTTCGTGCATCGGTGTGGGCCCCGGGCGGGAACAGACCATCGTGCGCCGCGACGTGCTGGCGGCCCGTCCGTGACGGGCGCCGTCCAGGATCCCAAAGACCTCGATCCCGAATACGCGCACCACGGCGGCTTCCCCGAATACGGGGTGGCCAGCCCGGGCCCGGGATTCGGGCGATTCGTGGCGGCCATGCGAAGGCTGCAGGACCTCGCCGTGTCGGCCGACCCCGACGACGACACGTGGGACGACGCGGCCGATCGTGTCGCGGCGCTCACCGAGTTGCTGGGACCGTTCCAGGCGGCCGTGGAGGGCAGGGCGCCGGCCGGACGGACGCCGGACCTGCCCGGCATGGGCAGTCTGCTGTTGCCGCCGTGGACGTTGACGCGGTACGAGCCCGACGGCTGCGAAATGCGGGGCCATTTCACCCGCTTTCACGTCGGGGGCAACCACGCGGTGCACGGCGGTGTGCTGCCGCTGCTGTTCGACCACATGTTCGGGATGGTCGCTCACGCGTCGTCGCGCCCGATCAGCCGGACGGCGTTCCTGCATGTCGACTACCGCAAGATCACCCCGATCGACGTGCCGCTGGTGGTACGCGGACGCGTCACCGGCACCGAGGGGCGCAAGGCGTTCGTGTCCGCGGAACTCCTCGACTCCGACGACACGCTGCTGGCCGAGGCCCACGGCCTGATGGTGCAGTTGCTCCCAGGTCAGCCCTGAGTTCCGGCGGCCCGCCTATCCTTGACGGGGTGACCGACGGACGGGACGACGAAACGACGGAGCTCGTCGTGCCCCGGCACGCTTCGGCACGTGACGAACCCGGGCCGCCCGCCGCCGACGGCAGGACGACGGTGGTGCTGCTGGGCGGCGGGGAGATCAGCCGGGAGCTGGCGATCGATCTGGGGCGCCTCGGAGCCCGGGTGGTCGCCGTCGACCAGGATCCGCACGCACCCGCGCACGGGGTGGCCGACCAGGCCCTGGTGCTCCCGCTGACCGACGCCGCCCAGGTGTCCGCGGCGCTGCAACGGCTGCGCCCCGACGTCGTGGTGACCGCGGCCGACGCCGTCGCCGGCCAGACCCTCGAGGCCCTCGACGGACTCGCGGCCGCCGGAAGCCATATCGAGTTGGTACCCAGTGCCCGCGCCGCGCGGCTCAGCGCCGACCGCGAGGGCCAGCGGCGGCTGGCCGCCGACGAATTGGGGCTGCCCACCGCGCCGTTCTGGTTCGTCGGGTCGCCGGGCGAGCTCGAGGCGGTGGGCGCGCACGCCGGCTACCCGTTGTTGGTCAAGCCGGTGGCCGGGCCGGCGGGCCCGCGGCAGTCGGTGGCGGCGCGCCGCGAGGACCTCGGGGCGGCGTGGCAACGCGCGGTGGACGGTCACGCGGGCCCCGGACAACCGCGGGTGCTGGCCGAGACCGTGGTCGAGGTCGAGTTCTGCGTGACGTTGCTGGCGGTGCGCACCGAAGGTCCGAACGGACCGGTGATCGACTTTTGTTCGCCGATCGGCCATCGCGGCCCGGGCGGGCAGGTGCGCGAATCCTGGCAGCCGCAGAAGATGAGCGCGGCGGCGACGGACGCGGCGAAGTCGATCGGCGCGCGGATCGTGAAGGCGCTGGGCGGGCGTGGCGTCTTCGCGGTCGAATTGATGGTCAACGGTGACGAGGTGTACTTCGTCGATGTCATGTCACACCTCGGCGACAGCGTCTGGGTGACACTGCGCAGTCAGCGGCTCTCGGCGTTCGAACTGGCGGCCCGCACGATCCTGGGCCTGCCGGTGGACACCATGATGGTGTCGCCGGCGGCCGCCCGCGGGATCGATACGCCCGGCCCCCACGACCCCGCCGCGCTCAGCGGCGCGCTGAGCGTGCCCGAGAGCGACCTGCGGGTGGTCGGGCGCGGCTACCGGGTGTTGGCCTCCGCACCCGAGGTGGCGACCGCCCGCGAGCGCGCCGGGCAGGTCGCCGGCCGGCTCGTCGGGCCCGAGTCGCCCGGCTGAGCCCGCGAGGCGGCCCGTCCGAATCCACCGCCCCCGGATGGGTACGGCGACCGCCTCGATAGATAGGGTGGCTGACAACGGACGACGAGGGAAAACGAGCATGAGCACAGAGCGCGCACATTCCTATGCCGGGGACATCTCGCCCCTGGACGCATGGAAGCTGCTCAGCGACAACCCCAACGCCGTGCTGGTCGACGTGCGGACCGACGCCGAATGGCGATTCGTCGGTGTGCCCGATCTGTCCAGCCTCGGCCGCGAGGTGTTGTTCCTGGAGTGGAATTTCTCCGATGGACGGCGCAACGACAAGTTCGCCGGCGAGCTGCGCGAGCAGGTGGGGGCCGCCGAGGGCGATGCGCAGCGCCCGGTGCTGTTCTTGTGTCGCTCCGGAAACCGATCCATCGGCGCCGCCGAGGTGGCGACGCAGCTGGGCATCACGCCGGCTTACAACATCCTGGACGGCTTCGAGGGCCAGCTCGATGCCAACGGCCATCGGGGTGAAACAGGTTGGCGGGCAATAGGATTGCCCTGGAAGCAAGGCTGAGCGGGGCTGTACCGGGGATGACTTCGGCCCACGACGATTCCGTTCGCATGCCTGCGGCGCTGCCCGACGGGGTCAGCCAGGCGACCATCGGCGTGCGCGGCGGGCTGTTGCGTTCGGGGTTCGACGAGACCGCCGAGGCGATGTATCTGACGTCCGGCTACGTCTATGAATCGGCGGCGATCGCGGAGCAGGCGTTCACCGGCGAGGTGGACCGCTTCGTCTACTCGCGCTACGGCAATCCGACCGTGGCGATGTTCGAGGAGCGGTTGCGCCTGCTCGAGGGTGCCCCGGCGGCCTTCGCCACCGCGAGCGGCATGGCGGCGGTCTTCACCTCGTTGGGCGCGCTGCTGGGCGCGGGGGACCGGCTGGTGGCGGCGCGCAGCCTGTTCGGCTCGTGCTTCGTGGTGTGTAACGAGATCCTGCCGCGCTGGGGGGTCGAGACCGTCTTCGTCGACGGCGACGACCTGGCGCAGTGGGAGCAGGCGTTGTCGGTGCCCACCACGGCGGTGTTCTTCGAGACGCCGTCGAATCCGATGCAGTCGCTGGTGGACATCGCCGCGGTGAGCGAGCTCGCCCACTCCGCGGGGGCAAAAGTGGTGTTGGACAACGTGTTTGCCACTCCGCTTCTGCAGCAGGGCATTCCGCTCGGCGTCGACGTGGTGGTGTACTCCGGCACCAAGCACATCGACGGCCAGGGCCGGGTGCTCGGCGGGGCCATCCTGGGTGACAAGGAGTACATCGACGGCCCGGTGCAGAAACTGATGCGCCACACCGGGCCGGCGATGAGCGCGTTCAACGCCTGGGTGCTGGTGAAAGGCCTTGAGACGATGGCGGTCCGGGTGGAACACAGCAATTCCTCGGCCTTCCGGATCGCCGAGTTCCTGGAGGGCCATCCGGCGGTGCGTTGGGTGCGCTACCCGTATCTGTCCTCGCACCCGCAGTACGACTTGGCCAAGCGCCAGATGTCCGGCGGCGGAACGGTGATCACGTTCGCGCTCGACTGCCCGGACAGTGCCGCCAAGGGGCGCGCCTTCGAGGTGCTCGACAAGCTGCAGCTGATTGACATCTCGAACAATCTCGGCGACGCCAAATCCCTTGTCACGCATCCCGCGACCACCACGCACCGGGCGATGGGCCCGGAGGGTCGCGCGGCGATCGGGCTCGGTGACGGCGTGGTGCGCATCTCCGTCGGGCTGGAAGGCACCGACGACCTGATCGCCGACATCGATCGCGCGCTGAGTTAGCCCGCCTGTTTCTCGGCCGAGTCGAGGTGCTCGGCCGCCGCCAGCGTGCCGTCCTGCGCCTGGCGCGCCAGCCAATCCACCATCGTTCGCGCGTAGATCATCTGGCTGGTGATGGCCATCTGGCCGCGGCTGCGGCCAAGGAACGAGATGCCCCAGGCGAACATGGCGGCGATGCGGTTGCGGTGGCCGATGAGGTAGTACAGGTGCAGCACCAGCCACGCCAGCCAGGCCAGGAACCCGGCGAACTCCACCTTGCCGACCTGCGCGACGGCGCTGTACCGGGAGATCAGCGCCATGCTGCCCTTGTCGACGTACTTGAAGGGCTTGCGCGCGGCCGGATCGTCCTGGCCCTTGGCGGCCTGTTTGATCACGGTGGCCGCGTATTTGGCGCCCTGAATCGCGCCCTGGGCCATGCCGGGGACGCCGGGCACCGACATCAGGTCGCCGACCACGAACACGTAGGGATGCCCCTTAACGGTCAGGTCGGGCTCGACGACCACCCTTCCGGCGCGGTCGGTTTCGGTTCCGTCGGACTGCTCGGCGAGCATCGCGCCCAGCGAGCTGGCCTGCACCCCCGCCGCCCACACCTTGCACGCGCATTCGATGCGGCGCTCGGCGCCGTCCTTCTCCTTGACCGTGATGCCCATGTAGTCGACCGCGGTCACCATCGCGTTGAGCTGCACCTCGACGTCCATCTTCTCCAGCCGCCGTTGCGCCTTGAGCCCGAGTTTGGGACCCATCGGCGGCAGCACCGCGGGCGCCGCGTCGAGCAGGATGACCCGGCATTCGCTGGGGGTGATCGTCCGGAATGCCCCGGCCAGCGTGCGCTCGGCCAGCTGGACGATTTCGCCGGCCAACTCGACACCGGTGGGCCCGGCCCCGACCACCACGAACGTCAGCCGGCGCTTCCGCTCGGCCGGGTCGGTGGCCACCTCGGCCGCCTCGAACGCGCCGAGGATACGGCCACGCAACTCCAGGGCGTCGTCGATGCTCTTCATCCCGGGCGCGAAGGCCGCGTACTCGTCGTGGCCGAAGTAGGACTGCTGCGCCCCGGCGGCCACGATCAGGCTGTCGTAGGGCGTCACCGTGTCCATGCCCATCAGATGGGATTTGACCGTCTTCGCGGTGAGGTCGATGTCCGAGACGTCTCCCCACAGCACCCGCACGTTCTGCTGGCGGCGCAGGATCAGCCGGGTGGTCGGCGCGATGTCGCCTTCGGACAGGATTCCGGTGGCCACCTGGTACAGCAGCGGCTGGAAGACGTGCGTGGTCGTTTTCGAGATCACGGTGATGTCGACGTCGGCGCGCTTGAGCGCCTTGGCCGCGGACAGCCCGCCGAAGCCGCTTCCGATGATGACGACGCGATGGCGCGACATGCCTGTCCCTTCTTCACGCGTGGGCCCCGGGGTCGATGTTCCCCAGCGCACGTCCCACCGTACGACGCCACCCCGGATAAAGGCGAGCATCCGCGAATACCGGTGCGCCCCGCGCCGCGCATGAGCGAGCGGGAATCTGAAATATGCTGTGGCAGAACAAATTTCACCCCGCCAGGCGCCGACTAGAACGGCCAGGCGTTGGCATCGTTCTTGTACTTGACGTTCAGCGCGCTGCAGAAGTCGGAGGCGGTGCCGGCGAGCAGGATGTAGTAGGTCTCGCCGCCACGGCTTTGATAAGAGGTGGGGGTGGTCCAGCCGAAGTCGCACATCGCGGCCTGGCCACCGGCCGCCGTCCTGCGCCAATTGGTCTTGGCGCAGGCGACCAGTCCGTCGACGTTCGGGGTCGCGCTCTTGGCCGCCACCAGCATCGCGCCGCCCCATTGGCCGTCGTTGCGGCGATAGGCACGAGCGCCGAATCCGGCGTTGTTGGTCTGGCAGGTCAGCGCCCGGCGCAGCAGCGAGAAGGGACCCGCGAGCTGCTGGTTGCCCGCCCCGGCCGCGGCCGTGATGAACTGCGCCGCATCCGAGCCGTCCGCCTCCTGGACAACGCCCGGGTTGCCAAAGCTGAAGAGCTGCTGGGAGATTCCCGGCGCGGCGGCCGACCCGCCGCCGACGATCGGCCCACCGCCGCCGGACGTCAACGTGGGCAGCGAGCCGGCGGGATCGGCGCCCGCCGCGGGCAGGCCGGCGGCGACGCTCAGTGCCAGCAGCGCGAGCATGCCGCGAATCGGGCGGGCGGTGAGTGTCATGACCCTTATTTCAGCACGGGCGGGTGGCCGGCCGTGGTCAGATGCCGAGGTCTTTGGCGATGATCGTCTTCATGATCTCGTTGGCGCCGCCGTAGATGGTCTGGATGCGGGCGTCGACGAAGGCCCGCGCCACGCTGTATTCGCGCATGTAGCCGTAGCCGCCATGCAGCTGTAGGCAGCGGTCGGCGGTGCGCACCTGCAGCTCGGTGGTCCACCACTTCAGCCGCGCGGCGCGCGCGGCGGTCAGCTCGCCGGCCAGGTGCTCGGCCAGGCAGTCGTCGAGATAGGTACGGGCGACGTCGATTTCGGTCGCGAGTTCGGCAAGCACGAATTGGCTGTTCTGGAAGCTGGCGATCGGTGAGCCGAACGCCGTGCGGTCGCGCACGTAGTCGAGGGTCTCGGCGAGGATGGCTTCGGCGGCGGCCACCGCGCCCACCCCGAGCGCGAGCCGCTCCTGGGGCAGGTTTCTCATCAGCTGGTAGAAGCCTTTGCCCTCGTCCTCGAGCAGGTTGGCCCTGGGCACCCGCATGTCGGTGAAGGTGAGCTCGCTGGTGTCTTGGGCGTGCAGGCCGATCTTCTCCAGGTTGCGGCCGCGCGAGAACCCGGGTGTGGCGGGGTCGACGACCAGCAGCGACAGGCCGTGGTGGCGACCCGGGGAGGTGCGCACCGCGACGACGAAGAGGTCGCCGACCTGCCCGTTGGAGATGAACGTCTTGGCGCCGTTGACGACGTAGTCGTCACCGTCTGGCACCGCGGTGGTGCGGATCCCGGCCAGGTCGCTGCCCGTGCCGGGCTCGGTCATCGCGATGGCGAGCACCGTCTCGCCGGTGACCACGCCGGGCAGCCAGCGCCGTTGCTGTTCGGGTGTGGTCAGGTCGGTGAGATACGGCAGCACCACGTCGTTTTGCAGCGTGAAGGCGATGGCCTCGGCGGCGGCGCCGGCGCGCTGCAATTCGTCGATCACGATCGCGTTGTAGCGGAAGTCGCGCACGCCCGGGCCGCCGAGTTGCTCGGGCACCGAGAAGCCCAGCAGGCCGAGTTTGCCCGCCTCGATGAACAGCGAGCGGTCCCATTGGCCGTCGCGCTCCCAGTTCTCGTGGTTGGGCACCACCCGCTGCCGGACGAAATCGCTTACCAGTTCCCGGAACTGGTGATGCTCGGACGTGTACTCCAGGCGTGTGCCCATCGATGCCCCTTTCAGCGGAAGGCGTCGCTGCCGGTGAACGCCTGGCCGAGGACCAGCTGATGCATCTCGGGCGTGCCCTCGTACGTCAGCACCGACTCCAGGTTCACCATGTGCCGGATGACGGGGTATTCCAGGGATATTCCGTTGCCGCCCAATATGGTTCGTGCGGTGCGGCAGATCTTGATCGCCTCGCGGGTGTTGTTGAGCTTGCCGAAGCTGACCTGCTCGGGACGCAGCCCGACGCTGTCCTTGAGGCGGCCGAGGTGCAGCGACAACAGCTGGCCCTTGTGCAGCTCGACCGCCATGTCGACGAGCTTGGCCTGGGTCAGCTGGAAGCCGGCGATGGGGCGGCCGAACTGGGTGCGCTGCGTGGAGTAGTCCAGCGCGGCCTGCCAGGCCGAGCGGGCCGCCCCCATGGAGCCCCACACGATTCCGTAGCGGGCCTCCGACAGGCAGGACAGCGGCCCGCGCAGTCCCTTGGCCTCGGGCAGCATCGCCTCGGCGGGCACCCGCACGTCGTCGAGCACCAGCTCACTGGTGACCGACGCCCGCAGCGACAGCTTGTGGTGGATCGTGTTGGCGCTGAATCCCGGTGTCGTGGTGGGCACGAGAAATCCGCGAATCCCTGCGGATTCACCGTCGTCGGTGGCGGCCCAGACGACGGCGACGTCGGCGACCGAGCCGTTCGTGATCCACAGTTTGCGCCCATTGAGAACCCAGTCCGAACCATCTTGGCGCGCATGGGTTTTCATCGCGGCCGGATCGGAGCCGACGTCGGGCTCCGTCAGTCCGAAGCAGCCGAGCAACTCGCCGCTGGCCATGCCGGGCAGCCACTTTTGCTTCTGTTCCTCGGACCCGAAGCTCCAGATCGCGAACATCGCCAGCGAACCCTGCACCGAGACCATCGAGCGGAGGCCGGAGTCGGCGGCCTCCAGCTCCACGCAGGCCAGCCCGTAATGCACGGCGGAGGCGCCGCCGCAGCCGTACCCGTCCAGGTGCATGCCCAGCAGGCCGAGTTGGCCGAACCCCTTGGCCAATTCGCGGACCGGTAGGTCGCCGACTTCGAACCACTCCGCGACGTGCGGAAGAACGTGTTCGGCGCAGAATTCCCGGACGGTGTCACGCACCGCCAACTCGTCGCTGGAGAGCGAGGCGTCGAGGCCGAGCGGGTCGTCGCGGTCGAAGGCGGGTGGTGTCTGAGTGCTCATGGGATCAGCCTGCCACTAATCGGCCATCGCACGACGTCCCGGTAGTCTGCCCGCATGCCTAGGCTCAAGCGACCGGCCTGGCTCGCGGTCGATGTCGTCGGGGTGCTGGTGTTCTGCACCGTGGGGCGACGCAGCCACGACGAGGGTCTCGATGTCACCGGCGTCGCCGTGACGGCGTGGCCCTTTCTCACCGGCACCGTCGTCGGGTGGGCGCTCTCGCGCGCGTGGCGGCGGCCGGCCGAGTTGGTGCCGACCGGGGTCGTCGTGTGGTTGTCCACCGTGGTCATCGGCATGCTGTTGCGCAAGGCGACGTCCGCGGGCGTGGCGGCGAGTTTCGTGGTGGTCGCGACGGCGGTCACCGCGCTGCTGTTGCTGGGCTGGCGGGCGGTCGCCGCGCTGACCGTGCGGCGTCGCTCCGGTGTCTGAGGCGACCATGGCGCAGACGGCCGATGTGGCGGTGACCGCGACCCTCGGCGCGGCCGCGCGGGCGCTGGCCACCGGCAAGGGCCTGCTCAACGATCCGTTTGCCGAGCCGTTGCTGTGCGCCGTCGGGATCGACTACCTCACCCGGGCGATCAAGGGCCGCGTGTTCACCGACGACGACGGCGACGACCCGGCGATGACGGCGCTGATGGACGCGCTGGCGGCGCATACGCGGTTCGTCGACGAGTTCCTGGCCGGCGCCGGTCGCGCGGGCATTCGCCAGGTGGTGATCCTGGCCTCGGGCCTGGACACCCGGCCGTACCGGCTGTGGTGGCCGCGGGGGACCACGGTGTACGAGATCGATCAGCCGCAGGTGCTGGATTTCAAGGCCGACGTGCTGCGCGGGCTGGACGCCGAATTGGCCGCCCACCGGTGTGCGATCGGCATCGATCTGGCTCAGGACTGGCCGGCGGCGCTGCGCCGGGTGGGGTTCGACGCGGCCCGACCCACGGTCTGGGTGGCCGAGCAGTTGCTCGTCGGGTATCTGCCGCCCGGCGCGCAGAACCAGTTGCTGAACGGCGTCACCGCCGCGAGCGCCCCCGGCAGCCGGTTCGTCGCCGACCACATGCCCACCTGGAATCCGTTGCGGCTCGGGGCCGAGCGCGCCTTCGTCGACGGCTGGCGCAGGCGGGGCCTGGACGTCGATCTGGCGAGCCTGACCTATCCCGGCGAATATCATTATGTGCCAGAATATTTGGCGTCGAAGGGTTGGCGGACCGCCGGGCACGACATCACCGGACTGCTGGGCGCGCTGGGGCTGAGCAGGCGGCGGAGGACCCGGCCCGGCGACTCGGAGTTCATCCCGGAATACGTCACCGCGACGCGCGCTTGAGACTTGATGATGCCGGAATCAAGCCAGCCGGAAAGCCGCCTGCGGTTCGTGTCGGCTACGCACGACGACCCGCTGGCGCGGCCGTTGCTGGCCGAACTGGCCGTCGAGTATGCGCAGCGGTACGGGGGCACGCCGAGCACCCACCTGACCTGGCTGCCGGTGCCCAAGGCCGAGTTGGCGCCACCGGACGGCGGACTGCTGATCGGCGTGCTGGACGGGGTGCCGGTGACCGGCGGTGCGTTTCGCCGGTACGACGCCGATACCGCCGAGCTCAAGCGGATCTGGACCGACGCCGCTCATCGGCGCCGCGGTTACGCCAGGGTGCTGCTGGCGGCGCTGGAGGCCGAGACCCGGTCGCGGGGGTACCGTCGGCTGTACTTGATCACCGGCGATCGGCAGCCCGAGGCCGTGGCGCTCTACGACGCGACCGGGTACACCCGGATACCGCCGAACCCGCTGCCGTCGTGGGGCCCATTCGTTCCGATCGCGTTCGAGAAGTGGCTGGATTGATTCAGATTGCGGCGCAACCGGTTTAGCTGATCTGCGGATTCAGCTGGCGGCTGCGCGAGCCCGCGCGGTCGCTTCCCGGATCGGGCCGCGCCACACGTCGCCGTGCCCGGGCAGCAGGACGTCGGTGTCCAGCAGCGCCAGCGCGTCCAGGCTCCGCAACGACTCCTGCTGGCTGTGGCTGAACACCGCCGGCAGCAGCTGCGGCCCACCCCGGCGCAGCAGCGGGTGCCCGGTGATCAGCGCGTCGCCGCTGACCAGCGCGCCGTCGACGACGTACGAGCAGTGCCCGCTGGTGTGCCCGGGGGTGAACACCGCCCTCGGGTGGCCGGGCAGGCCGGCCGCCACCTCGTCGGTCAGCGGGCGGGTGGACGGGATTCCGTCGCGAATCAGGCCGCCGTTGCGCAGCACGTGCAGACCCCAGGCCGCCCAACGCGGTCGCCAGATACGCAGGGCGACGTCGAAAACCGATGCCTGTTCCAGATATTCGCGCTTGGCGTGGCCCACTTCCCTGGTATGGCAGTACACGTCGGTGCCGTATTCGTCGGCCAGCCAGATCGCCGAGCCCAGGTGGTCGATGTGCGCGTGCGTGAGCAGGACGGCGCGCACGTCGCCGGGGCCGTAGCTGAGCTCCCGCAGCGACGACAGCACGTCGGCGCGGTCGCCGGGATATCCGGCGTCGATGAGCATCACGCCGGTGCCGTCGACCACCAGCGTCCAATTGACGGCCTCTCCCCGGGCGAGGTACACCGTGTCGGTCACTTGGACGAGAGTTGGCGCCGATCCCATGCCCGCGAGTTTAGGTTGGCAGCCGGGCGCCGACCGAATGCACAGGAGTAGAAAAGACTGGTGGCTGAACTGAGACTCGGATACAAGGCGTCCGCCGAACAATTTGCACCGCGCGAGCTCGTCGAACTCGCCGTCGCCGCCGAAGCGCACGGCATGGACAGCGCGACCGTCAGCGACCACTTCCAGCCGTGGCGGCACGAGGGCGGGCACGCCCCGTTCTCGCTGGCCTGGATGACCGCCGTGGGCGAACGCACGAAGCGGCTCCAGCTGGGCACGTCGGTGCTCACGCCGACCTTTCGATACAACCCCGCCGTCATCGCGCAGGCATTCGCGACGATGGGCTGTCTGTACCCGGACCGCATCTTCCTCGGTGTCGGCACCGGCGAGTCGCTCAACGAGATCGCCACCGGATACGAGGGCGAGTGGCCGGAGTTCAAGGAGCGCTATGCGCGGCTGCGCGAATCGGTGCGGCTGATGCGCGAACTGTGGCTGGGCGACCGGGTGGACTTCGAGGGCGAGTACTACCACACCAAGGGTGCCTCCATCTACGACGTGCCAGAGGGCGGCATCCCGATCTACATCGCCGCGGGCGGCCCGCAGGTGGCCAAGTACGCGGGCCGCGCGGGCGACGGGTTCATCTGCACCTCCGGCAAGGGCGAGGAGCTGTACAAGGACAAGCTGATTCCCGCGATGCGCGAGGGCGCGGAGGCGGCGGGCAAGAATCCCGACGATATCGACCGGATGATCGAGATCAAGATCTCCTACGACACCGATCCGGACAAGGCGCTGGAGAACACCCGGTTCTGGGCGCCGCTGTCCCTGACGGCCGAACAGAAGACCAGCATCCACGACCCGCTGGAGATGGAGAAGGCCGCCGACGAGCTGCCCATCGAGCAGGTGGCCAAGCGCTGGATCGTGGCGTCCGATCCCGACGAGGCCGTGGCGAAGGTCAAGGACTACGTCGACTGGGGGCTGAACCACCTGGTGTTCCACGCGCCCGGCCATGACCAGCGCCGGTTCCTGGAGCTCTTCCAGAAGGACCTCGAGCCCAGATTGCGCAAGCTTGGCTGACGCGGGGGCACTCGCGAAAGCGATCTATATCGCCGCTCCCGAGGCGGAGACCGGCAAGTCGACGATCGCACTGGGCCTGCTGCACCGGCTGGCGGCCACCGTCGCCAAAGTCGGTGTGTTCCGGCCGATTACGCGCCTGGGGGAGAAGCGCGACTACATTCTGGAGCTGTTGCTCGACCATGCCACCGCGGGCCTGCCGTATGAGCAGTGCGTCGGCGTGAGCTACCAGCAGGTGCACGACGACATCGACGCCGCGATCGCCACCATCGCCGATGCCTACCACGCGATGGCCGAGCAATGCGACGCGGTGGTGATCGTCGGCAGCGACTACACCGACATCGGCGGGGCGACCAGCCCGGCCGGGTTTGCCACCAACGCCCGGATCGCGGTCAACCTGGGTGCGCCGGTGCTGTTGATGGTGCGCGGCGCGAATCGCACCCCGCAGGACGTCACCGACGTCGTCGAGGCGTGCCTGGCCGAGCTGTCGGCGCAGCGTGCGCACGCCGCGGCCGTGGTGGTCAATCGGTGTGAGCCCGCGCAGCTGAACGCGGTGCGCGACGCCCTGCGGAGATTCACGCCCCGCTGCTACGTGCTGCCCGAGGCGCCGCTGCTGGCCGCGCCGACGGTGGCCGAACTCGAGGACGCGGTGCACGGCACGCCCGTCAGCGGGGACGTCTCGCTGCGCGACCGCGAGGTGATGGGCGTGATGGTCGCCGGGATGACGGCCGACCACGTCCTGGAGCGGCTGCGCGACGGCGTGGCGGTGATCACCCCGGGGGACCGGTCGGACGTGGTGCTGGCGGTGGCGAGTGCGCATGCGGCCGAAGGGTTTCCGTCGCTGTCGTGCCTCATCCTCAACGGTGGGCTCGAGCTGCATCCGTCGATCGCCGCGCTGGTCGCCGGTTTGCACCTGCGGCTGCCCATCATCGCGACCACGCTGGGCACCTACGACACCGCCGGCGCGGCCGCCTCCTCCCGTGGCCGGGTCACCGCGCGCTCGCAACGCAAAATCGATACCGCATTGCAGTTGATGGACCGCAACGTCGACATCGACGACCTGTTGGAGCAGCTGGCCATCCCGATACCCACGGTCGTCACCCCGCAGATGTTCACCCGCCAGCTGCAGCAGCAGGCCCGGGCCGACCGCAAGCGCATCGTGCTGCCCGAGGGCGAGGACGACCGGATCCTGCGCTCGGCCGGCCGGCTGCTGCAACGCGGCGTTGCCGACTTGACCATCCTCGGCGACGAGTCCGAAGTCCGTTCCCGCGCGGCCGAACTCGGTGTCAGCCTGGATGGCGCGTCGGTGATCGACCCGCGCTGCAGTGACCTACACGACGAATTTGCGGCCAAGTACGCCGAACTGCGCGAGGCCAAGGGCGTGACACTCGAGCATGCCCGTGAAATCCTGCTTGACGCAACCTATTTCGGCACGATGATGGTGTATCACGGCATGGTCGACGGAATGGTGTCCGGTGCGGTGCACACCACCGCGCACACCGTGCGTCCCGCGCTGGAGATCATCCGGACGGTGCCCGACGTGTCCACGGTGTCCAGCATCTTCCTGATGTGTCTGCCCGATAAAGTGCTCGCGTACGGCGACTGCGCGATCGTCCCGAATCCGACGCCCGAGCAGCTGGCCGACATCGCGATCAGCTCCGCGCGCACCGCTGCGCAGTTCGGCATCGAACCGCGGGTGGCGATGCTGTCCTACTCGACCGGCGACTCGGGCGCCGGTGCGGATGTCGACAAGGTGAGGACGGCAACGGATTTGGTGCGGTCCCGGGTACCGGAGCTGCTGGTGGAGGGGCCGATCCAGTACGACGCCGCGGTGGATCCGTCGGTGGCGGCGACCAAGATGCGCGACTCGCCGGTCGCCGGGCGCGCGACCGTGCTCATCTTCCCCGACCTCAACACCGGCAACAACACCTATAAGGCGGTGCAGCGCTCGGCCGGCGCCATCGCGATCGGCCCGGTGCTGCAGGGCCTGCGCAAACCGGTCAACGATCTGTCCCGCGGCGCGACCGTCGAGGACATCGTCAATACCGTTGCCATCACCGCGATTCAGGCGCAGGGTTACCATGGCTGACCGCGTGGTGCTAGTGATCAACTCCGGTTCGTCCTCGCTGAAATACCAAGTGGTGGACCCGGATTCGGGTGAAGCCCGCGCGACGGGACTGGTCGAACGCATCGGGGAGGAGTCCTCGTCGGTTCCCGACCACGACGCCGCGCTGCGCCGCGCGTTCGACACGCTCGCCGACGACGGCATCGATCTCGAATCGAGCGGCGTCGTCGCGGTGGGCCACCGAGTGGTGCACGGCGGCAACACGTTCTATCAACCCACCCTGCTGGACGACGCGGTGATCGGCAGGCTGACCGAGTTGTCGGAGCTGGCCCCGTTGCACAATCCGCCCGCGCTCAAGGGCATTGAAGTCGCGCGCAAACTGCTGCCCGGCATCGCCCACATCGCGGTGTTCGACACCGGGTTCTTCCACGACCTGCCGCCCGCGGCGGCTACCTACGCCATCGACCGCGACCTGGCGCGGCGGTATCAGATCCGCCGGTACGGGTTTCACGGGACCTCGCACCGCTACGTCAGCGAGCGGGCCGCCACGTTCTTGGACCGATCGATCGGCGGCCTGAAACAGATTGTGCTGCATCTGGGTAACGGCTGCTCCGCCTCGGCGATCGCCGGTGCCCGGCCGCTGGACACGTCGATGGGCTTGACGCCGCTGGAGGGCCTGGTGATGGGCACCCGCAGCGGCGACATCGATGCCAGCATCGTCGGGTACCTGTGCCACACCGCGGAGATGGGTGTCGACGACGTCGAGTCCATGCTCAATCAGCGCTCCGGGGTGCTCGGTCTGTCCGGTGAGCGCGACTTTCGCCGGCTGCGGACGATGATCGAATCCGGCGACGGGGCAGCGAAATTGGCGTACAGCGTGTTCACGCACCGGCTGCGCAAGTACATCGGCGCCTACCTGGCGGTGCTCGGGCACACCGATGTCATCAGCTTCACCGCCGGGATAGGCGAGAACGACCCGGCGGTGCGCCGCGACGCGGTCGCGGGCATGGAAGAACTGGGCATCGTGCTCGATGAGCGGCGCAACCTCGGCGCCGGCAAGGGTGCGCGCCAGATTTCCGCCGACGACTCACCGATCGCCGTGCTGGTGGTTCCGACCAACGAGGAACTGGCGATCGCCCGGGACTGCGTGAACCTCCTAGGCGGATAGGAAGCCGAGACTGTTTCGCCCGGCGCCCACCGCGGGTGTGGGATCGGTGCCGACCGCGCGCGCCAGCAGCTCGGCGTAGATGTCGCGAAAATCGGTCGTGTACTTCAGGTCTCCGTTGTCGAGGTCGGTCAAACTGGGCTGTTCGCCGTAGAAGCCGCCCCTGACGGGTGAGCCGGCTACGAAGACGGGGCCGGCGGTGCCGTGATCGGTGCCCTGCGAGGCGTTGGCCCGAACCCGGCGCCCGAATTCCGAATACGCCATCAACACCACATTGGAGCCGGCCACCTGCTGCAAGAACGAGGACACGGCCTCGTCGAATGTCTGCAGCAGACGCTGCTGGGTCCCGCGCTCGCTTGCGTGAGTGTCGAAGCCGCCCAGCTGCACCGTGTACACCCGGGTGGGCACGCGGGCCTTGATGGCCTCGGCGACCATGCCCAGCTGGGCGGACAGCGAATTATGTTGTTTGCCGGCGGGTTTAACCGAGGCGAAGGTGGTGTCGGTGGTCCGCGCGGCGCGATAGGCCTTGCACACCGCGGCCATGGCCGGCGTGTCGGAGGGGTCGTCGTGGCCGAGCGCGTCCATGACCGCGTCGAATTTCTCCGCTTTGCCGGCCGCGCTGCCCGGCGAAAGCGCGGCCGCCGTGCATTTCGCGCCGACGGCCAGTGGGGGCAGCACGGCGCCGATGTTGACGGCCCGCAACGGGTCATCCCCGGTGGCGTCGAGCCAGCGGCCGATCCAGCCGGTCGACACCGGCTCGGCCGGCGAGGCGGTCTGCCAGATGTCCATGGACCGAAAGTGGCTGTGGTCGGGCTTCGGGTATCCGGCGCCGCGCACGATGGCGAGCCGCCGCTGGTTCCACAGCCCCGCCAATCCCTTCATCGCCGGGTTGAGTCCCAGCTGCTGATCGAGGTGCAGGACGTCGCCCGGCGCGTAGGCGAGCGCGGGGCGCGCGTCGTGATAAGCGTTGTCCGCATAGGGGATCACGGTGTTGATCCCGTCGTTGCCGCCATAGAGCGTGGCGATCACCAGGACACCGGCGCCGTCGGGCAGCGGCCGCTCGCGGGCCGCGCGCATCAGGTCGGGCCAATTGACCGCCACGCCGGACAACAGGCCGGCCGCGCCGACACCGGCGCTGGCTATCAGGAACCTGCGGCGATTCAATTCGGGCATGGGTGATCTCGCTACGATGTCAGGTATTCGGGAGTGTTGACGGCGGCAGCGACCAACTGCGCCGGTTGACGCACCAGCGGCCGCAGCGCCTCGACGGTGCGGTCCGACCACGCCCCGACGCCGATCAGGTATCCGACCGCGTCGATGCGGTCGCCCTGGGCGACGCCGTCGATGCCGGACAGGTCGCCGGCGCGTGCCAGTTCCGTCGCGGCGCGCAACCGCGTGCCCGCGCTGGCGGTGGACAGCCACACCTGGCCGTGCGGCCACCCGCCGACACTCGGCGGGTAGAAGGGCCGCTGGCCGAGCGCCCGCAACGTCGAGTCGACCATCTTCACCCGCGCGGGCTTGTCCATCGGTACCCGAAGCGAACGGGCAACGCCGACAATCCATTCCACCGGCGTGTTGACGATGGCCGCCCTGCCGGTGGTGAACTCGTCGTCGGTCAGGATCGTCCGGGTCAGCGCCCGCAGGTCGCGTTTGGGCCCGTAGGCGGACACCAGACGGTCGAGCGCCTGCGGCGACGGCGGATCGTCGGAGGCCAGTTGCTGCCAGAGTCTTCCGGCGACATACTCGGCCGATTTGGGTTGTGCCAGTACGGTGTCGCAGAACCCGGCGGCATCGAAGTTGCCGCTCTGCCCGAACAGCGTCTTGGTGCCCGCGTCATGGCGTCTCGGGGTCATGGAGGTCTTGTCGCCCGCGCCGATCACCCATCCCGTCAGGGCCCGCGCACCGTTGCGCACGTCGCCTTCGGTGTAGCCGTTGCCGTGGCCCAACGCGAACAGTTCCATGAATTCCCGGGCGAGGTTTTCGTTGGGGGACTTGGCGGTACTGGCCTGTCCGTCCAGCCAGCGCAGCATCGCGGCGTCGGTCAGCATGGCGTAGGCCAGCGTGCGGAAGTCACCGAGTGACATGGTGCGCAGCTTCTGGTTCTGAGCCGCCATGTGTGCGGCCGAGCGCACCTTCTGCGCCGAGGTGGCGAAGTGGTTGTGCCACAACAGCGTCAGCTTCTCATGGACCGGCTGCTGCACGCTGACCATGCGCCGTAGCCACCAGTCCGCCAGCACGCCCAGCTGTCCGTTCAGTTGCTGGTTGTACTGCTTGCGCGCGGCGGGGGTGGCGCCTTTGCCGGGCGGTCGCGGCGATTCCACCACGGGCATCGGGGTGGCGACCGCGCCCGGGTCCGCGACGGGGTCCGCCGCCAGCATCGCGTCCACGTAGCCGGGCCAGTCCCGGCCGACGGCCGCGTCGACCTCGGGCCCGGTCACCCCGAACCCGGCCCGGCGCAGCATGCGGGCCGTGCTGACCCACGCGGTGGACTGGCCTGCCATGCGTTAACAGTGCCCGGTGCGGCTGGAAATTTGCTGTGGCTTCTTGCGATTTTCTTGCGGTCCCGATGAGGTCACCGGCGCTCGACCGGGTGAGCCTGGCCCACGTCAGCCGTGAGGTCGTGGGTGATGACGCGGCCGCGGTCTATCGTGTTTGGGTGGCCGGCAACGAGGTGATGGACTTCGACGGTGACGCGGCGCTCGGTTCGCGTTTCCCTCATGGGGTGTACGACGTCGGGCGTGAGCCCGACCCTCTCTACAGCCTGGCCAACGAACGTACCTACCTGTCGTGGTTGCGATTCGCGGTGACCCTGCTGGCGGGCGCCGTCGCCATCGACCGGCTCCTCATCGAGCACCCCCGGTTCGAGAGCGAGATCCTCGCTTTGGGTCTCGTGGCGATCGCCTTCGGCACCTGCGGGCTCGGCGTGCGGCGCTGGTTTGTCAGCGAGCGCGCATTGCGGCGGCGTCGGCCGTTGCCCGGGTTCGGTGCCCCGCTGCTGGTCGCCGTGGCGGTCCTGCTCGTGGGAGTCGGAGTCATCGTCCTCGTTGTCGCGCCCCGGCCCTGAGTCTCGATGAACGCCGGGCGCCAGAAACTGTGGGGGATGCAGTACCCGTTCGAGCGCAACCACCTCCAACGCACAATGACGCTGATCGGGCTGGGTTGCGTATTCGCTTTCACGGTAGTCCTACTCGTCCATGCCGACGCCGCCCGCGTCGTCGGGGCCTCGCTTATCTGTGCCGGCGTCGTCGCCGCGCTCGCGGCGCTGTCTCGGTATCAATACGTCCGCGAGACCCGCCGCGGGTTCGTCATCCTCGAAACCCGGAGGGGCCCGTTCGTGATCGGCTCGGCACTCGCGTTCGCGGTCGTCGGGGTTCTCGTTGCCTTGCTCATCCTTCTCAGATGAGCCGTGAAACTGCCGGCCTGTTTCCCGACCCGAAGCCTCAGAAGGTACTGGTGGGGCGCACCCGGTTCGCCATGTCCACGAGTTCGTAGCGATGCCGCTGAGTGGGCGCCACGCGGGCCAGATTGCGCAGCGCCGCTTCGACTCCCAGCCGCAGCCCGTGCTCGGTGAAGGGGAAACCGAGGATGTGATTGGTGCTGGCCTGGTTGTCCTCCAACCAGTCCATCGCGCAGCCCAGCACCAGCGCGCGGATCTGCAGCACGCGGGGCTCGGTGGGCGGCAGCGCCTCCACCCGCCGGGCCGCGTCGCGGATGTCCTCCTCGGTGATCTCGCGCTTGGACCGGCCGGACAACAGCGTCACCGCGCTGGTCAGCCGGGCGGTGGTGAAGTGCCGCGAGGTGGCAGGCACCTCGTCCAGCGTGCGCACCGCGGCGGTCCGATCCCCTTCCGCGGACAAGGATCTGGCCAACCCGAATGCGGCCGAGATCACGCCGTCGTTGGTCTTCCACACGGTCTCGTAGAACTTGTGGTCGTCCACGTCGCCGGCGAGCTCGGCGGTGGCCGCCATGGCCAGCTTGGGCGCCAGCTCGCCGGGAAACGTGTCCAGCACTTCAGTGAAATGCGTTGTCGCCGAATCGTAGTCGCCGGTAAGCAGCTCGGCGACGGCCTTGTACCACACCAGCCGCCATTGCCAGCCGACCCGCTCGGCCAGGTCGTCGAGCTTGCGAGTGGCCTTGGCCACGTCGCCGAGATCCAGCAGCGCGCGAACCTCCATCAGCGGTAGCTCCACCGAGTCGGACAGCTCGACGCCGTCGGCGTCCAGCGTCCCGTGCCGGGCCGCGCGCAACGAGTCCAGGGTCTGCACCGGCTGGGACAGCACGGTCGCCTGCAGGACGGGAGCCGCGACGTCGGCCGGATCGACCAGCGGAACCTGTAGCGCGGTAACGATTTCGCGGGCGGTGAGCTTCTCCGAGTGGACCTGGCCGTCCAGGTACACGTCGGTGTGGGCGACCAGCAGGTCGACGCCGAACGTCGAGCGGCTGGGGCTGAAGATGGTCGATAGGCCGGGTCGCGGCACACCGGTGTCAAGGGCGACCACCTCGCGCAGCACGCCCATCAACTGGGCGGACATCTCCTCGGTGCTGGAGAACCGGCGCCGTGGGTCGGGATCGGTGGCACGGCGCAACAACCGGCGGAAGGAGTCGTAGGTGGTCAACACCGGGTCGTCCTCGGGCAGACCGTCGACGTAGCGGCCGTTGCGCGTTTGCAGATTCAGCGTGAGCGCGGCCAGGGTGCGGCCCACCGTGTAGATGTCGGTGGCGACCGTCGGGCCGGTCCGCACAATCTCGGGCGCCTGGAAACCAGGTGTGCCGTAGAGGTATCCGAACGAATTGATCCGCGACACCGCGCCCAGGTCGATCAGCTTGAGCTGCTCCTCGGTGAGCATGATGTTCTCCGGCTTCAGGTCGTTGTAGACCAGGCCGATCGAATGCAGATAGCTCAGTGCGGGCAGGATTTCCAGCAGGTAGGCGACTGCCTCGGCGACGGGCAGCTTCTTGCCCTTGCCGTGCTTGAGCGGCTGGCCACCGACGTATTCCATGACGATGAGGCCAACCGGATTCCCGTGCTGGTCAACGTGTTCGACGAAGTTGAAGATCTGGACGATCTGGGGATGGACCACCTCGGCCAGGAACTGCCGTTCGGCCATCGCGATCGCCTGCGCCTCCGCGTCGCCGGAGTGCACCAAACCCTTGAGCACCACCGGTCGATCGTTGACGTTGTGGTCGACCGCCAGATAGACCCAGCCCAGACCTCCGTGGGCGATGCAGCCCTTGACCTCGTACTGGTTGGCGACGATATCGCCGGGATTGAGCTGCGGCAGAAACGAATACGGGCTGCCGCAGGATGGGCACCACCCCTCCGACACGCCCTTGGTGTTCTTGTCGGACCGCCCCACCGGCTTTCCGCAGTTCCAGCAGAATCGCTTGGACTCCGGGACCACCGGATTGGTCATCAGGGCTTCGAGCGGGTCGATGTCGCGCCCGCGCGGGATCTCCACCAGGCCGCCGCCGAGCTGTCTGACCGCCGGCAACGAACGCGTGGCCACGGCCATGCGGTCCGACGAGTCGGTCTCCAGGCTGCCCAGCGAGATGTGCGGAAAGTCGTCGTCATCGTCGTCGTCGAAATCGGGACGGAACAGCGCCTGCGTGGCCTGCAACCGTCCCGTCGCCGCGCCGGTCTGGGCGTCGGCCGGTTGGGTGCGCGGGCCCCCGTCCGCAGCGTCTTCCGGGCCGGTGTCCGGCTGCTCGGTGCGCTTGTCCGCCTCGGCCATCAGTCCAGATACCTCGGGGTAGGCGGGGCAGGCGCGGGTCCCAGCACCGTCAACCACTTGCGGTACAACGTGTTCCACGTGCCGTCCCGGCGGATCCGCTCCAGCGTTCCGTTGACGAATCGCACCAGCCCGGTGTTGTTCAGGTTGATTCCGATGCCGTAGGGCTGAGTGGCCATGTTGGGGCCGACGATGTGCAGGTACGGGTCCTCTTCGACCAGCCCGGCCAGGATCGAGTCATCGGTGCTGACTGCGTCGATCTCCCGCTGTTGCATCGCCACCAGGCAATCGGCCCAGTTGACCACCGAGATCACGATCGGGGGCGGATCGATCTGCCGGATCCGGTGCAGCGACGTGGTGCCCCTCGCCACGCAGACCCGCTTGCCGGACAGGTCGGAGACCTTGACGATGGACGAGTCGCGCGGGGCCAGGATGCGCTGGTTGGCGTCGAGGTAAACGGTCGAGAAGTTCACCAGCTTGCGCCGTTCGCAGGTGATGGTCATGGTCTTGACCACGATGTCCACCTCGGAGTTCTGCAACGCGGTGACCCGCTCGTCCGACGACAGGATCCGGTACTCGACGTGTGATGGCGCGCCGAAGATGTCGCGTGCCACCTCGCCGGCGATGTCGACGTCGAAGCCGGTGATCTCGCCGGTGATCGGATCACGAAAACTGAACAGGTTGCTGCCGATGTCGAGTCCGACGATCAGCCGGCCGCGGGCCCGGATGTCGGCGACCGCCGCGTCCGCCTCCGCCTTGGTGGCGAACGGCCGCAGGCTGGCCGTCAGGTCGCAGTTCTGGTCCGGTCCGTCGGGCGGCAGCGGCGGCCGCGGCGGCAGCTGCTCCATGCCGACCGGTGTCGGCGGCGGCAACGTCGGCACGCTGGCCACCCGCAGCGACTCCGTGTGCCCGCAGCCCGCCGCCACCACCACCGTGGCGGCCACGGCGCACGTTCGGCGAAGCAGAAGCCGCCGGATCATCATCGATACTCTTTCAGCCTCGGCCATAGTCCCAGCGCCACCGCGATGGCGGCGCCGAGGCTGAGCACCACACCTCCGACCTGGGCGCCGGACAACCCGCTGCGCGCGTTGATGACGTCGTTGCGCAGGGTGATGCGGCCCTGATCCATGGCCTTGGCCAGCTCGCCTTCCAGCTTGTCGAACGCCGGGGTGGAGTCCTCCTCGCTGCTGCCCAGCGCCACCTGCGTCGCGGCCCGGTAGTTACCCACCGAGATGTAGGAGGTGATCCGGTCGTTGGCCTGCCGCCAGCGCAGCAGCAGCTGATCGGCGCCTTGCAGGTCCGGCTTGTCCACGGCATCGCTGCGGGACATGTACTGGTCGAGCTGGCGGTGCATGGAGTCGATGCGCTGGTAGAACGATTGCTTGCGTTTCTCCTCGTCCCCGCGGCGGATCAGCGACAGCGTCTCGTCGGCGCGCGCCTGCTGGGCGGTGATGGCGACGTTGGTGACGGTTTTGAGGGATTCCGCGGCAGTATCCTTCGCGCTACGACTTGCCGTCGTCGAAATGGTGAGCGCAGTCCCAACCCAAACCACCATGACGAGGATAGCGAGTGCGCCCACCACCAGGCCGGGGTTGATTCGGCGCCGGGTGCGCCGCGCCAGCCAGCGGTGGGAGAACGCGCCGAACACCACGGTGGCGCCGACGACCATGATCACCGGCGCCGGGATCTGCGTCGACGCGGTGGTTTCGGTGTCCACCCGGTGCGAGGTCGCCTGGTAAAGCCGCGCCGCGTCGGGCAGGATCGTCGACTGCATCAGCCCCGACGCCTCCGACAGGTATGACGAGCCGACCGGATTGCCCTCCCGGTTGTTGGTGCGGGCGATCTCGATCAGGCCGGTGTAGACGGCGAGCTCGGCATTGATCCGGCCCAGCAGCTGCACCAGCGGTTCGTCGGTGAGCCCGCTCGACGCCCGGGTCACGGCCACCGACGCGTCGGTGATGGCCTGCTCGTAGCGCTGGCGGACGGGCTGGGGTTCGGCCTCGGCGATGAACGCGGTGGCCGCCGCGGCGTCGGCCACCGACAGGGTGGTGTAGAGCCGCCCCGCCGCGAATGCCAGCGGCTCGGTGTGGTTGAGCACCGTGGTCAGCACCTGCTGCCGGTGGTTGATGGTGGTCGAGGTGGCGAAGGCGCTCATCCCGCCGAGCGCGGCCAGCACGATGCCGATGGTCAGGATGCGGCCCGGTGTCGTCGAGATGAACCACCAGCGTGGATGGGCCGGTTCGGCGGGCGACCGCGATCCCTGCGGCTCGGTCGACGGGTGCGCCAGCTCAACCGTCACGTTGTATCAGCCCTCGTCTCTCGGCCATTGGATTTCGCTGTACGGACCTCTATAAGCGAAGTCTAAGAGCATGTTCGGGTGGATGGGTGGAGGCGGACGCAATTGACGACGCCCCAACCAAGTCTGCATATCCTGAATCGGTGCAGGGTGACGGTGACGGCTGGGTGATCTCCGAGAAAGGCGCCCACTACTGGGGCCGCTTCGGGGCGGCGGGTTTGCTGCTGCGGGCCCCGCAACCCGACGGCACGCCCGCGGTGCTGCTCCAGCATCGCGCGGTGTGGAGCCATCAGGGGGGCACCTGGGGACTGCCGGGCGGCGCGCGGGACAGCCACGAAACGCCCGAGGAGACGGCCGTCCGTGAAGCGCACGAAGAGGCCGGCCTGCCGGCTGAGCTGGTCGCGGTGCGCGCGACCGTGGTCACGTCGGAGGTTGCCGGGATCGCCGGCACGCGATGGAGCTACACCACCGTCGTCGCCGACGCCGGCGAGTTGCTGCACACCGTGCCCAACCGGGAAAGCGCCGAGATGCGCTGGGTCTCCGAAGAGGACGTGTCCCGCCTGCCGCTGCATCCCGGCTTCGCGGCCAGCTGGCGGCAGCTGCGAACCGAGCCTGCGGTGTTGCCGCTGGACCGCGACGACGAACGGCGGCGATATTTGCCGCGCACGATCGAGATCGAGACCGGGGTCTTCGTATGGTGCACGCCCGGCCACCCGTTGGCCGGCCGGCAGCCCTCGCAGCTGACCCGCAAGATCAGCTCGCTGCTGCCAGCGCCGAACTGAGCCGCTCGGCCGCGGCCCGCGGGTCCGCGGCCGCGGTGATCGCCCGCACCACCACGATGCGCCGGGCGCCGGCGGCGAGCACCTCGGGCAGGCGCCGCTCGTCGATGCCGCCGATCGCGAACCACGGCGTGGCGGTGCCCAGCTCGGCGGCGGTCCGCACCAAGCCCAGGCCCGCTGCGGTGCGGCCCGGTTTGGTGGGCGTGGGCCAACACGGGCCGACGCAGAAGTAATCGGCCGCTGCGGCGGCGGCGCCCGCCTGCCCGCGGTCGTGGCTGGACAGCCCGAGCAGCATCTCCGGGCCGACGATGTCGCGGGCGACGGCCGGCGGCAGGTCGCCCTGCCCGAGGTGCAGCACATCGGCGCCGGCCGCGCGGGCGATGTCGGCCCGGTCGTTGACGGCGAACAAGGCGCCGTGCCTGCGGGCCGCGTCGGCCAGGATCTCGCACGCCGCGAGCTCGTCGCGCGCCTCGAGGGCGCCGAACTGCCGCTCACCGGCCGAGCCCTTGTCCCGCAGCTGGATGATGTCCACGCCGCCGGCCAGCGCGGCGTCCGCGAACTCCGTCAGGTCGCCGCGCTCGCGGCGCGCGTCGGTGCACAGATATAGCCGCGCGGCGGCCAGTCGGGCAGCACGTTGATGCACACCGAGACGCTAGCGCGCTAGCGTGGAGCCGAAGAGAACCACCAGACACGGGAGTCCCGGGTAGCTGACTGCGGGGCTGAGAGTGGGCGCAGCCGGAACCACCCGGCCCCGCCCTTACCGTCACACCTGATCCGGGTCATGCCGGCGAAGGGAGGCAAGAGAATGACCGGGATGCCCTCGGGACCCCCGCCGGGGTGCCTGGCCGTCATCGGCGGCGGCATCATCGGCCTCGCGGTGGCGCGCCGCGCGGCGCAGGCCGGATGGTCGGTTCGGGTGCACCGCACCGACCACCGGGGCGCATCCTGGGTCGCCGGCGGCATGCTGGCGCCGCACAGCGAGGGCTGGCCGGGCGAAGAGCGACTGCTGCGGCTGGGCCTGGAATCGCTGCGGCTGTGGCGCGAGGGCGGCTTCCTGGACGGGCTGCCACCCGAGATCGTCACCGCGCGCGAGTCGCTGGTGGTGGCCGTCGACCGCGCCGATGCCGCCGACCTGCGCACCGTCGCGGAGTGGTTATCCGCCCAGGGGCACCCGGTGGTCTGGGAGCCGGCCGCCCGCGACGTCGAACCGCTGCTGGCGCAAGGCATCCGGCACGGCTTTCGGGCGCCCACCGAATTGGCGGTGGACAACCGGGCGGTGCTGGACGCGCTGGCGCAGCAGTGCGAGCTGCTCGGGGTGTCGTGGGCGCCGGCGGTGGACGAGCTGTCGCGCGTCGACGCCGACGCGGTGGTGATCGCCAACGGCATCGACGCGCCCGCACTGTGGCCCGGCCTGCCGGTGCGCCCGGTGAAGGGCGAAGTGCTGCGACTGCGGTGGCGCAAGGGTTGTATGCCGTTGCCGCAGCGCGTTGTTCGCGCCCGGGTGCACGGACGGCAGGTGTATTTGGTGCCGCGCGCCGACGGGGTGGTGGTGGGCGCCACCCAGTACGAACACGGGCGCGACACCGCCCCGGTCGTGTCCGGCGTGCGCGACCTGCTGGACGACGCGTGCGCGGTGTTGCCGGCGCTGGGCGAATACGAGCTGGCCGAATGCGCCGCCGGGCTGCGCCCGATGACACCCGACAATCTGCCGCTGGTGCACCGCCTGGACGCGCGCACGCTGGTCGCCGCGGGCCACGGCCGGTCGGGATTCCTGCTGGCGCCCTGGACGGCAGAACAGATCGTGTCCGAACTCGCCCCGGTGGGAGCGCACCGATGATCTCGCGCTGCGACGATGCAGAGCGAAGCGATGAGGAGGAGCGGCGCTGATGGTCGTCGTGGTCAACGAACAACAGGTCGACGTCGACGCGAACGTCACGGTCGCCGCGCTGCTGCGGTCCCTGGGTTTCCCGGACCGCGGCGTCGCGGTGGCGATGGACGACGCGGTGCTGCCGCGATCACGTTGGACCACAGAACTTTTCGACGGTGCCCGGCTCGAGATAGTGACGGCGGTGCAAGGTGGCTGACTCGAAACTCACCATCGGCGACCGCAGCTTCGCGTCGCGGCTCATCATGGGGACCGGGGGAGCGGGCAACCTGGCGGTGCTCGAAGAGGCGCTGGTGGCCTCGGGCACGGAACTGACCACCGTCGCCATCCGCCGGGTCGACGCCGAGGGCGGCACCGGACTGCTCGATCTGCTCAACCGACTCGGCATCACGCCGCTGCCCAACACGGCCGGATGCCGCGGCGCGGCCGAGGCGGTGCTCACCGCACAGTTGGCACGTGAAGCACTGAACACCAACTGGATCAAGCTCGAGGTGATCGCCGACGAACGCACGCTGTTGCCCGACGCGGTCGAATTAGTCCGCGCCGCAGAACAATTGGTCGACGACGGGTTTGTCGTCCTGCCCTACACCAACGATGATCCGGTGCTGGCGCGCCGGCTCGAGGACTCCGGATGCGCGGCGGTCATGCCGCTGGGTTCGCCGATCGGCACCGGCCTTGGCATCACCAATCCGCACAACATCGAAATGATCGTCGCCGGGGCCGGCGTTCCGGTGGTGCTCGACGCGGGCATCGGAACGGCCAGCGACGCCGCGCTGGCGATGGAATTGGGTTGCGACGCGGTGTTGTTGGCCACCGCGGTGACCCGGGCCGCCGATCCGCCGGCGATGGCCGCCGCGATGGCCGCCGCCGTCACCGCCGGGTATCTGGCCCGGCGCGCAGGACGGATCCCGAAGCGGTTCTGGGCGCAGGCTTCGAGCCCCAGGCCCGACAATTGAGCCCGAGCCGATGAGTCGATATGTGGCACTGGGCAGTTCGATGGCCGCAGGTCCCGGCATCCGGGCCCGCGCCGCCGGCGCTCCACGCTGGTCGGGCCGGTCCGCCCGCAACTACGCGCACCTGATCGCGCAGCGATACGGGTACGACCTGGTTGACGTCACCTTCTCCGGCGCGACCACCGCCCACGTGCTCACCGAACGCCAGCACGGCGCACCGCCCCAGATCGCGGCGCTGGACGGCACCGAGAGCCTGGTCACGGTGACCATCGGCGGCAACGACGTCGGCTACATTCCGCTGTTGACGGTGGCGGCGCTACCGCGCTCGCTGCGTCACCTGCCGCTGTTGGGGGATCGCATCGGCGAACTGCTGGATCGCCAGGCGCGAGATCGCGCCCTGGACGCGGTATTCGAGTCGCTGTGTGCGGTCGGCCGCGCGCTGCGTCAGCGGTCCCCGCAGGCACGGATCTTCTTCGTCGACTACCTGACGGTGCTGCCGCCGGCGGGTGCGCCCGCAGCGCCGCTGTCGCCCACGGATGCCGACCTGGGGCGTCACGTGGCCGCCACGCTGGAGACGATGACGGCCGACGCCGCCGCGGCGACCGGTGGCGAAGTCGTCCGGGCCGCGGCGGAGAGCCGCGACCATCACGCGTGGTCGCCTGATCCTTGGACGACGCTGCCCGCCCGGCTCGGTGTCCCGCTGCCGGGGCGTCCCGCCCCGTTACACCCGAACGCCGCCGGGATGCGCGCGGTGGCGGACCTGATTGCCGCTCAGCTGTAAACGTCAGCCGTTGGTGCGCCACCATTGGTAGAGCGCGTTGACGTCATTGTTGGACGAGGTGAGGTGGCCCAACACATTCTTGGCATCGGTGGTCCAGGTCAACGTCGCATAGTTCTTGTAAGTGCCACAAGCGATCTGGCCGCCCGTCTGGCCGTTCTGCTTCCACGTTCCCGGTGACTGCCCGGCGTCCCCACACGCGGCCAGGGATACGTCTTTGATGGTGGAGCTGAACGCGGCACCTAGGTTGGTGCTGTCGGAGAACAGGGCGTAGACGCCGGAGCCCGGTCCGCTGGAATCGGGGCTCTGCCCGCAGACGAGTTCGGCGAGCTCACCGGACTCCGTCAGCTCCTGCGACTTACAGTTGTTCAGGCCGTAACCCTTCGACAGCGAGGCGGCCAGCGTGTTCAGGTCCGCCGCGGTGCCGGTGTTGGGTTCGGCGTTCGCGGTGCCGATCCCCGCGAAAGCCAGACTGCCTGTGCACGCCGCCGCCGAAACGAATCGCAGCGCGGTGTTCAGATGTGACATTTTCCTGACTCCCTGCGGTTGCTGGAAATAGAAGGGGAATAACGGTTCTCGGTCATCGGTGGCGGAATCGGTTGCGGCACAGGGAATGGCACGCCGCCGCTGCGCGCGACGGTCGGTGCGCGCCGTTGCCGTCTTCGTCCCCGCCCGTGGCTGAAATCTGACATCAGGGGCTCCTCAACGGCCGCTTCTCACATGGATAGTAGGGCTATGTCCGGGTAAAGCAATACATTCCGCCGGCAATAGTCGATGTGGGTCATCGCCGGGGATCCCGAATCATGGTGGAACGCCTTGGCAATCGGCGACTTTCGGCGAAGTCGTTGGGTCGGCCGCACGGAATTTCTCATTGCTGGTGCCGAGCGGGGGCCGCTCGGGTATGGTTGGCAACGCCTGACGTCAGCTAACTTCTCTTGACTGGAGAATCCATGACTGAACCGCCGCCCCCGCCGCCCGGGTATCCGCCGCCGCCCCCGCCCGGATATCCGCCGCAGCCGCCCGCAGGCCAAGCGCCGAACAACCACCTCGTGTGGTCGATCCTGGCGACGCTGTTCTGCTGTCTTCCCTTCGGAATCGTGGCGATCGTCAAGTCGAGCCAGGTCAATGGGTTGTGGGCGCAGGGCCGCTACGCGGAGGCGCAGGCGTCCGCCGACAGCGCCAAGAAATGGGTGATCTGGTCGGTGGTCATCGGCATCGTCGCGGGCGTCGTCTACGGCGTTCTGGCGGCGAGCGGTGCGCTGAACACGGACACCAATGCGGCACTCGCCGCGATGCTCTGAACCTCCGGTCATCATGGTGACCCGCTGGGGGGCGGCGCACGCGAATCTGGGTGCACCACTGGTGGTGGCCGCATCCACGACGCTGATGTGCGCCGCCGTCTGGGCGGCCGATCCGACCACCCCGAACGGACCGCTGCCGGTATGCCCCACCAAGGCGTTGTTGGGGATCGACTGCCCCGGATGCGGCAGCTTGCGCATGGTGTATTCGCTCATGCACGGCAATCTGTTGGCGGCCGCCAGGTTCAACGCGCTGGGCCTGGCGGCGGTCGTGCTGCTGGTGTGGGCGCATGTGTCCTGGACCTATGGCCGCGTGGTGGGTCGCCGGATCCGCAGTTGGCAGCACGGGCGCTGGGCCGCCGTCGTGACGCTGTCGCTGGTGCTGGCCTGGTTCGTGGTGCGCAACATCCCCATCGCACCGTTCAGCGCCCTGCATGTCTGATACCGCCGTGTCCTGAACCGGGCCGCCGCGGGCGCGGTCTAACCTTGGCCTCGATGGTGAACAAATCGACGACGATTCCGGCGTTGCTCGCCGTGGTCGCCCTGACCGCATCCGCAACCGGCTGCTTCCATCGGTCGTCCGACCCGGAGCAAACAACCGGTGATGCCGCCGCGGCAGAATTCGCCTCCACATTGCGCGGCAAGGTCACGGCCGACGCGATGATGGCACACCTGACCAAGCTGCAAGAGATCGCCAACGCCAACAACGGCACCCGGTCGATCGGCACACCCGGATACGAAGCGAGCGTTGATTACGTCGTAAATGTCTTGCGCGGCAGCGGGTTCGACGTGCAAACCCCCGAATTCTCGGCGCGGGTGTTTCACGCCGACAAGCCGGTGCTCACCGTCGGCGGGGTAGAGGTGGAGGCGCACGCACTGGACTTCAGCCTGGGCACCGGGCCGGACGGCGTGAACGGGCCGCTGGTGGCCGCACCTCCGAACGACCCCGGCTGCGCGGCCTCCGATTACGCCAACCTGCCACTGCGGGGGGCGGTGGCGCTGGTCGATCGCGGCACCTGCCCGTTCGCCCAGAAGGAGGAAGCCGCGGCACAGAGTGGCGCCGTCGCGATGATCATCGCCGACAACATCGACGAGCAACAGATGGGCGGCACGCTGGGGCCGGCGACCGAGGTCAAGATCCCGGCGCTGAGCGTCACCAGATCGGTGGGGATCCAGCTGCGCGGCCAGCCGGGACATACCACGATCAGGCTCAATGCCAGCGCCCAAAGCTTCCGGGCCCGCAACGTGATCGCACAGACCAAGACCGGCTCGACCACCGACGTGGTGATGGCGGGGGCGCACCTGGACAGCGTGCCCGACGGGCCCGGTATCAACGACAACGGGTCGGGCGTGGCCGCGGTGCTGGAAACCGCTGTGCGGCTGGGGAGTTCGCCGCAGGTGCACAACGCGGTGCGATTCGGCTTCTGGGGTGCGGAGGAGCTCGGCCTGATCGGATCACGCAACTATGTCGAGTCCCTGGACCTGGCGGCGTTGAAAAGCATTGCGCTGTACCTGAATTTCGACATGCTCGCGTCGCCGAACCCCGGCTACTTCACCTACGACGGCGACCAGTCGCTGCCCGTGGACGCTCGTGGCCAGCCGGTGGTGCCCGAGGGTTCGGCCGGTATCGAGCGGACACTGGTCTCCTACCTGAAGTCGGCCGGGAAGGCCGCGCAGGACACCGCGTTTGACGGCCGGTCCGACTACAACGGGTTCACCTTGGCGGGTATCCCCGCTGGCGGCCTGTTCTCCGGCGCCGAGGGCAAGATGTCCGCTGATCAGGCCAAGCTGTGGGGCGGCACCGCCGATCAACCGTACGACCCGAACTATCACCAGAAAGGCGACACCCTCGATCACGTCAACCGAACCGCGCTGGGAATCAACGGCGGCGGCGTGGCTTACGCGATGGGTCTCTACGCGCAAGACCTCGGGGGACATAACGGCGTGCCCGCCATGGCGGACCGCACCCGGCACGCGCTCGTCAAGCAATGATCTCCCGGCTGGGCGCGACTCTGCTGCTGACCGCCATGGTGGTCGGATGTTCCTCGACGCGCCCCGGGCTGCCGACGGCTGCGCCGGACCTCGGGCGCAGCCTGGCCACGAAGGTGACCGCCGACGGCATGCTGGGGCACCTGCATGCCCTGCAGAACATCGCGAACGCCAATGGCGGCAACCGCGCCGACGGGACGCCGGGCTTTGGCGCCAGCGTGGACTACGTCGCTAAGGCACTGCGCGACAAGGGTTTCGACGTCCAGACACCGCAGTTCGACAGGCTCTACACCGTGTCTTCGGGCAAGCCGTCGTTGACCATCGCCGGCCGCACCTATCCCGTCGACCAGGCCTCACTGCTGGTGCAGACGCCGCCCGGCGGACTGACCGGGCTGCCTGTACGCCCGGTGCAGCCGTCCGGTTGCAGGGCAGGCGATTACCCGGCTGCCGTGCCCAAGGGCGCGATCGCGGTCGTCGACGACGCGCAGTGTTCGGTGGTCGACAAACAGAACAGCGCGGTGGCCAAGGGCGCCGGCGCCCTGATCGTGCTCAGTTCACCCACCGGGCGGGGAGCTCCGCCCACGCTGTTCACCACCGGATATTTCAAGCAGCTGACGGTGCCCGTCGCCGTGCTGGGTGCCTCTGGTGCCGCCGCGCTGACGGGCACGACCGCACCGGTACGTCTGGTGCTGGATGCGCAAAACGTCAAGATCACTTCCCGAAACGTCGTGGCGCAGACCAAGACGGGGTCTTCCCATGACGTCGTGGTGGTGGGTGCGCATCTGGACGGCTCGCGCGCCGGGCCCGGGATCAATGACGACGGCTCGGGAGTGGCCGCCGTGCTGGAGACGGCGCTGCAGCTGGGCCCGCTCGCCCCGGTGAACAACGCGGTGCGGTTCGTGTTCTGGGGCGCCGACGAGGACGGGCTCAACGGCGTCATGGACTACGTGTTCGGCATGGATCGTGACCAGCTCAACGACATCGCGCTGTACCTGAACTTCACCATGCTCGGCTCGCCCAATGCCGGATTCTTCACCGACGACGGCGATCAGTCCGGCCCGCCCGGAGCGGCTATCTCCGCCGCGGACGTGCCCGAAGGCTCGGCCGGTATCGAACGCACCCTGGCCGGCTACCTGAACCTCGCGGGGAAGCGGGCCGCGGACATGCCGTTGGACACCAGGGCCGACTATCACCCCTTCATGGTCGCCGGCGTGCCCGTCGGTGGCATGACCACCGGGGCCTCGCAGCTGAAAACGCCAGTCCAGGCCCGGCTGTGGGGCGGCCAGGCCGGCGTGGCGTTCGACCCGAACTTCCAGAGCCCCCGCGACACCGTCGACAACATCAACCGGGATGCGTTGGCGGTCATGGGTTCTGGCGTCGGGTTCGCCGTCGGCAGCTACGGGGGGTCCATCGGCGGGGTCAACGGCGTGCCGCCGCACAACAAGAGGCATCGCACCCGGGTGCCGTGACGTCGGCCCGGGGATCGTGTCGGACCCCGTTGCTATTGCCGAATGTATGTTCGATGGGATTGGTTCGTGGTATCCGGTGTCGGAGACGGGGCGGTCGCGGTGGTTGCTGGATCGGGTTGCGGGGTGTGCGCGTGCGGAGGCGCGGGCGGCGGGGCGGCTGGATGCGGTCGGGGAGTTGTTCGAGTTGCGTCGCGCCGAGATCGGTGAGCGGGCGGACTGGGCGGTCGACACCTGGGTGACGGTGGCTGCCGAGGTGGCGGCGGGGTTGCGGATCAGTCAGGCCGGTGCCAGTGGTCAGTTGCATGATGCGCAGGTGATGCGTTACCGGCTGCCGGCGGTGGCGGCGGTGTTTAGGGCCGGTGACATCGGTTATCGGGATTTTCAGACCATCGCGCTGCGCACCGATTTGATCGAGGATCCTCAGGTTTTGGCCCAGGTCGATGCGGGGGTGGCCGCCAACGTGACCCGTTGGCCCTCGATGAGCCGGGGCGGCTGTCGGGCATGGTGGATGCGATCGTGGCCAGGGTCGATGTCGATGCGGTGCGCCGGCGCCGCAACAGCCAGCGTGGCCGCGAGATCTACATCGGGCAGGAACACGACGGCATCGCCAACGTGTCGGGCTCGTTGTTGGCCTCCGACGCGCATGCCCTGGACCGGCGGCTGACCGCGCTGGCGGCCACGGTGTGTGTGCACGACCCGCGCAGCGCGGTGCAGCGCCGTGCCGATGCGCTGGGCGCCTTGGCGGCCGGGGCTGACCGGCTGGGCTGCCGTTGCGGGCGCGCGGATTGTGCGGCCGGGGCCCGCAAGCCCGCCTGCCCGGTGACCATTCATGTGATCGCCGAGCAGTCCGTGATCAGCGGGCGGGGCGGCATGGCTTGGGAGTTGGGGGCTGACGGGTTGATCACTGCCGAGGTGGTCGCGCAGTTGGCGCGCTCCGCGCGGCTGACCCCGTTGGCGCATCCCGGCGACGACGGGCCCGAACCGGGCTACCTTCCCTCGGCGGCGTTGGCTGATTTCGTGCGGTGCCGGGATCTGACGTGTCGGTGGCCGGGCTGTGACGTGGCGGCCATCGACTGCGATGTGGACCACACGATCCCGCACGGCCAGGGTGGTCCGACGCATGCGTCGAACCTGAAATGTTATTGCCGTACGCATCATTTGGTGAAAACGTTTGGGGGCTGGCGTGACCAGCAGCTGCCCGACGGGACGCTGATCGTGACGTCCCCGGCCGGGGCCACCTATGTCACCACCCCGGGCAGCGCGCTGTTGTTCCCCGGCCTGTGCGCCCCCACCGGCGACCTGCCGCCACCCGCCGAGCGCCCCGCCGAGCCGTGTGCTGAGCGCACCGCGATGATGCCCCGGCGCCGGCGCACCCGCGCTCAAGACCGCGCCTACCGGATCGCGGCCGAACGCGCCCACAACCGCCAGGCCCGCCAAGCCACCCGCCGCGCACCCGAAGCCGCCCCCCTCGGCCCCGCCCCACCCGACGAGGACCCACCGCCGTTCTGACTGACTTCCCCGCCGAGCACGTTTGCTGGAGCCTTGGATTTCTGCTGCCCGGTAGGGCCAGTGCCTCTAGAATGATGCTGCCCTGGAGCCGGTCGGGATGAGGTTGGTCATGCATAGCCACGCGCTCAGGTTGGCGCTCCTCTGGGCGGCCGCGATGCTCCTGGTGGCCGGTTGCACGACGTTCGTCGACGGGCGCGCCCTGTCAACGCTCAACGACCCCTTCCTGGTCGGCGGTCTGCCCGCGACCAACGGGCCCAGCGGAATCCGTTCGAACGCGCCCAGTCCCCAAGGCAAGGTGCTCAACACCGACAACGGGCCGATCGACAGCCTGGGGCTGCTGTCGGTCAACGACATCGAGGAGTACTGGCAGTCGGTCTACAACCAATCGCTGAAGGGCAAATTCGTGCCGGTCAGCAAGATGGTGTCCTACGACTCGAGCGATCCGCGAAGTCCAATCGTGTGCCACAACGACACCTACAAGCTCGTAAACGCCTTCTACACCGGCAAGTGCAACCTGATCGCCTGGGACCGCGGCGAATTCATGCCCATCGCGCAGAAGTATTTCGGTGACATGTCCGTCACCGGTGTGCTGGCACACGAATTCGGGCACGCACTGCAGCAGATGGCCAAGCTGGTGACCAGACGGGACGCGACCATCGTCCGCGAGCAGCAGGCCGATTGCTTCGCCGGTGTCTACCTGTACTGGGTCGCCGACGGCAAGTCGCCACGCTTCACGCTGAGCACCGCCGACGGGCTCGACCATGTCCTGGCGGGAATCATCACCACCCGTGACCCGGTCATGGACAGCGACACGGAGAACGATGACGCGCACGGTTCGGCCCTGGACCGCATCAGCGCCTTCCAGATGGGTTTCCTCACCGGCGCCTCGGCCTGCGCGGCGATCAACCGCAACGAAATCGAGCAGCGCCGCGGCGATCTGCCAAATGCCTTGCGGGTGGACTACTCCGGCCGAGCCGAGACCGGTGAGGTGCCGATCAACCAGGACACCATGTCGAATCTCATGGAGTTGCTGGGGAAGATCTTCGCCCCGGCCAGCCCACCGGCTCTGTCCTACCAGCGGGCCGACTGCCCGGACGCCAAGGCGACCCCGCCGGCGTCCTACTGCCCTGGCACCAACACCATCACCGTCGACCTGCCCGGCCTCGCCGCCATGGGCGCGGTCGCCGACGAGAAGCAACAGACGCTGCCGCAAGGCGACGACACCGCGTTGTCCGTCGTGATGTCGCGCTACGCGCTGGCAGTGCAGCACGGGCGGGGCCTGCCGATGCAGAGCCCGTGGACCGCGCTGCGGACCGCGTGCCTGACGGGTGTGGCGCATCGCAAAATGGCCGAGCCGATCGATCTACCCTCCCACAATGAATTGCTGCTCACCGCAGGCGATCTCGATGAGGCGGTGGCCGGCCTGCTCACCAACCATCTGGTCGCCAGCGACGCGGACGGCACCAGCGTGCCGGCCGGCTTCACCCGGATCGCGGCGTTCCGCGGCGGCGTGACCGGGAACGCCGACGCCTGTTACTCGCGTTACCCTGGCTAGCCAACCATCAACCCGCTCAACCGATTTCGGCAAGCCGTGGAATCACCTCGTCGCCCAGGCGGCGAACGAAGCCGACCGGGTCCGGATGGCCGGGCATCGGGCCGAGGTTGATCATGTCGACGCCGAGCGCGGCGTAGCGTTCGACCGTCTTCAGGAATTCGTGGGTGTTGTCGAAGGGGTCGGTGCCGGCCAGGCCGCCACAGGTCTTGCGGATGTCACCCGGGTCCCTGCTCACCTTGTCGCAGTGCCGGTTCAGCACCTCGATCTTGTGCGCGAGCTCCTCGACGTCGTTCGACATGCTGTTCCAGATGTCGGCGTATTGAGCCACCAGGCGCAGCGTCTTCTTCTCGCCGTCGCCGCCGATCAGGATCGGGGGACGCCGAATCGGTTGCGGCACACAGATCGTCTCGTTCAGTCGGTAGTGCGTGCTGGTGTAGGCCCCGTCGTTCGCGCTCCACATCTGCAGGCAGATCTGCAGCGTCTCTTCCAGCATTTCGAAACGGGCGCTCAGCGGCGGATAGGGAATTCCCAGCGCGGTGTGCTCGCGTTCGTACCAGGCCGCGCCCAAACCCAGCATCGACCGGCCCTGCGAAAGCACGTCCAGCGTGGTAACCGTCTTGGCCAACACGCCAGGGTGGCGATAGGTGACACCGGTGACCAGCAGGGCCAGCTCGATGGTGGTCGTCTGGGCCGTCAGGAATCCCAGCGAGGTGTAACCCTCGAGGAATGGATTCTCGGCGGGCGCAAGCTGTTCCATCTGGAAGAAGTGGTCGGCGAGGGTGAACAGCGTGGCGCCGCCGTGTTCGGCGGCCTTGGCGGCGTCGGCCAGCGTCGGGCCCAGCGTGGCCGGGTCTCCCGGTAGAAAGTCGATGAAGTGCAGTCCTACTTCCATAGTGGCACCTTTCCTTCTATTGTTCGGTCAAGCGCTCGAGCAGTGACAACGCGTCGACGATGACGCGCCGCTCGGACTCGGTGTAGCGCTCCTGCATGGTGCGGGCCAGCCATTCTTCACGGGTGCGGCGGTCGCTTTCGGCGCGCATCTTTCCTGCCGGTGTCAGCGAAACCACCTGGCGCCGACCATCACTCGGGTCCGGCGCGCGCTTGATGAGCCCGCGTTGGCCCAGGACGGCCAGGATGGTGGCCATCGACTGGGGGCGTACCCGTTCCGCGCCGGCCAACACGCTGGCCGACGACGGCCCCTCCTTCCACAGCCGGGTGAGCACCGCCGTCTGCGACGGTGTCAGGCCGTCGACCGCGATCTCCTTCAGCCGGCGTCGCAGCCGGCTGAACACCACCCGAATATCGCGTGCCGCTCTCACCGCGGAGTCGCTGACGCCATCCACGACAACACCCTAAACTAGACAGTTAAAGCTGTCCAGTTGTAACTGTCTATTTCCGCCCGAGCAGCTGCAGCGCTGCGTCGACGGCCAACGCCGGCACGTTCAACGCCTTGGATCGCAGATCGTGTCGGGCGCTGGCGATCTCGACGACGGCCGTCGTCCCGGTGACCAATGCGGCGGCGGCACGCAATTCGTCCGGTGTGCCAAACGGATCGGACGTGCCGTGCGTGAAGACCGTCGGCACCGTGATGTCGGGCAGGTGCTCGGTGCGGGTGCGTTCGGGCCGGCCCGGGGGATGCAGCGGATAGGAAAACAGCGTCAGCAAGTCCACCGCCGCTTCGCCGGCCGCAACCACCATGGACGTCTGCCGGCCGCCATAGGAATGTCCGCCCGTGATCAGCGGGCCGTCGGCAAGGCCGCGGCACACCGTGATCGCCTCGACGATGCCGGCCCGGTCGGCGGCGGAACCGGAGGGCGGGCCTTGGGGCCTGCGCCGACGGTAAGGCAGGTTGTACCGCACGGCGAGCCAGCCGCGGTGCGCCCATTCATCGCAAACCTGTTGCAGCAGAACGGCGTCACGGTTGCCGCCGGCGCCGTGGGTCAGGACCACGACTCCTTCGGGCGTGCCGGTGGGCTCGTGCGCGAGGCCGGCGATCTGATCGAGGAGGCGGGCGATCATGACAACCGAAACAGCGGGGAGACCGGGCCATGACCATGGCCCAGCGGGTAGGCGGCGCGCAGGCATTCGGTGACCCATCGCTTGCCGAACTCGACGGCGTCCGGCACGGTGAAGCCGTGGGCCAGGGCGCAGGCGATGGCGCTGGCGAGCGTGTCGCCGCCACCGTGGTCGTTGCCGGTGGCGATCCGCCCCGCGTCGAATTCATGAAAATCGGCACCGTCATACAGCAGGTCGCAGCTGCGATCGGACGATCGCAAGTGACCACCCTTGACCAGAACCCACCGCGGGCCCAGCGCATGCAGTGCCTCGGCCGCCGCCCGCTGCGATGCGGCATCCACCACGTCGATGTCGACCAGCAGCCGAACCTCATCGAGGTTCGGCGTCACCAGCGTCGCCAACGGAAACAGTTGGTGGCGCAGCGAATCCAGGGCCGTCGGCGCCATCAGCGCATCGCCGTGCATGGAGGCCGCCACCGGGTCGACGACCAGCGGCACCGCCAACCCGAGCCGACCCCAGGTGGTGGCCACGGTGTCGATGATGCGCGGCGACGCCAGCATCCCGGTCTTGGCGGACTGGATGCCGATGTCATCGACCACAGCTTCGATCTGGCCTGCGACGACGTCGTCGGGCACCTCGTGAAAACTCTTCACGCCCAACGTGTTCTGCACCGTAACGGCGGTGACCGCGACACACGCGTGCACGCCCAGCAGCGCCATCGTGCGCATGTCGGCTTCGATGCCCGCGCCGCCACCGGAGTCCGACCCGGCGATCGACAGCACCCGCCGCGGCGTCGTGCCCGGCGCGGGCAGCGGCAGGAATGTCACTGCGTGATTACTGGGCCGTGATAGGCAGATACACCCGGTTGCCGTGCTCGGCGAACTCGCGTGACTTTTCCTCCATCCCGGCGGCCAGCATGGCCTCGACGTCCTCTTCGGTCTCCAGGCCGTGCTTGGCGGCGTAGTCGCGGACATCCTGGGTGATGCGCATCGAGCAGAACTTCGGCCCGCACATCGAGCAGAAGTGGGCGGACTTGGCCGGCTCGGCCGGCAGCGTCTCGTCGTGGTACTCGCGCGCGGTGTCGGGATCCAGCGACAGCGCGAACTGGTCGTTCCAGCGGAACTCGAAACGCGCTGTGCTCAAGGCGTTGTCGCGCTCCTGGGCGTGCGGGTGGCCCTTTGCCAGGTCGCCCGCGTGCGCGGCGATCTTGTAGGCGATCACGCCGTCCTTCACGTCCTTACGGTCCGGGAGGCCCAGGTGCTCCTTGGGGGTGACGTAGCAGAGCATCGCGGTGCCGGCCTGGGCGATGATGGCCGCGCCGATCGCCGAGGTGATGTGGTCGTAGGCCGGCGCGATGTCGGTGGCCAGCGGGCCCAGCGTGTAGAACGGCGCCTCCTCGCACCACTCCTCTTCCAGGCGCACATTCTCGACGATCTTGTGCATCGGGACGTGCCCCGGGCCCTCGATCATCACCTGCACGCCATGGGATTTCGCGATCTTGGTCAGCTCGCCCAGGGTGCGCAGCTCGGCGAACTGCGCGGCGTCGTTGGCGTCGGCGATCGAGCCCGGCCGCAGTCCGTCACCCAGGGAGAAGGTGACGTCGTAGCGGGCGAAGATCTCGCACAGCTCGTCGAAGTTGGTGTACAGGAACGATTCCCGGTGATGCGCGAGGCACCACGCCGCCATGATGGACCCGCCGCGGGAGACGATGCCGGTGACCCGCTTGGCAGTCAGCGGCACGTAGCGCAGCAGGACGCCGGCGTGCACGGTCATGTAGTCGACGCCCTGCTCGCACTGCTCGATCACGGTGTCGCGGTAGAGCTCCCACGTCAGCTCGGTCGGGTCGCCGTTGGTCTTTTCCAGCGCCTGGTAGATCGGTACGGTGCCGACCGGCACCGGCGAATTCCGCAGGATCCACTCGCGGGTCTCATGGATGTTCTTGCCGGTGGACAGGTCCATGATGGTGTCCGCGCCCCACCGGGTGGCCCACACCATCTTGTCGACCTCCTCGGCGATCGAGGACGTCACCGCCGAGTTGCCGATGTTCGCGTTCACCTTGGTCGCGAACGCTTTGCCGATGATCATCGGCTCGATCTCGGGGTGGTTGTGGTTGGCCGGGATCACCGCGCGGCCCCGCGCGACCTCGTCGCGGACCAGCTCTGCGGGCATGCCCTCGCGGCCGGCGATGAACAGCATCTCGGCGGTGATCTCGCCGGCGCGGGCGCGCTGCAGCTGGGTGCCGCGGTCGCGGACGACGCCGGGCCGGGCCGGCAGCCCGGCGGTCAGATCGATCGTCGCGCTCGGATCGGTGTAGGGCCCCGAGGTGTCGTACAGGTCGAAGTCGTCGCCGGTGGACAGGTGCACGCGCCGGAGCGGCACCCGCAGGGTGGCTCCGCCCGGCCCCTGGATCTCGCGGTAGGCCTTACTGCTACCCGCGATGGGGCCGGTGGTGACGGCCGGTTCGACGCTGCGCGCGGCGGTGCCCGGCGCGGTTCCGGAAAGGACATCGGTCATTTTTCATCTCCCTACGCCGGCATTACCCGGTCAGGTTCGTACGGTCGACGGCCCCGAGCCGTCCTCTCAGCGCACCGGGCGTGCGCTCCCGCGTTGCATGGATGGGTCCGCACGCGACGTTACCCCCACCCCGGACCGAGTGGCATGGCTGACAGCCTTTTCTGTCGGTACGGTAGCCGAGTGCGTTCCCTTCGTGGAAAATGCAAGCGTGCATCAGCGCAGGCGAACAGAGGCGACAGGGGCCAAGGGGGGCAGCATGCGATCCGTGGCGCCGGTGGAGGCCTCGGCCGAATACCTGAACATTGGGACATTCCGCTTCTGGTTCGTGGGCCAGCGCTGGGAATGGTCGAACGAGGTCGCCGCGATGCACGGGTACCAACCCGGCGAGGTCGTGCCGACAACCGAACTGCTGATGTCGCACAAACATCCCGACGACCGCGCCCATGTGCAGGAGTTGCTCGACTACGCGCTGCAGTCTGAGGGGTCGTTCTCCAGCAGGCACCGGTTCATCGACACGGCGGGCACGGTGCACGACGCCATCGTCGTCGCCGACCGCATGCTGGACACGTCGGGCGCCGTGCTGGGCACCGAGGGTTACTACATCGACCTCACCAACACCTTCGACGAGACCCGGCAGGAGGTGCTCGACGCCGCGCTGCCGGACCTGTTCGAGAGCCGCGCGGCCATCGAGCAGGCCAAAGGCGTGCTGATGTACGTCTACCGGGTCAGCGCCGAACAGGCGTTTCGTGTGCTGCAGTGGCGGTCGCAGGAGACCAACGTGAAGCTGCGCGCGCTGGCCAAACAACTGCTCGTCGAAGTCACCGCCCTGCCGGCACCGGTGGCCGCCCTGCAAAGTCAGTTCGACCACCTGCTGCTCACCGCGCACGAGAGGATTCCTCCGGAGCCCACCGGGTAACCGGTGAATCGGCAAACGAGCAGTTCGCGTAGAGGTTAATCTCTGGTCATCTGCGGTGCGCATCCGCGCATTCCCACCGCGTCGTCGGGCTTCGCGGCAGCAGATCGCATCGTTGGCTGCGGCGAAAGGCACGAAGTTGTTGGCGGTCGAACACGAAGCCCTCGACGATGCAGTGATCGTGAGCGTCAAAGGCGATGTCGACTCCAGTACGGTCGCTGAGCTCGTCGCTCATCTGACCACCGCGGTCGAGCTGGCCTCGGCGCGGCCGGTCCGGCCGGTGGTGATCGACTTGCAGGCGGTGGACTTCTTCGGCAGTGCGGCGTTGAACGCCGTGCTCGACTGTCACGAGGGCGGCAAGGCCGCGGGGACGTCGGTTCGACTGGTCGCCGACCACGACCAGGTGCTGCGACCGATCCAGGTCACCGAGCTGGACAAGATCTTCGAGATCTACCCGACGCTGTCCGCGGCGTTGCAACGAAGACGACGGTGATGAATTCGCGACTGCCGGCTGACCTGGCCGCTGCCGTTTCGTTGGGCGGTGAGATGGGCCGGCGGTTCGCCGAATACGACTGGGACGCCCATCCCCTGGGGCCGCCGGATCGGTGGCCGGCCGAATTCCGCACGGCGGTGGCGACCGCGCTCACGTCGCGGTTTCCCATCGTGCTGTGGCTGGGACCGCAGGATCTCTTCCTCGTTTACAACGACGCCTATATATCCGCTCTCGCGGACAAGCATCCGGCCGCGCTGGGCCGGCCCGGCCGGGAAGTGTGGTGGGACATCTGGGGCTCGATCGGCCCGATGCTCGCCGGGGTCGTCGCGACGGGCGCGGCCACCTGGTCCCGCGACCTGTTGCTGTCGATGGTCATGCAAGGCCGGCGGCAAGACCGCTACTTCACCTTCACGTACGGCCCGATGATCGCCGGTGGCGGCGAGGTTTCCGGGATCTTCTGCGCGGTCACCGAGACGACCGAGCGCGTGATGGGGGAACGGCGGCTGCACGTGCTCAACGCCGTCGCGTCCGCCGTCATGGCAACCCAGACCCTTGACGACGCGGTGCACGCGACCGTCGAGGTATGCGCGACCCAGCCAGAGGATCTCCCCCTGGTCGCCATTTACGTCCCCGACGTTCAAGGCGACGCCACACTGCGGGGCGGCACGGCGTCGGCGCTCGCGGTTCTCCCGAACGCGCTCGTCCAGTGGACCGACGCGGACCGAGCGTCCTGGTCTCGGGGCGACGTCCAGGAAATCGACGACGTCGCCGCGAGAGTTCCGGGCCTCGAGGCGGTGTTGGGCGACGACCGCCCGGATTGCGCGCTCGTGTTGCCCGTGGGTGAGGGCGCGACCGCCGGCGCGCTGGTCGTCGGCACGAATCCGCGCTGTCCCCTCGACACGCAGTACCGCGGCTTCTGCCAACTGCTGGCCGACCAGTTGACGTCGGCCTTCTCATCGATCGTGTCCTACGAGCAGCAACGGCACCGCGCCGATGTGCTGGCCGAACTCGACCGCGCGAAGACCGCTTTCTTGACCAATGTCAGCCACGAGTTCCGTACCCCGCTGACCCTGCTGCTCGGACCGCTGGACGACGCACTGTCGGAAGCGGCGCCGGAAAGCGTTCTCGCGCAACGGCTTAACACCGCGGGACGCAACGCCCGGCGGCTGCAGCGCCTGGTCGACTCGCTGCTCGACTTCTCCCGCATCGAGGCGGGCCGGGCCAACGCGAAGCTGGTGTGCACCGACGTCGGCGCCCTTTCCGCGCAGATCGCGTCGTCGTTCACCGAGCTGTGTCACCGGGCGGGCCTCGAGCTCGTGCTGGACTGCGCACCGGCGCGGGCCGACGTCGACCCGGGCATGTGGGAGACGATCGTGCTCAACCTGCTGTCCAACGCGGTCAAATACACACTGCGCGGCACGATTTCGGTGCGGGTGGGCACCGGCTCCACGCACTGCGAGCTCACCGTGCGCGACACCGGGGTGGGGATCGGCGCCGACGATCTGAAGCTGCTGTTCGAGCGCTTCTACCGGGCCGACAACGCGCGCGGCCGCAGCGTGGAGGGCACGGGGATCGGATTGTCCCTGGTCCGGGGGCTGGTCGAGCTGCACGGGGGCACGGTGCAGATCGAGAGCGAATTGGACCGCGGCACCGCAGTCACCGTCCGGGTGCCGCGATCGGTTTCGGGCAGCGTCGACGACCCGTCGCCAGCCGCGCCGGACGAGACCAATCCGTATGTGGCCGAGGCCAGTCAGTGGGTGACGCCGGTCGCCGCACCGGCCGCCGCATCCGGGGCGGGCCGCCACCTGGTGCTGATCGCCGACGACAACGCCGACATGCGGGCGCACCTGGACCGGGTGCTGTCCACCCGCTGGGAGACGGTACAGGTGGGCGATGGCGAGTCGGCGCTGGCGGCCACCCGGAATCTGCGCCCGGACGCGATCGTCACCGACGTGATGATGCCCGGGCTCGATGGCTTCGAATTCGTCGCCGCCGTCCGCGCGGACCCGGAATTGGCGGCGACGCCGATCCTGATGCTGTCCGCCCGGGCCGGCACCGAGTCCGTCAACGAGGGCTACGCCCGTGGAGCCGACGACTACCTGCCCAAACCCTTCCGGTCCCAAGAGCTCATCGACCGGGTGGCGTCGAGGTTGTCAGCGATCGGCCGCGAGCGGGATCGGCAGCAACGCGAGGCGCAGTCGGGCCTGGCCTCCGATCTGGTGCACCTCGACTCGGCGCTGCAAAGCGCCACCTCGGTCGGTGCGATCCTGGACGCCCTGCTGGGCTCCTCCTTCGGTTCCGGCGACGCCGGTGCCGTCGCGATCGGAGTCGTCGACGGCGAGCAGTACCTGCGGTTCGAGTACGCCGGGGATCTTCCCGCCGAGTTCCGCGACCGCTACCACGTCGTCGCGCTCGACGCCCCGCTGATCGGTGCCGACGTCGCACGCACCGGTGAGTCGAAGATCGTCACCGACACGTTCGAGCTCCCCCCGCGCTACGAGCACGCCGTGCGGGACAGCGCGGCCAGCACCCGCGCCTGCGTGAGCCATCCGCTGCGGGATGGCTCCGGTCGCATCCTGGGTGCGCTGGCCTGGTTGTGGCCGGCCCCGCGCCAATTCACCGGTAACGAACTCGATGCCTTCGCCCGCATGGCCGAGCTGACGTCGTCGGCCCTGGACCGGGTGCGGCTGATGGCCCGCGAACACGAGATCGCCGTCGACTTCCAAGAGCAGTTGCTCGACCTGGATCGCGGCTCCACCGCGGCCGTGGTTTCAGCCGTATACCAGCCGGCGGGGGAGGCGATGCGGGTCGGCGGTGACTGGTATTCGGTCACCCCGCTCGATCACCCGGGCAGGATCGCGATATCGGTGGGTGACGTGGTCGGGCACGGCCTGGCCGCGGCGATCGTGATGAGCAGACTGCGCGCCGCGGTCGCCGCCTCCGCGCTGACCGCCGGCCAACCGGACGCGGTGCTGGGCGCGCTGGACAGATACGCCGCCAGCGTCGACGGCGCGCGCTGCGCCACGGTGGCCTACGCGCAGATCGACACCGAAGCCCGCGACGGCGCCGCCACCGTCAGCTACAGCTGCGCCGGGCACCCCTATCCGCTGGTGGTGCTGCCGGACGGCGGGGCGTTCTATCTGGAGTCCGGCCGGCGTGCCCCGGTGTCGGTGACGGGACACCGACCGGCGGGCGGGCCGCCGGGTGACACCGCCACGGCCGAGCTGCCTGCGGGCGGGCTGATCCTGCTCTACACCGACGGACTGATCGAACGGTCCGGCGAGACACTCGACGACGGATTCGACCGGCTGCAAGAGGCCGCCTCGCAGTGCGCCGGCCTGCCGGTGGAACAGGTTTGTGCGGAGCTGCTGTCCCGGATGGCACCGCCGTCCGGCTATCGCGACGACGTCGTGGTGCTCGCGCTGCGGCCGAGCCATCTGGCCGCGGGCAGCTTCGTCACCGTGGTGCCGGCCGCGCCCGCCCAGATTCCCGTCGCGCGCGAGCAGCTGCGGGAATGGCTGAACACCGTCGTCGTCGTGCCGCGCCGCGAAACGGACATCCTGTTGGCGATCGGCGAGGCCGTCACCAACGCGATCGAGCACGGCAGCCGCGATGAGCGACGCCAGACGGTGTCCGTCGAGGGCTTCGTGCATCGGGACACCGTGGTGATCACCGTCAGCGACACCGGGCGGTGGATTGGCGACTCGTCAGCCAGCCTGCGCAGCAAGGGCCGCGGGCGGGGGCTCACCCTGATGAGCGGACTGGCCGACGACGTCGACACGCGGCGTACCCCCGCGGGCACCCGGGTCACCCTGCGATTCGACGACGCCGTGGCGGGGCGCCCGGCCGCGAGCTGAACGGTCAGGCCTCCTCCATCGCCTCGCCGAGTTCCTCCAGCAGCTTGTTGTGGTGGTTGCTTGCCAAGAAATGTCCGGCGGCGATGACCAGGGCCACCGGCCAGTCGATGAGTTCGAGAGCCGCCAGGGCCGCCAGCCCGCCGAAATAGGCCAACTGCTCCGGCCGGGGGATATCCACCTGACCGACCGCCGGCAGGTTCACCACGAACGTTTCGCCCTCGCGGACCTTCTGCACCGCATCGCGCTGCGACGTCCCGCGCCGCGACTTCTTTTCCGCCATCATTTGCCTTTCGGTAACGAAGGGTTTCCCGTCTCGCTGGGTCGCGCGTCCACCGTCGGACTTATGTCGACGATGACCGACACCGGGGGCGATCCGCTAGTTTCGTCGGTTGCTTCGGTGCTGAGGGTGCCGCTACTTGAACTCTATGCGCTGTTGTGGCGTGTCGGGATCGTCGAGATCCGGCACAGCGATCGGCCCGCCAACGCCGAGGATCGCGGTGCGCGCCGGCCGTTGCCGCAATCGGCCGCGCCGGTGTACCGCGAGGCGACCGGCTGATCGGCGGCTGTTCGCCTAGTTGGTGCTGCGCAGCCCGGCGCCGCCCGGCCGGCGTCCGGCCGTCTTCTTGGCCGTGGACTTGGCGGCGCTTTTCGCGGGCGCCGCTTTCCGCGGCGCCGACTCCGCCGACTCAGCCGGCACGGCTTTGAGGTTCGCCTTGACCGCGCGGGGCTCCGCCTCCTGCCTGCGGCTCAGCTTCTGCAACAGCAGGGCGCTGCCGCCGACCGCCACCAGCAGGGGCCACTCCACCAATCCGGCGACACCCAACGCGCCGAAGGCCAGCGCGGCCGCGGGCGCCGAGTGGCTGCCGCTGTTCATGCCGCGCTTGACGCCCTCCGCGGCGCCGGTGACCCCGCCGATGACTCCGTTGACCGCGGCGCCACCCACGGCACCGGCGGCCGCGGTCGTCGCGGTCGCCGCGCGGTTCACCGCCTGACTCACGCCGCGGACTGCTCCGCCGATGACACTCATGATGACTCCCTGCTGTTGCTATTGATTTCCAAAGCCTGCCACCATGTCATCGCGCAGACAACGCGAACCGGCGTCAAGATTGCCTGAGCGTGCTGTGCTGCCGGCCCGTCATGCGCTCGGCCCGTCACGCCTCACATCGACGAACACCGGTGCGTGATCGCTGGCCGACTTGCCCTTGCGTTCCTCGCGGACGATCTGCGCGTCGATGACGCGTCCGGCCAGAGCCGGTGAGCCCAGGATGAAATCGATGCGCATGCCTTGTCGCTTCGGGAACCGTAACTGGGTGTAGTCCCAATACGTGTAGACCCCGGGGCCCGGCGTGAAAGGGCGCACCACGTCAGCGAATTGCGCCTCGATGGCTTCGAAGGCGCGCCGCTCCGGCGCGGACACGTGCGTGGCGCCGGTGAAGAACTCCATGCTCCACACGTCGTCGTCGTGCGGGGCGATGTTCCAGTCGCCGGTCAGCGCGATCGCCGCACCTGGATCGTCGCGCAGCCAACCCGACGCCGAATCATGCAGTGCGGCTAGCCATTCGAGTTTGTAGGTGTAGTGCGGGTCGCTCAGTGCCCGGCCGTTGGGAATGTAGAGGCTCCAGACCCGGACGCCGGCGCACGTCGCGGCCAGCGCGCGCGCCTCCGCGGCGGCGGCGACGTCGGGCTTGCTGCTCCAGCTGGGCTGGCCCTCGAATCCGATCTGTACGTCGTCGAGGCCGACGCGTGAGGCGATGGCGACGCCGTTCCATTGGTTGAAACCGACGTGGGCCACCTCGTAGCCGAGTTCGAAGAACGGCAAAGTGGGGAACTGGCCGTCCGAGCACTTGGTTTCCTGCATGGCCAGCACGTCGACGTCGGCGCGGGCCAGCCAGTCGATGACGCGGGGCAGCCGGGAACGGATCGAGTTGACGTTCCAGGTGGCCAACCGCAGCAGCGGGTCGCCGCCGTCGATCCGCGGCGATCGCAAGCGCGGCGAAGCCGGGCGCAGCGGGTCGCCGCCGTCGATCCGCGAGTCGGGCATGGGACTAGACGCTATCCCAGCCGCCCGGGCGTACCGGGACGTAGCGACAGCGGTGGTGCAACCGGAACCCCAGCGCCGCGGCCGGCGTCGTCGCACCGGCGTCGGGCACCCGCATGTAGCCGCGCGTCGCACCGCGATCGGCGCCCCACGCCAACAAGGCCTCGCACACGTCGGTGGCCGACCGCTCACCGGCGCCGGCCGCGCCGCGCAGCGCCGAAAGGCCCACCCAGCGCACGCCATCGGGTGCGTCGGTCACCGCGGCGCGCGCGACGGCCGCCGCGCCGCGCCGCGCGAACGCGAGCTCGCCGTCGATGACGGCGGTGAGCACCTCGACGGGAACCTCGCCGCCGGACATCCGCAGCCACGCGTCGTCGGGGCTCGCGGACAGCACAACGTCGGCGTCACCGGCGGCCACGTCGCAAAGATCGCGCACCACAACGTGTTCCGTGCGTTCGGCGGCCGGCCCGGGTGGCAGCCTCAGCACCCGATCGGGCAGTGCCAGCCGCGGGGTCAGGCCGCGATGCTCATACCAGTCGACGATCGCCGGGACGCTGCCCAGCCCAGCGGAAAAATCCAGCGGCACAGCGGAATTGGCGGCCAGGCCGACTCCCTTGGCGCTCGGGGGGCCGGCCCGCAGCAGCCAGCCGTCCATCCAGGAATGCTCGGCGCCCGGCCAGGCCGCGGTGGCGGCATGCTCGAGCGCGCGGATCTGCGAGGTGCGCACGGGGGTGTCGGTGAGCACCCGCAGCGCCACCGCCTCCGACGGCTCGAACTCGACCACCGCGCCGGTCTTCGTCCGCACCCGCACCATCGGGTCGACCGCCAGCAGGTGACCCACCGCATCGGTCAACGGCGGCACCGAGCCGGCCGGGCGGCGGTAACGAACCGTCACCCGGGTTCCCGGGTCGGGCCACGAGACCATCAGTGGCCGAACGGGTCCGGTCCCTCGCCGGGCATCCAGGACAGGCCGGGAACGCCCCAGTTGTGGGATTTGACGGCGCGCTTCGCGCTGCGCGCATGCCGGCCGACGAGGCGGTCCAGATAGAGGAAGCCGTCCAGGTGCCCGGTCTCGTGCTGCAGCATCCGCGCGAACAGGTCGTTGCCCTCGATGGAGACCGGCTTGCCGTCGGCGTCGAGTCCGGTGACGCGCGCCCACGTGGCGCGGCCGGTGGGGAAGGACTCGCCGGGTACCGACAGGCAACCCTCGTCGTCGTTGTCCGGGTCGGGCATGGTCTCCGGTATCTCGGAGGTCTCCAAAACCGGGTTGACGACGACACCGCGACGGCGCTCGGTGCGGCCCCGGTCGTCGGCGCAGTCGTAGACGAATAACCGCAAGCCGACCCCGATCTGGTTGGCCGCCAGCCCGACCCCGTGCGCCGCGTCCATGGTGTCGTACATGTCGGCGATCAGTTCGGCCAGATCCGCCGGCAGTGAGCCGTCGGCAGCGACCGGCACCGGCTGGGTCCGGGTGTGCAGGACGGGGTCTCCCACGATGCGGATTGGAACGACTGCCATGGTCGGCTAAGCTACCGCACGCCCGTGGGCTGCCCGGTCTGCGATCGCACTCCGGGCAATCTTGGTCAATCGGCCGACTCGCGGGTCTGGATGACGGCTTGAGGGTTTGCAGCGTGTTTCAATATTCGCCGAAACACGCCCTTAGCTAAGTCAAGTCATTCGAGCAGTTCGGAATTCGCCGGAAGGGTCCAGGGGAAGCGATATGGACAGCGCCATGGCGCGGGCAAATCGATCGGGGGACGACTCTGAGATCGCAGATGGGCTGACCCGCCGCGAGCACGACATCCTGGCCTTCGAGCGGCAGTGGTGGAAGTTCGCCGGTGTGAAGGAAGACGCCATCAAGGAGTTGTTCTCGATGTCGGCGACTCGCTACTACCAAGTGCTCAACGCGCTTGTCGATCGGCCCGAGGCGCTGGCCGCCGACCCGATGCTGGTGAAACGGCTGCGCCGGCTGCGCGCCAGCAGGCAGAAGGCCCGTGCGGCGCGGCGCCTCGGCTTCGAGGTGACCTGACTCGTTACAGTAGGGGTCGATGAAAGAACGAGTTCCCGACTCCACCGGGCTGCCCCTGCGGGCGATGGTGATGGTGCTGCTGTTCCTCGGCGTCATTTTTGTGCTGCTGGGCTGGCAGGCGCTGGGTTCTTCCGGGAGCTCTGACGACGATTCCGCGTCGCCGGTGTCCAGCAGCGCGACCAGTTCGGCGTCGCCGACGCCAACCGCCAAACCGGCCGGCACCCAGGCCGAGGTGCAGATCTACAACATCTCCACCAAAGAGGGCGTCGCCGCGCGCGCCAAGGACCAGTTGACCGCCGCCGGATTCAAAGTCACCAAGGTCGACAACATGACGGTGCCCGACGTCTCGGCCACCACGGTGTACTACACCGACGCCGGCGACGAACACGCCACCGCCGATGCGGTGGGCAAGAACCTGGGCGCACCCGTCGAACCGCGAATCCCCGCGCTGAGCGGCGAGCCGCCCGGCGTCATCGTCCTCGTCGCGGGCTAGTCGCGCGATAGGCTGCTGGCTATGCGAAAGCTGCCTCCTTTGGTTTTGGCCGGTTCTGTCGCGCTGCTGGGCGCCTGCTCGTCACCCCAGCACGCGTCGTCGGTGCCGGGCACCACCCCCGCGATCTGGACCGGATCTCCGTCGCCGTCGGGAGACAAGGCTGCGGAGCCCGGACCCGCGACCGCTCCGCGCATCACCACGCATCTCAAGGCGCCGGACGGCACTCAGGTCGCGACCGCGACGTTCGAATTCAACAACGGCTATGCCACCGTCACCATCGAGACGACGGCCAATGGTGTACTCGCGCCTGGCTTCCACGGCGTGCACATCCACCAGGTCGGCAAGTGCGAGCCCAACTCAGCCGCCGCGACCGGCGGCGCGCCGGGCGACTTCCTGTCCGCCGGCGGCCACTTCCAGGCCCCCGGGCACTCGGCCGAGCCCGCCAGCGGTGACCTGCCCCCGTTGCAGGTGCGCAAGGACGGCTCAGGGACGCTGATGACCACCACGGACGCGTTCGCCATGGAGGATCTGCTCAGCGGGCAGAAGACCGCGATCGTCATTCATGCGGGTGCGGAAAACCCCGCACCGGGTCCGGAAGGCATGACGATGACTCCCGGTGACGCCGGCAAGCGGGTGGCGTGCGGTGTCATCGGCGCCGGCTAAAAGGGCCATCCCCCGTATCGATTTCGCCCGTTCACCCCGGCCGACCCTCGGGGTCGAGTGGGAGTTCGCCCTCGTCGACGCACGCACCCGCGACCTGAGTAACGAAGCCACCGCGGTGATCGCCGAGATCGGCGAAAACCCGCGCGTACACAAGGAACTGCTGCGCAACACGGTCGAGGTGGTCACCGGCATCTGCCGCTCCGCGGGTGAGGCCATGGAGGATCTGCGGCAGACCCTGGGTCCGGCCCGCCGTGTCGTCCGGGATCGCGGCATGGAGCTGTTCAGTGCCGGCGCACACCCGTTCGCGCAGTGGAGTTCTCAGAAGTTCACCGACGCCCCGCGATACGCCGAGCTGATCAAGCGCACCCAGTGGTGGGGACGGCAGATGCTGATCTGGGGTTTGCACGTGCACGTCGGCATCTCCTCGCCGAACAAGGTGATGCCGATCATGACGTCGCTGCTCAACTACTACCCGCATCTGCTGGCGCTGTCGGCGTCCTCGCCGTGGTGGACGGGTGTGGACACCGGATACGCCAGCAACCGGGCGATGATGTTTCAGCAGCTGCCCACGGCGGGGTTGCCGTTCCAATTCCAGACGTGGGCCGAATTCGAACGTTTCGTCTACGACCAGAAGAAGACCGGCATCATCGACCACGTCGACGAAGTCCGTTGGGACATCAGACCTTCCCCGCACCTGGGCACGCTCGAAATGCGGATCTGCGACGGCGTGTCCAACCTGCGCGAGCTGGGCGCGCTGGTCGCGCTGACGCACTGCCTGGTGGTCGACCTGGACCGCCGGCTGGAAGCCGACGAGTCGTTACCGAGCATGCCGCCCTGGCATAACCAGGAGAACAAGTGGCGCGCCGCCCGCTACGGCCTGGACGCGGTGATCATCCTGGACGCCGACAGCAACGAGCGGTTGGTCACCGAGGATCTCGACGACGTGCTGAACCGGCTCGAGCCGGTGGCCAGGAAGCTGGACTGCGCAGACGAGCTGGCCGCGGTGGCCGACATTCCCCGGCAGGGCGCCTCCTACCAGCGCCAGCGCCGAGTGGCCGAAGAACACGACGGCGACTTGCGCGCGGTCGTCGACGCGCTGGTGGCCGAACTGGATATCTGATGACGGAAACCCTTGAGCTACCGATGTTCCCGCTGGAGTCGGCGCTGCTGCCCGACCAGGACCTGCCGTTGCGGATCTTCGAGCCGCGCTACGGCGAACTGGTGCGACGCTGTCTGGACACCGGCGACCCGTTCGGGGTGGTACTGATCTCACGCGGGCGCGAGGTCGGGGGTGGCGACGCGCGCTGCGACGTCGGCGTGCTGGCCCACATCGCGGACTGCGTAGACCACGGCGCCGGCCGGTACTCGCTGAATTGCCGTACCGGAGAACGCATTCGGGTTTCCGAATGGTTGCCCGACGACCCTTATCCGCGCGCGACGGTCACGCCGTGGCCCGACGAGCCCGGCGATGTGGTGTCCGACGCGCAGCTGCTCGACGTCGAAGACCGGGCCATGGCGCTGTTCGAGCGGATCGCGCGGGCGCGCGACATCACGCTGCCGGGCCGCGAGGTGATCCTGGGGGACGACCGGGGTGGTCCGGCGGGCAACCGACTGTACGCGCTGGCGTCTCGCATCCCGATCGGCACGGCCGACCGCTACTCGGTGCTATCGGCGCCGGGGGCCGCCGAGCGTCTCGTCGCGCTGCGCGAGGCCGTGAACGCGGTCGCCGAGGTGGTGGAGTTCCAGCTTTCCGAATAGTGATGCGCGACAGGAGTTTACGATGAGGGTTCACCTGCAGGTGGACGGCTCCCCGACGCTGGCGGCGCGCGGTGCCGCCGACATCGCCGCGACGGGCGCAGACGGACTTTTCACCTTCGAGGGCCAGCACGACGTCTTCTTTCCGCTGCTGATCGCCGCCGGAACGACCGGCCTGGACCTGATGACCAACGTGGCGATCGCCCCGCCGCGCAGCCCGCTACACCTGGCGCACTCCGCCTACGACCTGCAGCTCTACAGCGGCGGCCGGTTCCGGCTGGGCCTCGGCTCACAGATCAAGGCCCACATCGAAAAGCGTTATGGCAGCACGTGGGACCGGCCGGCACCGCGGATGGCCGAGGCCATCGCGGCCATCAAGGCGATCTTCGGCGCGTGGGAAGGACGGGCCCGCTTGGATTTTCGCGGCGACTTCTACACGCACACCATCATGGCACCCAACTTCAATCCCGGGCCCAACCCGTTCGGGCCGCCGCCGGTGCTGCTGGGCGCGCTGGGCCCGGTGATGACGCGCACCGCGTCCGAGGTCGCCGACGGCCTGTTGGTGATGCCGTTCAACAGTGCCGACCACTTCGCCGAACGCACCGTGCCCGCCATCGGGGAGGGGCTGCGCCGCTCGGGGCGGACGTTCGCTCAATTCCAGATCATCGCCCAGGCGATGGTCGCCGTCGGCCGCGACGAGGCCGATCTGGCGGCCGCGGTCAACGGGGTGGCTTCGCTGATCGCGTTCTACGGCTCGACCCCGGCCTACCTGCCCGTGCTGCAGGTCGAGGGGTGGGCCGAGGTCCAGCCCGAGCTCAATGCGCTGTCCAAGCAGGGCCGGTTCGCCGAGATGCGCCGGCTGATCACCGACGAGATGGTGGGCCGGATCGGGATCGTCGGCACGCCCGAGGAGTGCGCACGCCAGATCGCGGCGCGGTTCGGCGAGTACGTCACCGAGGTGTGTTGCTACTTCCCCGGATACACGCCCCGCCCCGCCGACGTCGCCGACATGATCGGCGCCCTGCACCGGGCGCCGGCCGTGCCATGAGCGCGCACCTGACGGTCGAAATCGACTCCGGCGTGGCGGTACTCACGCTCAATCGGCCCGACCATCTCAACGCCTACACTGCCGAGATGGGTGCGCTGCTGAGCGGCGCCTACCGCGACTGCGACGCGAACGACGACGTCCGGTCCATCGTGCTGACCGGCGCGGGCCGCGCCTTCTGCGCCGGTGCCGACTTCTCCGGCGCGGCAAGCCCGTTCGACGCCCCGGCGGATGAAGGCGCGTTCTCGGCGTCACCGATCACCCCGGCCGCCTTCGAGTTGCGTAAGCCGGTGATCGCCGCTGTCAACGGCCACGCCATCGGCATCGGGCTGACCATCGCGCTGCAGGCCGACCTCCGCATCCTCGCCGCAGACGCGAAATACGGTGTGGTGCAGGTCCGCCGGGGTGTGATCCCCGACTGCATGGCGCATTGGACGCTGAGCCAGCTGGCCGGCCTGGGGGTGGCCGCCGACCTCCTGCTCACCGGGCGCACCTTCGACGGCGCGGAGGCCGCCGCGCTCGGCGTCGCCAACCGCGCCCTGCCCGCCGATCAGGTGCTCGACCACGCGCTGACGTTGGCCCGCGACATCGCGGTCAACGTGGCACCGATGTCTGCGGCGCTGTGCAAACGGCTGTTGTGGGACAGCGCGATCAACCGCTACACGCCGCGACAGGTCGCGGCGCTGGAAACCCTGCTGCACCAGCGGGTGATGGGCGGCGCCGATGCCGCCGAGGGCGTGGCGGCATTCCTGGACCGCCGCCCGCCGGGCTTCACCGCACGGCTGTCCCACGAGTGGACGCCGCTTCCCGAGCTATGAACCGGCGTCCGCTGTGAGCAACGTGGACAGTGCGGCGCCGAGGTTGTGCAGGTTGGCTTCCAGCGAGTAGCTCCGGTCGAGCGTCCAGTTGAGGATGCCCCCGGACAGGGCGCCAACCATGATGTCGGCCAGCGTTTGTGCGTCGTGGCGCGCGCCGACCTCACCGCGCGCCACCCCCTCCTTGACCAGCTCGACGAAGGTGTCGTGCAGGTTGGATCCGCGCTGAATGCCGTAGCCGCTGGTGGTCAGCATCTCGCCGATCATCTCGCGGTAGGTGTCGCCCGATCCGGCCAGCGTCGCGGCGATGTCGTCGAACACACCGACCAGTCGCGCCGGGATCGGTTCGTCGGCGCGGTCGAAGACGACATCGTGCAGGTTGACCAGCCGCTGTTCGGCCAGCGCGCGGACCATGTCCTGCCGGGTGGCGAAGTGGTTGAAAAACGTCCGGTTCGCCACGTCGGCGCGTTCGCAGATCTCCTCGATGGTGGTGACCGCGACCCCGTGGTCCAAGAACAGGTCGAAGGCGGCCGTGAGAATTCTCTCCCGCACCTCGCGTTTCCGACGCTCAATCCTACTCATGCTGTGGCACAGAGCTTTTCGGACAGCTCCCACAGCTCTGCGGCCCGCCGCTCGTCGCGAGCATGGGGAGCAGCCGCGCTGATGCCGCAGTCTTCCAGGTAGAGCCCACCGCGGTCCGCCAGCTCCGGGCTGACGGCCGCCCACACCTGGGTGGCCGCGCCCTGCTCCGGCGTCGCGAAGTCGAGGAAGCCGTCGGAAGGCTCGGGGCGGTTCGCGGCGGCGAGCTTGCGCAGCCGCGAGAAGTCCTCGCGGGACATGTACCGTGCGAGTGAGGTGGCCACGGTGCCGGGATGCACGGCGTAGGCGCGGATTCCGAGGTCACGCAGACGCCGGTCGGCTTCCAGCGCATGCAGGATGTTCGCCGTCTTGGACGCCCCGTAGGCGGCGAACTTGTCGTAGTCGCGGCGCTCCCAGTTGGGGTCGTCGAAGTCGACGTCACCCAGCACGTGCCCGCCCGACGACAGGGCCACGATGCGGGCACCACTGGCGGCCGCGAGCTGGGGAATGAGCAGCCGGGTGAGTTCGAAGTGTCCGAAATGGTTTGTCCCGATCTGCAATTCGAAGCCGTCCCCGGTGCGGCCGAACGGTGTGAACATGACGCCGGCGTTGTTCATTAGCACATCGACGACTGGGGTGATGTCGCAGATCGCGACGGCCGCCGCGCGCACGCTGGACAGCGCGGTGAGGTCGAGCGGCACCGTCGGGGTGCGGGCGCCGGGCACCTCGGCCGCGATCCACCGGGCCGTCTCCGTGAGCGCCTCCGGGTTGCGGGCGGCCAGGATGACGCGGGCGCCCGCGGCGGCCAGCGCCCGGGCCGACTCGCGGCCCAGCCCCGACGACGCCCCGGTGACGACACATGTCTTGCCGGACAGGTCGATTCCATCGACGAGCTGCAGCGCGGTGGTCATGCCTGCGCGACCGCCCACAGCGGGATGACGACGCTCGGGTCGCATTCCTCGTCGACGATCCACCTGCACATCCGCCGGATCGGCTCGATGGCGTCCTGGGGCATGGCGAGTGCCACGCTGCAGGCATATCCCAGACTGGTCAGTCGCTGGGCACCGAACAACGGCAGGGTGTCGCGCAGCCGGCGCTTGAGCGATTCGGGGTAGATGCCGATGGTCTGGGTGTAGGCATTCACGGCGGCGGTCACCTTGTCGATGCTATCCACCGGCACGATGTTGGCGACACGGCCCGACAACATCGGCGAATAGTCCACCGGCTCATCGATTTGCGAGACCACGATGGCGCCCTCGCGTTGCTCGCCTCCGATGACGCGATAGAAGTCCTCGGCCATCCGCGAGGCCTCGACGTGCTCGAGCAGTTCGCGGTTGGGATAGCGCGGCGCGGTGCTGACCACCGCGGGCAGCCGGACCAGTTCGGAGTAGATGAGTTCGCCGAGCCGGTTGGCGTCGGCCAGGCCCGCGGCGTCGGTTCCGGTGAGCGCGTAGATGACCCGGGCGTTGGCGCAGCCTTCCTGGTTGGCCACGCCGATGTCGATCGCCGCGCGGCGGGCCACCTCGCGCAGCGTCGCGTCGTCGGCGAACGCCTCGGCGCCGATGATGGTGGCGCTGCGTTTGGGGTCCAGCGCGATCAGCTCCAAACCGGGCTGAATGTAGCGGGTCACGTGTTTGACCGACGCCAATCCGCCCCAGGCCACGATCTTTTCGAGATGGTGGGGCTGGTAGAGGGTTTCCTCGACGGCCAGATCGCCGCCCTTCCAGTAGCCGACGACGAGATGCCTGGTGATGGGGTGATCCGGCGCGACGTCGGCCAGGGCGCGGGCGATGGCGACGGCGGTGAGGGGATCGTTGGACGGCGCCTTGATGATGGCGTCCGAGCGGGTGATCACCGAACGCAGGATGGTCACCGCCGAGACCAAGCCGCCGTTGCCGGCGGGGATGTGCAGCACGCGCGACCCGAAGGCGCGCACCCGCAATTCGCGACCGTCGCCCAACCGGTGCGGCACCCAGCCGTTCAGGTAGTCGAGCCCGACCTGGGTGTCGGCGATCTCGAGGACGTTGTCGCGGGAAAACAGCGGTGGCAGCACGCGATAGCTGTTCTGCAACATCTCGGCCGGCAGCACGTTGGCGACCAGCGAGGCTTCGTAGGCCTCCTGCAGGTGGACGTTCGTCTCGAAGTCCAGCGCGTCCCCGAGCGCGGCGAGCACGTCGAGGATTTCGTCGAAGCTCAGCTCGTAGAGGTCGCTGAGCTGTCCCGGGTTCTGCAGCGGCAGGCGCTCGACGTGCTTGCTCATGTCCGGTGCCTGGAATTGTGCGGCGCCGACGCGGGCGTCGAACGGCACCAGGTCGTCGGTGATGACCCGGCCCCGCAGGAAGAGCGGGACGGTGTAGGCGATCACAGCTCGACACCCTTCATGAAGTCGAGCGCCTCGTTGTGCACCTCTTGCGTTGCGGCGCAGGTGATCCGGTCGTCCTCGACGCCCCGCTTCTCGCTGTAGCGGATGATGTCCCGCTCGAACGCGACGCTGGCCTGTCCGCACGGGCACCGCAGATCCCAGTCGATGGTGACTTCGTCGCCGGAGATGACGCCACCCCAGTGGGCGCGCAGCAGGATGTCAAAGACGGCGGCGCGGCCGGTCTGCACGCCGGTGCGGGGCAGGGGCTCGCTGGTGTCGGGGTCGAGCACGAAGGGGATGACCCACGGCGCCACGTGGTAGCGGCCCTGGCTGCAACCCCAGTGGAAGGTGCTCGATTCGGAGAAGCCGTACCCGACCTGGATGCGGTCGACGCCGAGGAAGTCTTTGATGACGTCCATGAAATCGTCCGGCAGCGCAACGCCTTTCATGCCCCCGCCGGTCAGGATCGCCGAGTCGGGGGCGAACACGCTTCGCACTCCACGCTCGAGACCGGCCCTGGCGATGTCATACATCTGGTGATAGGCGCTCGTCATGAACACCCGCTTGCCGCGAAGCTGCTCGGTGATGCGGGTGAAGAAGGCCTCCAGGTCCTGAGCCTGGCGCGCCTGCATGGCGATGAACTCGTCCTTGCGGGTCGCCAGCGCCGGATCGATCTCGAGACGGTCGAGTTCGCCGCGCGACGCGGCCGCGCGCATCTTGGAGGCCAAAAACATCAGGTCGGTGTCGACCGCGCCGGGGTAGAGCGCGTGGAATCTGCTTTCGTCGCCGCCGGTGAAACTCCGCTTGATCATGTTGGCGATGCGCAGATGGCCGAGCTTGCCGCCGGCGAAGTTGGGCCACACCACATCGACCGACGGGTTGAGTTCGGCGTCGGTCGGTTCCCGGCCGAAGGTCTGGAACAGGCAGATCTTCCACAGCGTCATGCCTTGTTCGGCGCCGCGCTTGTCCTTGGGCAGGATCGAGATGGTGCCGGTCGTTCCGCTGGAGGTGATGACCTCCAGCGGAGTCTGCTCGTCGAGACGGTCGATCCAGTCGTCAATCCCGGTGCAGCCGGTGGTGTCCACGCCCGACAGGTCATAGCTGGTGAGCTTGTCCAGCCAGCGAGTCATCAGGTCGAAGCGCTTCTTGTCGATCAGCGCCGCCGGGTATGACTTGAACGCTGTGTGCGAGAACAGCAGGGGGACAACGTTATTGAAGTCATCGAGCGCGCTGATTCCCAGGCGGTCGGCCAGCTTGCGCAGCATCTCGATGCTTTGGTAGTGCTCGGCAAAGCGGATGCTCATGGCCTGGCGTTGTAGCTCTTCCAGTTCCGCGCGACCGATGCTGTGCATCTGCGTATAGGACTGGCCGAAGAAGCCAATCGGGTCGTTCATGAAGTCGCGCACGGACCGTGCTGTGTTTTGCGTGACCGTCATCAGGGCTCCCTCGATTCGTTGCCGTCGCTGAGAGGTCACCATAGCCGCGCTATGCAGTTGTACGCAAGATTGCAGTTAACTGCAACTACTGGCAGGTTTCGAGGACTGGAACTCGACAAGTGCCTGCTCATCGAGAACTCGCCTGTGACAGCAGCGGCCGAGCGATGACGATCTACGCCTCATTGCTGTCCGTGTGTTCAGGGGGATCGTGCACCGGCAGCAACGGCAACGCCGTCAGCGGAAACACAGCGCACGCCGCCCAGGCCCACGGGTAGCCGGCGGCCATGATCAACTCCGCGAAAACGGGGGGCGCGACCGCAACCACCAACCTCTCGAAGGTGTTCTGTTTGCCCAGTGCCCATCCGCTCCAAAAGGGCCCGGCAATTTCGGGGATCGTCGTGAACGGCAGACCATTGTCGCCCGTTATCGCCGATGCGACGACCATGACGGCCACCGCAACTCCCCAACCCAGCTGATCGGTGAGCGCCAGCACGATCATCACTGCCGAGGTGGCGATGGCGATCCTTCGGAGCGGCCGCATCCGTGACCCGATACGATCCGCCCACCGGCCCGACGCGATGCGGGCCATTGCGCCGAGTAGTTGCGAGACACCGACCATTGCGCCTGCTAGCGCCATCGACAGGCCGCGCTCGCTCATGAACCAGACCAGCATGAAGGTCAGAACCACCGGCTGGGGCACCATCAGCAGGGCCGAGGCGATGTGGATGCGCCACAAAGGCGTCCCGCGGTACAGGTCAGCGACTTCTCGAACGCTGACATCAGCGCGTGACGGGCGCGGTGGATCGGTTACCCCGATGAGGCTCCCCAGCGCTGCCACCGCGCACAGGCAGGCCGAGAACAACAGCGCCGTCGACAAGCTACGTTTCGCGAGCTCTGGTATGACCAAGGCCGCCAAGGCAATCCCCAATGGCTGCGCGGTTTGTCGGATGCCCATGACCAGAGCGCGCTGGTGCGCGGCAAACCAGCCGGTCACCAGGCGACCGCTGGCGGTGATGCAACTGGCGGCCGACATCCCGCCGAGTATGAGGAAGGCCCCCACCGCCATCATCGAATGCACCGATGCCGCAGCGACGCCCGCCGCCGCCGTCAGTCCCAGACCCAGGGTAAGGGTTATCCGTTCACCGATGCGGTCGAGCAGATAGCCCCAGGGGATCAAGGTGAACATCATTCCGACGCTTGGCATCGAGGCAAGCAAGGCGGCCTCCGACAGGCTGGTCCCGCGGTGCGCCAGCATAGGGATCAGGAAGGCGACGCCATTGATGAAGACGTTGGCCGACAGCGAAGCCAATTGCGAGACAACGAGCATCGACCATCGCCGGGCGGTACCAACCTGTTCAAGCGCCTGATTCGTCGTCAACGTGGCGCGCTTTCAGCAGCGTTGGCGCTCGCAACATCAGTTGGCCTGCCGTCGGACGGGCGCCGCATGCCTTGTCTCGCCCCCTACTCGCACGGAAACACGTTTGACGACCTCAGCGCCGAACCGCGCACCCGATTGAGTCGTGTGGCAGCCATACCCCCCAAACCCCGGGCCTACACGTCATGGCCGGATCAGCGCCGACTCGGCAGTGCCTCGGCCGGCGCTGCGCCGCATCAGCCGTGGCGCCACCACCCGATGCAGCGGGCCGATCAACGCCCAGACCGCCCGGGCGGCGGCCCGGTGGCGGTAGTGCAGCCGGGTGGTCAGGACCGCCCGGCGGCCGTCCTGGCGGCGCAGCGTCAGCTCGCCGCGCATCAGCGGTCCGCGCGTCGCCAATACCAGCTCGTCGGGATCCGAGCGGACGATCGGCCAGCCGATGAGGTGCCCGGGGGAGCGGGGCGGACCCAGCCGCAGCCTCAGCACGTTGCGGTGGATCCACAACACCAGTCGGCCGCCCGCGCCCGGCTTGTCGCCGAGGCCGTCGCGAAAGGCTTGTTCGGCGGTGCGGGCGTCACCGGCGGCGATGGGCACCTCGAACACGTCGACGTAGTCGGCGGCGGTCTCGCCGATCTGCGCCCGCTCGTCGAGCATCGCCGCGGCAACGCGTTTGAGGGTCTGGCGCACGACCACGCGGTGCCCGCCGCTGCCGATCACCAGCGCCCGATAGGCCTTGCCGTGAATGCCGGGGAAGTCGGCCCAGGTGACCGCCCGCAGCCGGGTGCGGGCACCGTCGAGTTCGTCCAGCTCGAACACCCACCGGTAGACCGCGAACAGATGCCGGCCCTTGAGTGCGAACCGCGCCGGTGGGACGGCCTCGTCCAGGGCGAAGCCGAAGGGCACGGTCGACGGGTCGTGCGGGTCGCGGCACATCACCCGCAGCAGCGCCGCCCACGTGTCTTCGCGACCGGCGTCGATGGTTATGGCATGCTCGTCGATATAGGGTAATCGTTCCATATAGAAGGAATGTACTAGATCATGGCACCCCCGCGGAAGCACGAAACCGATGTGATCCTCGACGCAGCCCGAGCGCTGGTGCTCGACGGCGGCCCGCGCGCGGCCAGTGTGGCGGCCATCGCGAAATCCAGTGCCGCACCTGCGGGCACGCTGTATCACCGGTTCGGCAATCGCGACGGCATCCTGACGGCGGCGTGGCTGCGCGCGCTGGAACGGTTCCAGGCCCGGGCGCTGGCCGCCGAGGGCGAGACCCCGACGGACACCGCCGTGGCGATGGCCGTGGCCGCCGTCCGCTTCGCACGCGCACTGCCCGAGGACGCGCGCCTGTTGTTGACCATCCGGCCCGGTGACCTGCTCGACGACGAGCCGGACGCCGCATTCCAGCAGCGGCTGGCCGCGATGAACGCCCCGCTGACGCGGCGGGTCGCCGCGCTCGCCCGGCAGCTCTACGGCAACTCCCGGCCACGATCGGTCGACGCGGTCGCGCGAGCGGTCGCCGACCTGCCCTACGCCGTGGTGCGGCGCCACGCGCACGACGACCCGATGCCGACCTGGCTGGAAAAAGACGTGGCGGCCTCGGCCCGCGCGGTGCTAGAGAGCTTTGGCGAACGCCCGTAGCGACTCGACCTGTGCGGGATCCAAAGAGGGGCGGACGTTTTCGCGTGCCGCCGCGAGGTCGGCGGCCGTCACATCGGTGGCGTCGATGGAGCGACGCATGGCCGTAAGCGCGGCCTCCCGCAGCAGCGCCACGCAATCGGCCGCACTGTAGCCGTCGAGCCCGGCCGCCACCTGGTCCATGTCGACGTCGTCGCTCAGCGGAATCGATTTGCCTGCCGTGCGCAGGATTTCGCGTCGTGCCGCCGCGTCCGGCGGTTCGACGAAGACCAGCCGCTCCAGCCGGCCTGGGCGCAGCAGCGCCGGGTCGATGAGGTCAGGCCGATTGGTCGCGCCCAGCACGACCACGTCGCGCAGCGGGTCGACGCCGTCGAGCTCGGTCAGCAGCGCGGCCACCACCCGGTCGGTCACACCCGAATCGAAGCTCTGTCCGCGCCGCGGGGCCAGCGCGTCCACCTCGTCGAGGAACACCAGCGACGGCGCCGAATCCCGGGCGCGCCGAAACAGTTCGCGCACCGCCTTTTCCGAGCTGCCCACCCATTTGTCCATCAGCTCCGAGCCCTTCACGGCATGCACGGACAGCTGCCCGGTGCTGGCCAGAGCCCGCACGATGAAGGTCTTGCCGCAGCCCGGCGGCCCATACAGCAGCACCCCGCGCGGCGGGTCCACACCCAGGCGCGCGAACGTGTCCGGATGCTGCAACGGCCACAACACGGCCTCGGTCAGCGCCTGCCTGGCCTCGGCCATGTCGCCGACGTCGTCGAGGCTGATGTTGCCGACGCTGACTTCCTCGCTGGCCGAACGGGACAGCGGCCGGATGACGGTCAGCGCACCGACCAGGTCCTCCTGTTTCAGCGCGGGCGGCTGCCCGTCGGAGCTGGCCCGCGACGCCGCCCGCAGCGCCGCCTCGCGCACCAGCGCGGCCAGGTCGGCAACAACGAAACCCGGTGTGCGCGAGGCAATTTCATCGAGCTCAAGGTCGCCGGTGGGCACGTTGCGCAGCAACGACTCCAGCAGCGCTTTGCGGGTGGCGGCGTCGGGCAGCGGCAGGCCCAGCTCCCGGTCGCACAGATCGGGGGCCCGCAGCCGGGCGTCGAGCTGGTCGGGTCGCGCGGAGGTGGCGATCAGGGCGACGCCGTCGCCGGCCACGGCGGTGCGCAGCTCGCCCAGGATCAGCGAGGCCACCGGCTCGGCGGTGGCCGGCAGCAGGGCATCGACGTCGGTGATCAGCAGCACGCCGCCCCCGGCGCGCACCGTCTGTACCGCCGAGGCGACGGCCTTGAGCCGGTCCTCGGCGCCCAGCGCGCCGACCTCGGGCCCGTCCAGGGTTACCAGCCTGCGGTCGCCGCACACCGCGCGCACCAGCGTCACCTTGCCCACGCCGGCCGGGCCCGACACGAGCACGCCGAGGTTGGCGCCGGCGCCCAGCGTCTTGAGCAGGTGCGGTTCGTCGAGCGCCAGCTTGAGCCATTCCACGAGCTTGGCCGCCTGCGGCTGAGTGCCTTTGAGCTCCTCGACGACCATCTCCGGCCTGGCGACCTCGACCGAAACCTGCGGCGCCGCCCCGGCGCCGGAGGGCACCCCGGTGCCCCAGGTGACCAGCGTGTTGGGCTGCACGCTCACCGGTCCCTCGGGGTCGACGCCGGTGACGGTGAGCAGCTCGGAGGTCCAGCTGATGCCCACCGCGGTGGCCAGCGCGCGGGTGGCATCCGACGTGGAGGTGCCCGGGCCCAGGTCGCGGGGCAGCAGCGAGACCGCGTCACCGACGGTGATCACCTTGCCCAGCAAGGCTTGTCGCAGCGTGACCGGCGTGACCGACTGGGTGGCCAGTGCCGAGCCGGACAACGTCACCGACCGCGCGCCGTAGACGGTGACCGTGCCGACCACCACCGCGGTGCCCTCGCGCAGCCCCGCGTTGGACAGCGTCACGTCGTCGAGCAGCACGGTGCCAACGGCCGCGTCCGGGCCGGCCAGGGCTGCCACGGCCGCCGTGGTGCGCGACCCGATCAGCGACACCGCGTCCCATTCCCGAATGCCCAGTGCAGCAACGACATTCGGATGCAACCGCACGACACCGCGGCGAGAGTCGACGGCGGAGGTGTTCAGCCGGGCGGTCAGGGTGAGCTGGCGGACCGAGCCGGAGCGGCCTGCGTCGTCGCCGGAGCGACTCACGGCACGCGCCTGCCCGGCTTGCGCAGGCCCAGTCGCGCCACCGACCGGCGGTTGGGCTGCGCCCGGCGGATCGCCCGCCGCGCCGCGCGGCGCTGCTTGGGTTCGTCATCCCACGCTTCGGGGTGCGCGGCCAGCCAGCGCGAGTTGCGGATGGCGAACGGCACGTGGCACAGGTAGGCGACGATGATCACCCAGATCAACAGGTAGGGCGCCAGCACCGCCGCGGCCGCGCAGATCGCCAGCACCGCCAGCAGCGGCGCCGCCCAGCTCGGCGGCACCGCGACGGCGTGCATCTTGCGCATCGGGATCTTGCTGACCATCAGGATCGAGGTGCCGGTGATCCAGATGCACAGGAACAGCGGCGATGTCCACCAGCCGTCGCCGAACTGCAGCTTGAGTCCGATGAGCCCGATCATCGAGATCGCGCCGGCCGGCGCGGGCATGCCGACGAAGAACTCGTGCGCGTAGGCGGGCTGGCTGCCGTCGTCCTGCAGGGCGTTGAACCGTGCCAGCCGCAACACCACGCAGACCGCATAGAGCAGGATCACCACCCACCCCGCCGGCGACGAGGTCAGCAGCGTCACGTACAGCACGATCGCGGGTGTCACGCCGAAGTTCACCGCGTCGGCCAGCGAGTCGATCTCTTCGCCCATCCGCGACTGGGCGTCCAGGATGCGGGCCACGCGCCCGTCGAGCCCGTCCAGGATGGCGGCCGCGGCGATCAGCGCCATCGCGGCCTTGGGCTGGTGTTCGAGAGCGAAGCGGATCGACGTCAGTCCCGCGCACACGGAGAGCACCGTCATGGCGCTCGGCAGGATCTGCAGGTTGACCGGCGGGCGCGCGCGCGGCTTGCTGATCATCGCAGTTCGGCCAAGACAGTCTCACCGGCGATCGCCCGCTGGCCGACTTTGACCAGCGGTTCGCAGCCCGCAGGCAAGTAGGTGTCCAGCCGGGAGCCGAACCGGATCAGGCCGTAGGTGTCACCAATCGTCAGCTTGTCCCCGACGTGTGCGTCGCAGATGATGCGCCGGGCCAGCAGCCCGGCGACCTGGACCGCGACCACGTCCGCCCCGTCGGCGGTGCGCAGGTGCAGGCTGGTGCGTTCGTTCTGGGTGCTCGCCGCGGCCAGGTCGGCCGAGCCGAATCGGCCCGGCCGGTGCTGCACGGCGATCACCTCGCCGGTGACCGGGGCGCGCTGCACATGGGCGTCCAGCACTGACAGGAAGATGCTGACGCGGGGGAGCGGCGCGTCGCCCATGCTCAGTTCGGCCGGCGGGGCGGCGACGTCGATCACGCAGATCTCGCCGTCGGCGGGTGCGACGATCGCCCCGGGCCTGGTTGGCGGCACCCGCGGCGGATGCCGGAAGAACCCCGCGCAGGCGCCGGCGGCGAGCAGGCCCGCCCGCCGCACCCATCGGTGCCTGCGTCCAGCGAGGGCCAGCGCCAGCCCGGCGCCGATGAACAGCCGCCCGGCCGGATGCACCGGGGGGACGGCGGAGCGCACCAATTCCAGCGCATGCTGCGGGCTGAAGCCCGGGTCCGGGAGCGCAGGGCCTTCCTGAGACAAAGGGGTGCGAGGGCGTCGTGCCACGCGGCTATCTTACGGAGCCGGCGGCTGATTCGTATCGGCCCGCAGCGGGAACGCCCACCTCCGACATGCAATCGAACCAGCGGCGGGCAACGCAGTTGCGCCGGACGAAAGTCACGGTCACCGCCGTCTTCGTCGCGCACGGTCTGGTGTTCTCGTCCTGGGCCGCCCACATTCCGCACGTCAAGGCCGAGCTGGGGCTCTCCGACGCGGCGCTGGGCACCGCGCTGTTCGGCGCGCCGGCGGGATCGCTGGTGGCCACGCTGCTCAGCCACTGGGCGCTGCCGCGCTGGGGCAGCCACCGGTTGATCCCGGTCACGCTGGCCGGCTACGTCGCGGCCGGGATGACGGTCGGCCCGGCCGGATCCGCGGCCGCGCTGTTTGCGGCGCTGGCGCTGTGGGGGCTGTTCCAGGGCGCGCTGGACGTCGCGATGAACACCCAGGCCGGCACGGTCGAGAGGCTCGCCGGGGCGCCGATCATGGCGCGGTTCCACGGCATGTGGAGCGTCGGCACGCTGGCGGGCGCCCTGATCGGCGCGGTGTGCGTCAGCGCGGGCGTCGGCCTGACCACCCAGCTGACGGTCGTGGGGCTGACCGTGCTGATCGTGGTGGAACCATTGACCCGCCGCCTGATCCGCGACCCCGCGGCCGCGTCGCCGGCGCCGGACCGGCGCGAGCGGGCCGGGATGACGCCGGCGGTGGCGATTTTGGCGGCCGTGTCGTTCGCGTCGTTTCTCTGCGAAGGCGCCGCCACCGACTGGTCGGCCAACTACCTGCGCAACGTCGTCGGCGCCGGCCCGGGCGTCGCCGCGTTGAGCTACGCCGCCTACACCGCCGCGATGGTCATCACCCGGTTCGGCGCACCCCGGCTACACCGGCGGGTGTCCAGTCGGCGGCTGCTGCCGGCGCTCGCCCTGATGGCCGTCGCGGGCATGAGCGTGGCGCTGGCCGCCTCCAGCGCCTGGGTCAGCGTGCTCGGCTTCGCCGCGCTGGGTGTGGGTGTGGCGCTGCTGGTGCCCACCGCGTTCAGCGCGGCCTACGGCGTGAGCGGCGGCGGATCGACCATCGCCCTCGTGGCCGCGACCGGTTGGACGGGTTATGTGCTCGGGCCGCCGCTGATCGGCCACCTGTCCGGCCGGGTGGGGTTATCGGCGGCGCTGGCCACGATTCCAATCATGATGGCGATGGTCGGCGTGGCGATCCGCTGCTCCCCGGCGTTCGACCGGGCCGACGAGTTCCATCGGGACGCGGCTGAGCCGGCCTAGCGCAGATCCCAGACCTGCAGCCGGGTTCCCTCCGGCACCTCGACGACGTCCTCGGGGATGTCCAGCAGCCCGTTCGCCGACGCCAGCCAGCGCAGGTGGTGCGACGCCGACGGCCCGTAGCCGGTGACCGTGCCGGCGCCGTCGAGCACCGCGCGCCGGAACTGGCGCTTGCCGCGCGGCGACGTCAGCGACTCGGCGAGGACCGCGTCGCGGCGCGGGCGGTCCGGGTCCGGCAGGCCCATGGCCCGGCGCAGCGCGGGCCGGATGAACACCTCGAAGGACACCAGCGCGCTGACCGGGTTGCCCGGCAGCGTGACGATCGTCGCGCCGGCCACCCGTCCCACCCCCTGTGGCATGCCCGGCTGCATCGCGACCTTGACGAACTCCACGCCCTGGTCGCCCCCGCGCCCGAAGGCGTCCTTGACCACCTCATAGGCACCCGCGCTGACGCCGCCGCTGGTGATGATCAGATCGGTGCCGCCCGCGTACCGCTCGATGATCGAACGGAATTGGGCCACTTCGTCTTTCGCGGTCGCGACGGCGACCAGGTCGGCGCCCGCATCCCGGACCGCGCCGGCCAGCATGATCGAGTTGGACTCGTAGATCTGCCCCGGCAGCAGCGGCGTGCCCGGCGTCACCAGCTCCGATCCGGTCGACACGACCAGCACGCGCTGGCGCGGGATCACCGGCAGCCCGGCGATGCCCAGGGCCGCGGCCAGTCCGAGCGCCGCGGGCGCCACGACCTGACCCCGGCGCAAGACGGTGGTGCCGGGGGAGACGTCCTCGCCCGCGCGGCGGATGTGCTTGCCGGCCTCGCGGGGGCCCCGGATCGACACCACGCCTACGCCGCCGTCGGTGTCCTCCACCGGCACGACGGCCGTCGCCCCGGCGGGCAGCGGCGCGCCGGTCATGATCCGGTGCGCCGTCCCGGGACGCAGCGTCAGCTCGTCGGTGCGCCCGGCCGGAATGTCCTCGGCGACGGGCAACACCACCGGGTCTTCGGGCGTGGCGCCCGCCGTGTCTTCGGCGCGCACCGCGTAGCCGTCCATCGCCGAATTGTCGAACACCGGCAACGCCAGCCGCGCCACCACGTCGTCGGCCAAGGCCAGGCCCTGGGCGTCGGTCAGCGGGACCGCGACCGGCGGGCGCGCCCGAATCAGCCCGGCGACAATCCGCTGGTGTTCGGCGACGGAACGCATCGCAGCCATTATCCCCGGGTCAGACGGGGAAGCTGACGCCGGTGAGTTCCTCGGAGACGGCCCATAGCCGGCGCTGCAACTCCTGGTCGTGGGATTGGGCGCTGGACTTGACCAGCTTGGGGCGGCCACGCTGCTCGAGGAACCCGGCCGGGCCGTAGTACTGCGCGCCCTGGACGGCCGGGTCGGCGGCGGCCCGCAGCGTCGGCAGCGCGCCCATGGCCGGGCTCTGGAACAGCACCGGCCCCAGCACTCCCGCCACCGGCCGGAACACGCTGGGCAGGTTGCGGGTCAGCTCGGTGTTCGAGCCGCCGGGGTGCGCCGCGACGGCAATGGTCTTCGCGTCGGCCTTGGCCGCGAGCCGGCGCTGCAGCTCGTAGGTGAACAGCAGGTTGGCCAGCTTGGATTGCCCGTAGGCCGCGATCCGGTCGTAGCCGTGTTCCCACTGCAGGTCGTCGAAGTGGATCGCGGCCCGCAGCCGGTGCCCGAGGCTGCTGACCGTCACCACTCGCGAATCCCGCACCCCCAGCAGGTTCTCGAGCAGCAAGCCGGTCAGCGCGAAATGGCCGAGGTGGTTGGTGCCGAACTGCAATTCGAACCCGTCCCGGGTGACCTGCTTGGGCGTCCACATCACCCCGGCGTTGTTGATCAGCAGGTCGATGCGCGGGTAGGCCGCGCGCAGCGCGTCGGCGGCTGAGCGGATCGCGTCCAGGGAGGTCAGATCGAGCTGCTGCAGCGTGACATCCGCGCCCGGGCTGGCGGCGACGATGCGCGACAGCGCCGTGTTGCCCTTCTCCAGGTTGCGCACCGCGAGCACGACGTGGGCGCCGCGGTGGGCCAGTACGGCGGCCGTCTCATAACCGATGCCGGTGTTGGCACCGGTGATGACGACGACGCGCCCGCTCTGATCCGGGACGTCACCCTCCGACCAATTGCGGGTCTCGGCGTTTGATTTCATGCGCCACAACGTACTCGCCGCGGGTTCGGCTCGACACCAGCGGACGTAGAGTCGAGAACGTGATCACCGGGCTGGCCCACACCGGGGTGTGCGTTACCGACTGTGAGGCCGCGGTGGCGTTCTACCGCGACGTGTTGGGTCTGCAAGTGCTCTCGCCGCCCTATGTGATGGCCGGTAACGCGATTCGCGACGACATGGGCGAGCTGGTGCCCGATCCCACGATGAAGGCCGCGATCGTGGGCTTGCCCGGCCCGGATGGGATAGGCGACCGGGTCCTCGAGGTGATCGAGTACGTGAACGTCGATGCCGGCGCGGCGGACAGGGCCCTGACCGACGTGGGGCTCTCCCACGTCGGTCTGATCTGCACGGACATCGATGCCACCCGCGCCGAACTCGAGGCCAAGGGGGTGCGGTTCCTGGTCAGCGGAATCGCCGACGTCGCGCGGGTGCGCACCAGCTGGTTCGTCGATCCGTTCGGCGTGACCTTCATCCTCGTCGAGAAAAGCCGGCCCGAGCGACCGTATTTCGCGCAATGAGGCCCCCGCAGGTCGGCATTATCGGCGCGGGCGCCGGCGGCATCGCGATGGGCATCCAGCTGGCCTCCGCGGGATACGACTTCACGATCTTCGACCGCGCCGACGGCTTCGGCGGCACCTGGCGGCACAACACGTTTCCGGGCGCGGCCTGCGATGTGCCGTCGCACCTGTACTCGTACTCGTTCGCGCCCAATCCGCGTTGGAGCAAGACGTATGCCAACCAGCCCGAGATCCTCGCCTACCTGGAGAAGGTCGCCGCCGACCACGGGCTCGGCGCACACCTGCGGCCCAACACCGCGGTCGCCACGGCCCGCTGGTCGGACAGTATGCGGCGCTGGACGCTGGTCACCGAGGGCGGCCGGGAGCACGACTTCGACCTCGTGGTGAGCGCGGTCGGAATGCTCGACATGCCGTATATCCCCGATATCCCTGGGGCGGAACGATTTCGGGGACGCCAATTCCATTCCGCGCGGTGGGATCACAGTCGGTCGACGGCGGGGGAGCGGGTCGCCTCCATCGGTACGGGTGCCAGCGCGATCCAGTACGTTCCGGCGATAGCCCCGGAAGCCGCGCAGCTCACCGTATTTCAGCGGACCCCGATCTGGATCGCGCCGAGGTTCGACTTTCCGTTCACCCCCGAGCAGCACGAGCTGTTCGAACGCGACCCCAGTGCCGCGCAAAAGCTACGTGACGACGCATTCGACGCCTACGAATCGGCCAGCTTCGATGTCGATGCCCAACAGACTTATGACGCGACCGAACTCGCGCGCAGCTACCTCATGCGCAAGGTGGCCGATCCCGAGTTGCGGGCCAAGCTGACGCCGGACTATCCGGCCGGATGCAAACGGCCGCTCATGTCGCGGGAGTGGTATCCCACCTTCGCCCTGCCACATGTCAAGCTGGAAACCACCGCCATCACTGAGCTGACCGAACGCGGCGTGCGCACGGCCGACGGCGTCGAACACGAGGTCGACACCATCATCTACGGCACCGGGTTCACGGCCGCCGACTACTTGGCCAGTATCGACGTGTACGGAACCGGCGGGCGTCGCCTTCGCGACGACTGGGCCGATGGCGCCGAGGCCTACCTCGGCACGCTGATCGCCGGATATCCAAATTTCTTTACGCTCTATGGCCCCAACACAAATGGGGTCAACTCGATCATCTACATTCACGAGACGCAGACGACCTTCATCCGGCACATCCTCGACGTGATGACCGGCCGCGGCGCCCGCACCGTCGCGGTGACGGCCGACGCGCAGCGGCGCTACAACGATGAGATCCAGGCCGAGATGCAGGGCAAGGTCTGGCTGGCCTGTACCAACTACTTCCGCCATCCCAGCGGCAAGGTCGTCACCCAATTGCCATACAGCGGAAAGGAATTCTTCGAACGCACCCGCAGCATGGCCGCCGGCGACTATGAGTTTGACTGAGTTCGGCCGAGACGTCAGCTTTCAAAGGACCGGCAGCAACAGCCGCGACGATGAACGGACGGTATTGAGGCTGCTGGTTCCGACGGTCGCATGGCGGAAGTTCATGATCACCGGGGCCCCGGGATTCCAGTCATCGCTGCACAGCGTCAACCGGACACGGTGTCCGCGGCGGAATCGGCGGGCGTTGGGCACCAATGGGATTCGATATATGACGTCTTCACCGATTGGCACCCCGGCCGCGGTTCGGCACGGCAGAATTGGCGCGCCCGGGCGGCTGGCATCTTCGTCGACATCGCGCATGCTGGCCCTTAGCCACCCACCGCTGAGATGGTCGACGAGAGAACCGTCTTCGGCGATGTCGGACACCACGACTATCCACGCCGTGTCCAACGCCGTTGCCGAGGCGACCAGGCGTAGTTCGATGTCGCCGGCCACGTCGAGGTCGTCCGCCAACGGTGCGCTGGTCCAGGTCAGCATCGCGGGCGGATCGATCACGCTGGGCTTGGGTCGATTGAGCCCAGCGCCCAGGGCCATGTACTCGCGGTCGCCGGGTTCGCCCTCGTCGGTGGCCAGGACCCCGTCGGCGCGGAGGGCGAATTCACGATGTGAGCCGCCCGGCGGTGGCCACGACTCCACCGCCCGCCACTCGGCGGCTTCGGGCAGGAAGTAGCGGAATGCAGGCCCCTCCAAAATGCCCGTGTCCTGTCCCTTGAGCCAGTGGTCGTACCACGCCAGCGCTTCGATGTGCAGGCTCTCCCATGGCCAGGTCATGCCGAACTTGCCGAGCATCGCAACACGCACACAGGGACTCTTGATCAACTTGGGCAGCATCGAGAAGGTCGAGGGCAGATGAAGCGGCGCGTTTTCCCAGTCGCAGCCCAGATAGATTGGGATATCGATCTTTTCGAGCAGCGGTGTCAGATCGCGATCGTCCCACCAGGCGTCCCGCAGCGGGCGCTTGACGACGACATCGTGCCAGAATTCGTCCCACGGACGGGGCGGGTGAGGCAGCCTCATCAGCACATCGAGGATTCCGTTGGCCGACTCGCCGTTCATGGTGGCGAACTTGCGGTGCAGGCGTGGCCGGTTCAGGATGCGGCGGGCGACAGCGAACGGTGCGCTGCGATAGAACCGGTCACTTTTCGGTGCCGTGAGTCCGAGCATTGACAAAAACGAACTGGCGAACGCCGTGCTGACCAGGCCGTGATGTGACACGCCATCGTAGATATCGGCGGTCGCTCCGAACGGGAAGATGGCCTTCAGGTGCGGCGGTCGCTCGACAGCGGCCTCGAGTTGGGTCATCGCGAAGTAGCTGATTCCCAGCATGCCCACATTGCCGTCGCACCAAGGTTGTTCGCCGACCCACTCGATCAGGTCGTACATGTCGCGACGTTCTTGACTGTCGAAGAAGCTGAAAACCCCGCCCGAGCCGCCGGTCCCGCGCAGATTGACGATGACGTGCACGTAGCCGCGCGGCACCCAGAAGTCGGTGGCTCCGGCCTCGATGAACCCCGCCGGTGCGCCGAGGTCCTGCAGTTGTCGAGCATATGGCGATGCGGCCACCAGCGCTGGAAACGATCCTGCGGCATCCGGGCGAAAGATGTCGGCCACGAGTTCGATTCCGTCTCGCATCGGGATCCTGACGTTGATGTGGCGACGCGTGCGATACCGCGGGTGGCTCAGGTTCCGGTACTCGCGGTCTGACGTCTGCGGGCCGTTCAGTTGCCGTTGGCCGCGCTCGGTTCCGGCGACGCGATTCGAGACGGTGCGCATGCGTGCTCCCAGAAGTTTCACCGTGCGTTGAGATTATGAATTTCACCATACGTTGAATAAAGTCTCAACGCAAGAGGAAATTCACGGTAGGATGAAACTCGTGGTGAAACGGCAAGCGCTTACTCCCGGTCCGCGTGATGAACGCGGGGTGCTCGCGGCGCAGATCGCCGCCGCGGCCCGCGATGAATTCGCCGAACACGGCTGGGCCGGCACGACTATCCGGGCGGTCGCCCGCGCGGCCGACGTCGATCCGGCGCTCGTTTACCACTACTTCGGGTCCAAGGAAGGTTTGTTGGACGCGGCGACGAACCCGCCGCCAAAGTTCCTGGACGACGTCGCCAAGGTCTGGACCGCGCCGCGCGATCGGCTCGGCGCCGCATTGATCACCCTCTTGCTGGCGACCTGGGCCGACGACGAGGTCGGGCCGATCCTGCGCGCCATCCTGCAGACCGCCGCGCACGAACCGTCCACGCGCGACAAGCTGCGACGCATCGTGGAGGGCAGCCTGATGGGGATCTCGGAACTGGGCAGCGACGAGCGGGACCGCCTGATCCGCAGTGGCCTCGTCTCGTCACAGATGATGGGCTTCGCGTTAATGCGCTATGTCTGGAAGATCGAGCCGGTCGCGTCGATGCCGGATGCGGAGGCCATCGCCGCGATCGCCCCCAACCTGCAGCGTTATGTCGATGGTGACCTTCAGACCCAATAGTTGTCGTGGCGGACGAACCACTCCCGGCGCTCGTCGTCGGTCATGTCGGCCAGCGCCGCGAAGCCCTCGAAGTAGGCCTCGCGCGGCGCGCCGGGTGCGAACAGCATCAGAACCGACGCCGGCTTGTCCGCCTCGTTGCGAAAACCGTGCACGCCCCCGGGCGGGACGTACAGGAAGTCGCCCTGGCGCCCGTCCGCCCACTGCCTGCCGTCGTACAGCTTCATCGTTCCGGACAGGACGAAGAACGCCTCGGACATCGCGCGGTGGAAGTGCGCCGGGGGCCCGCCGCCGGCCGGGGCGATGTCCACCCGGTAGAGGCCGTAGTCGCCCGCGGTGTCGTGCTGGTTGGCCAGGTAGTGGTATTTCACCCCGGACGTCTCGTAGTCGGCCGGCTCGTCGGCCCTCTTGATCCAGGCGCTGATCTCCGGTCCGTCCCCGGTGTATCGGGCGGGCGGGTAGGGCGGCACGACGAGCGACATGGTTCCAGTGTGCGCATAGCATCGCCGGTGTGGAGCGATCGACCGCCGAAGATGTTCGCGTGCAACGGCTGCGCGATGCCGAACGCAAAGCCGCGCAACTGTTCGACGAGGTCGAGCGGCGGGCCATGATCCGCCCCGGGCTGGCGGAGAAGGAACTGTCCGACCAGATTCACGACTTGGCCGGCGAGATGTTCGGGGTGACCCGGCACTGGCACCGGCGGATCGTGCGGGCCGGGGAGAACACGCTGCAGCCGTTTCAGGAGCGTCCGCCGGATCGGGTGATCGTCGACGACGACATCGTCTTCCTGGACCTGGGTCCGATCTTCGAGGAGTGGGAGGCCGACTTCGGGCGGACCTTCGTGCTCGGCGACGACCCGCACAAGGCCGCCCTGCGCGACGCCCTGCCGCGCGTGTGGGCGGCCGGCCGCGACCACTTCGCCGATCACCCCGGGGTCACCGGCGCCGAGCTGTTCGACCACGTGGTCGGGGTGGCGCGCGCCGAGGGCTTCGAGTGGGGCAGCCGCATCGCGGGCCACCTGATCGGCGAATTCCCGCACAAGAAGATCGCCGGGCCCGGCGTCGAGTGGTACATCATGCCCGGATCGGACAAGCCGATGCGCCGCACCGATCCGCGCGGCCGCACCTGCCACTGGATCCTCGAGATCCATCTGGTCGATCGCCCGCGTGGCTTCGGCGGCTTCTACGAGCAGCTGCTCGACCTGCCGTGATTTCTTGCACTCGACATAGGCGAGTGCTAAGAATGACGTTGGCACTCACGACCAGTGAGTGCTAGGTCGGGACGGTGAGGCTAGGGCCGCGACAAGCGGAAGACACCCTGCCGTCCGTCGCGGGCACTGCACCCGGCCAGAACGTGTCATCCCCAATACGGAGGAATCACTTCGCAATGGCCAAGACAATTGCGTATGACGAAGAGGCCCGTCGCGGCCTCGAGCGGGGGCTCAACGCCCTCGCCGACGCGGTAAAGGTGACGCTGGGTCCCAAGGGCCGCAACGTCGTCCTGGAGAAGAAGTGGGGCGCCCCCACGATCACCAACGATGGTGTGTCCATCGCCAAGGAGATCGAGCTGGAGGACCCCTACGAGAAGATCGGCGCCGAGCTGGTCAAGGAAGTCGCCAAGAAGACCGACGACGTTGCCGGTGACGGCACGACGACGGCCACGGTTCTGGCCCAGGCGCTGGTCCGCGAGGGCCTGCGCAACGTCGCGGCCGGCGCCAACCCGCTGGGTCTGAAGCGCGGCATCGAGAAGGCCGTCGAGAAGGTCACCGAGACCCTGCTCAAGTCGGCCAAAGAGGTCGAGACCAAGGACCAGATCGCTGCCACCGCGGCCATCTCGGCGGGTGACCAGTCGATCGGCGACCTCATCGCCGAGGCGATGGACAAGGTCGGCAACGAGGGCGTCATCACCGTCGAGGAGTCCAACACCTTCGGCCTGCAGCTCGAGCTCACCGAGGGCATGCGGTTCGACAAGGGATACATCTCGGGCTACTTCGTCACCGACGCCGAGCGTCAGGAAGCCGTCCTCGAGGACCCCTTCATCCTGCTGGTCAGCTCCAAGGTGTCGACGGTCAAGGACCTGCTCCCGCTGCTGGAGAAGGTCATCCAGGCCGGCAAGCCGCTGCTGATCATCGCCGAGGACGTCGAGGGCGAGGCTTTGAGCACCCTGGTCGTCAACAAGATCCGCGGCACCTTCAAGTCGGTGGCCGTCAAAGCCCCCGGCTTCGGTGACCGCCGCAAGGCGATGCTGCAGGACATGGCCATCCTCACCGGTGGTCAGGTCATCAGCGAAGAGGTCGGGCTGTCGCTGGAAAGCGCCGACGTCGCCCTGCTGGGTAAGGCCCGCAAGGTCGTCGTCACCAAGGACGAGACCACCATCGTCGAGGGCGCCGGTGACTCCGACGCCATCGCCGGCCGGGTGGCCCAGATCCGCAGCGAGATCGAGAACAGCGACTCCGACTACGACCGCGAGAAGCTGCAGGAGCGCCTGGCCAAGCTGGCCGGCGGTGTTGCGGTGATCAAGGCCGGGGCCGCCACCGAGGTCGAGCTCAAGGAGCGCAAGCACCGCATCGAGGACGCGGTGCGCAACGCCAAGGCCGCCGTCGAGGAGGGCATCGTCGCCGGTGGTGGCGTGGCCCTGCTGCACGCGACCCCGTCGCTGGACGAGCTGAAGCTGACCGGTGACGAGGCGACCGGCGCCAACATCGTCCGGGTGGCGCTCGAGGCTCCGCTGAAGCAGATCGCCTTCAACGGTGGTCTGGAGCCCGGCGTGGTGGCCGAGAAGGTCCGCAACTCGCCCGCCGGTACCGGCCTGAACGCCGCCACCGGTGAGTACGAGGACCTGCTCAAGGCCGGCGTCGCCGACCCGGTGAAGGTGACCCGTTCGGCGCTGCAGAACGCGGCGTCCATCGCGGGGCTGTTCCTCACCACCGAGGCGGTCGTCGCCGACAAGCCGGAGAAGGCGGCCGCACCCGCGGGCGACCCGACCGGTGGCATGGGCGGTATGGACTTCTAAGTCCACGACTCACTACGGGAAAGCCCGGCCCTGACAAGGGGCCGGGCTTTTTCGTGCGTTCAGCCAACCTTCGTCGAGCGTCACGCCAGCGTGGCCCTCGACGCCGACCGTCACGCCAGCGTGGCCCTCGACGCCGACCGTCGCGCCAGCGTGACGCTCGGCGACCGGTAGGTTCAACGGCATGGCGCTTCCGACTCCCTCACCCACCAGCACCGCCGTGGTGACTGGCGCGTCGTCGGGCATCGGCGCCGACATCGCGCGCGAGTTGGCCGACCGCGGCCACGGCGTCACGCTGGTCGCCCGCCGCGAAGACCGGCTGCGCGAGCTCGCCGGCGAGCTCGCCGGTCGCGGTGTGCACGTGGAGGTGATCGCGTGCGACGTCGCGGACGCCGCCGCCCGCGCCGGCCTGTTCGACGAGGTCGGGCGGCGGGGGCTGACCGCCGACATCCTGGTCAACAACGCCGGCATCGGCACCATGGGCTCGGTGGTGAAACGGCCGGTCGCCGACGAGATCGCGCAGGTGCGGGTCAACGTCGAGGCCGTCATCGACCTGACCACCCGCGCGGTCCAGCAGATGGTGCCGCGCGGCCGCGGCGCGATCCTCAACGTCGGATCCACCGCCGGCTACCAACCCTTCCCCGGGCAGGTGGGGTACGCGGCCACCAAGGCGTTCGTCAACAACTACACCCAGGGGCTGCGCGGCGAACTCGCCGGCACCGGGGTCACCGTCGCGCTGTTGTGTCCGGGTCCGGTGCGCACCGAGTTCGTCAAGAGCGCCGGCATGGACGAGCGAGACTTCGCGGACGCGTTCCCGAAGTTCATGTGGAAGCCGTCGCGTCAGGTGGCGCGTGCCGGGGTCGACGCGCTCGACCACGACCGCGGAACCGTCATCCCCGGGCTACCCAGCCAGATCAGCACCCGCCTGTTCCAGTTCATGCCGCGGCGGCTGCTGTTGCCGCTGCTGAAAAACCAGCATCCGAGCCTGCGCCGGGACGCCTCAGCGCCCTGAGGGCCAGGGCCGCATCCAGCCCTCCACCGGAAGCGCGAGCGCGTTGCACAGCGTGCAGATGGTGCGGTACCAGCCCACCGCCGTGAGCAATTCGATGCGCTGCTCGTCGGTGAGGAAGCGCCCCAGCGCTGTCCAGGTGGCCTCCGACCACGAGCCGCTGCGCTCCAGTTCGTCCACCGCCCCGATCAGCGCCCGCTCGTCCGGGCTCCACCGCGGGTCGTCGGGGCCGCCGGTGACCAGCGCGTCGCACTCGTCGTCGCTGACGCCGGTGATCGGGCCCCAGAACGCCGCCTGCCCGCCCCACTCGTACCGGCAGCGCAGGAGCGCGCAGCTGCGCAGAATGGCGATGGTCCGCGTGCGGCCCGGCAAAAGGGCTGAGACATACAGGGATTCGCCGAGCTTGCGCAGGCGCGAGGCCAGCGCCGGATGGCGCTGCAGGCAACGCACCAGCAGCAGCGGCTCGTAGGTGCGGTCGGGGTGACCCCAGCTGTTGATGCCGGCGGCATCTTCTTCGCTCCACGGCGGGGCGAGCGGTGCGACACGGCTCACGGACCAGACTGTACGGCCTCAGGCCGGTAGCGAGAACACGACGCAGTCGTGCAGGCAGCCCTTGGCCGCGTCGGGGGAGTCGGCGTCACGATGCAGCAGCGCGCGGGTGACGACGACGGTCAGGCGGGCGGTCTTTGCCCCGGCGTCGGTCAGTTCCGCCGTGCCGTCGACGATCAGCGAGTAGCCGCCGGGTGCGGCGGGCGGCCACAGCAGGGTCACGTCGGGCCGCCGGGCCAGGTTGTCGCGGGTTCGCCCGCCGATGAGTCCGACGTCGAGAACGGCCTCGCGCAGGTGCGGCTCGACCGTCACGGTGTGCGCCCGGTATTCGTCGTCGACGGTGATCAGATACGCGTATGGATAGTCGGCCAGCGCGTGGGCCAGGGCCGCGAGATCGACCTTCTTCTTGGTGCGCATGGCCTACCAGGATAGGCGCCGCACTTCACCGACGGCCGGGTTCAGGCGGGGGCGGCGGGGCGTGTGACGGCGGTGGCGGCGCCGGAGACGCCCAGGTTCTTCAGCACCTGATTCCAGGGCGGCAACTTGGCCACGGCCGCCGACGCGTCGGCGTGATAGCCGAACATCGCCGCCACGTCCGCGGCCCACATCTGCTCGTAGGCGGCCTCGATGTCGGCGATGGCCGGGGTGTTTTGACCCAGGTGATTGTTTGCCGCCAACGCCGAAACCAGGGCGCGGTTGGCCGCCACCACAGCGGGCTGCACCGTGGCCGCGAGCGCTTCCTCGAACGCGGACGCGACGGCCGAGGCCTGGTGCGACACTTGTTCGGCCTGCGCGGCCGCCGTGCTGAGCCAGTTCACATAGTGACTGGCCACCGACATCATGGCCGTCGACGACTCGCCCTGCCATGACCCGCTGGCCAGATTCGCCGTCACCGAAGAAAACGACGACGCCGACGATGCCAACTCCTCGGCCAGGCCGTCCCACGCCTTCGCGGCAGCAAGCAGCGGCCCGGGACCAGGACCGGAGAAAATTAATGCCGAGTTGACTTCCGGCGGCAACCACGCAAAATGCGGGTTCGTCACCGACACAACTTAACCGGGACACCCCGGCCCTGGTGGCGTTATTGCGAGGCTGCGGGGATGGGCCGGCGCCCGCGCACCAACTTCCCCGGCCGGGCGTCGGTGGGGACCCCGTTTTCGGCGATCACTTCCCCGGCAACGACGGTGGCAACATACCCTTCGGCGGTTTGGTCCAGGCGTCGTCCGCCGGCGGGTAGGTCGTAGCTGATGATCGGCCGGTGCAGCCGCAGGGCCGCGTGGTCGATGACGTTGAGATCGGCCTTGAACCCGACCGCGATCCGGCCCCGGTCGCCCAGCCCGGCGACGCGGGCAGGCACCGATGTCAGCTCGCGAACCGCCTCGGGCACCGTGAACCGTCCGGCCTTGCGATCGCGTGCCCAGTGCGTCAGGAAGTACGTCGAGTAGCTGGCATCGCAGATCATCCCGTAGTGCGCGCCGCCGTCGCCGAGCCCGAGCACCACGTCGTCGCGGTGCAGCAGCTCCCCGACGGTGTCCAGCGAATTGTTTTGCAGGTTGCTCATCGCGACCAGCAGCATGGCGCGGCCGTCATCGTCCAACAGCCGGTCGTAGGCCTCCTCCATCGGATCCACGCCGCGGGCGCGGGCGCGGGCCCCGATGCTGGTGGACGGGTCGGGCTCGTAGTCGGGGTCGTCGCCCAGCGGGAAGATCCAATCCCACATCTGGGTGACAATGAGGATCGGGTGTCCCTGGCCGGGCTTGTCGGCCAGGATCCGGGCGCGGACCTCGGGTTTGCGCATCTCGGCGACGCGCTCGGCCAGCGGCAGGTCGGCGATCTCGCGGTAGCTGGGGTAGAGCACGAACGGGTTGGCGGACAGTTGCAGGCCCATGATCATCCCGATCGGGCGCGGCAGCAGCTGGGCGCTGATGTCGCCCCCGGCCGCGTTGGCCTTCTCGACCATGTTGATGGCGTCCGGCCAGGTCGGGTCGCCGGCGTTGCCCACCACCAGCGTGAAGGTGACAGGCAGACCCACATCTGCGGCGACGTCGAACACGGTCTGCAGCACCGGCTCGTAGCTGCCGGCCGGTATGTCCGGCACGAACTGCAGCAAGCCGCCGCCGGCGTCGACCATGCCCCTGGCGATCTCCTCGATCTCCTCGCGCGCGGCTTCGTAGCTGGGGATCGGCGAGCCGCTCTCGGTCTTGTGAATGGTCAGCCGCGACGATGCAAAACCAAGAGCGCCAATCTCGATCGCCTCCTTGGCCAGCGCGCGCATCTTGGCGAGGTCCTCGGCGGTGGCCGCCTCGCGGGCGGCCCCACGCTGACCCATTACGTAAACCCGCAGCGGCGAGTGCGGCAGGTAGGCGGCCACATCGATATCACGTCTGCCGGCGTCCAGCGCATCCATGTATTCGGGGAACGTCTCCCACGTCCACGGCAGGCCGTCGGTCATGACGACCCCGGGAATGTCCTCGACGCCGGCCATCACGTCGACCAGCACGTCGTGGTCGGACTGGCGGCAGGGCGCGAAACCCACTCCGCAGTTGCCCATCACCACCGTCGTCACCCCGTGCGCCGAGGACGGGGTCAGGCGCTCCGACCAGATGGACTGGCCGTCGTAGTGGGTGTGCAGGTCGACGAAGCCGGGCGTGACCAGCAGCCCGGTGGCGTCGATCTCCCGCGCCGCCGTCGCCCCGTTGATCGCGCCGACCGCTGTGATGACACCGTCTTTCACGGCCACGTCACCGACGTACGGCTCACCCCCCAGCCCGTCGACGATGGTGCCTCTGCGGATGATGAGGTCGTAAGTCATCCAAACAATCTACGACCGTGTCGGCGGGTGGTGCCAGGATTGGTCGCATGATCGACCACTTGGGAATCAACTGCGCCGACTACCCGAAATCCCAGAAGTTCTACGACACGGTCCTTGGCGTTCTCGGCTACTCGCGACAGCTGGATTTCGGCGTGGCCATTGGCTACGGGCGTGACGGCAGGCCGGACTTCTGGATCGCAGACATCGCCGCGGGTGACGCCAATGGTCCCAACCGGGAAGTCCACATCGCCTTCCACGCCGCCGACGAAGCCGCGGTCCACTCCTTTCACGACGCCGCGGTCAGGCTGGGAGCCGAGTCGCTGCACGCCCCGCGACTGTGGCCGGAGTACCACTCTCCTGTTTTGGGAGGCTATTTCGGCGCCTTCGTGCGCGACCCCGACGGCAACAACGTCGAAGCGGTCTGGCACGGCCTCCCGTAGGGTCGCGGATATGGCCAGCGCCGACGATGCCGCACGGGAACTGCTCCGCGACGCGTTCACCCGGTTGATCGAGCACGTGGATCAGATCACCGAAGGGTTGACCGACGAGCAGTCCGGCTACCGGCCGGCCCCGAGCGCCAACAGCATCGCGTGGCTGCTCTGGCACAGCGCCCGGGTGCAGGACATCCAGCTGGCCGGCATCGCGGGTGTCGAGCAGGTGTGGTTCCGCGACGGCTGGGTGGACCGGTTCGGACTGGACCTGCCGCGCAACGACACCGGCTACGGGCACGGACCCGACGATGTGGCCAAGGTGAAGGCGCCCGCGGATCTGCTGTCCGGTTACTACCACGCGGTACATCGGCTCACCCTCGAATACGTCGCCGGCGTCACCGCCGGGGAGCTGACCCGCGTCGTGGACACCAACTGGGATCCGCCGGTGACGGCCAGCGCGCGATTGGTGAGCATCATCGACGACTGCGCCCAGCACCTCGGGCAGGCCGCGTTCGTGCGGGGGATTGCGTAGATTCGCAAGCGTGCGATTCGCGGCGACTGTGCTGTTGTGGCTCATCACCACGCTCGCGCTGGCGGTCGCGGTCCCCGCGGCGTGGACACAGCTCAATGTCGTCGACGCCGACGGCTACGCCGCGCTGGCCCGGCACGCGGCCGCGGATCCGGCGCTGCAGTCTGCCATGGCGTCCGAATTAACCGCGCGGGCAATGACTCTCATCGCCCAGCATGGCGGGGACCGCTCCGCGGCCGCGGATTCCGAGGTGCGCGAGGCCGCCCGAAACTTCACCGCGGGCCCTGCGTTTCCACCGCTGTTCGCCCAGGCGAACCGGGCGGCGCACGACTGGCTGTTCCACGACCCGGGGGCCACCGGCGGCGACGACCAGTGGGCGGTGGATGTGGCGCCGATGCTCGACGACGGCTCGATCCGGCCGCTGCTCGACTGCCACAACGTGGCGGTGCCCGCCAAACTTATTGTCCCGCTGACTGTTTCGTTGCCGCCATCGATGCGACAGGGACGGCTGAGCCGGCTGTCCAGCTGGGGCCCGTGGGTGAGCGCGGGTGCGGCGGTGCTGTGCGGTGTCTGCGCTCTGCTCACGGTGGCGGCCGCGCGCCGGCGCGGCAAGGCGCTGAGCAGCCTGGGTGTCTCGGCGCTGCTGGTCGGTGCGAGCGGGTGGGCGGCCATCGAGCTCGCCGGCCGCTACGTCAACGATGCGCTGAATCACACCACCGGCAACGTCCGCCAGGTCGCCGAGGCAATGATCGGACACGCCGAAGCCGTTGTGCACCAATGGCTCAACTGGACGTTGCTCGCCGGCGCCGCCTTAGTCGTATTCGGGGTGATCGTCGCGATGCTGGGAAGCCTCGCGAAGAAGTCGGGAGCCGCTAACCGAACGTGAACGAGAACACCTGTAATCCCTTGCTGACCCGCATGTCCAGCTGGTCGCGGTGTGCGGAGTCGTCGGCGACGATCCGGTGCAATGTGGGCGCTCCGCCGATCGGGGTCGTGGTGGTCTTGCCGTCCCGGGATACGGTGATCGTCCCGTTGCCGCCGACCACGGCGTAGACATCTTTGGCGGTGTAGTTGAGCCGGACGGCGCAGTCGTCGCCGTCCGCCGTGGCGCCCTGGTCGTCGACGGTCCAGCGCCCGCGCAGAGCGAACTTGTCGGCGGCGAGGTTCGGCGGGAGGCTCAACGTGCCGGACTTGTAATCGCCGCCGCCGCCATAGTTTCCGGACTTGCCGGCACCCAGGTAGGTCTCTGGGGTCAGCCTGGTCTGCGGCGTCAGATCGGCGGTGTTGGTGGGCGCGGGCAGATGGATGCCGGGATGGGCGTCGAGAAGGAGCTTGCGGATCAGCCCCTCGGTGTCGTCGTAGTCGCCCTCGCCGAACTTGGTATGGCGCACTTCGCCTTTCGCGTCGATCAGGTACTCGGCCGGCCAATATAGGTTGTCGAAGTTGTTCCACGTCGCGTAGTCGTTGTCCAGGGCGACCGGATAGGTGATGTGCAGGTCGGCGGCGCCGGCGGCCACGTTGGCGGGAACCCTTTCGAAGGCGTACTCGGGGGTGTGCACGCCGATGACGAGAAACCCGCTATCGCGGTACCGGTTGTACCACTCGACAACGTGCGGGATGGCCCGCTGGCAGTTGATGCACGAGTAGGCCCAGAAGTCGATCAGGATCACCTTGCCGCGTACCGATTCGGGGTCGAGCGGCTTGCCGTCCGGGGTGTTGAGCCACCCGGTGAGGCCGGTGAGAGCGGGGGCCGGTCCGCACTGTTGCAGCCCGGCGGAGACGCCCGCGCACGCGCTCAGGGTGCCGTCGGCGGCGGCGCCGGGCGGGCTCAGCCGCAGCCCGCTGCCCCGGTTCGGCTGCCCGGCGGCCGGGCCCAGGCTGTGCTGGATGTTGTTGGCGCCCAATTTGTTCTGCATCGCCGTCGTGTAGTCGGGGACGGCGCGCTGCAGCGTCGCGGGCAGGTTGAACACCAGCGCCACGGCCAGCACGATCATCGCGACCCCGCCGGCGATCTGAATTGCGCGCTGCCGGCGCCGGAATGCGGACACCCGGTCGGCGACGCGCTGCCCGGCCACCGCGAAGGCCAGCAGCGGCAGCGCGTTGCCAAGGGCGAACGCCGCGGTCAACACGAGCACGCCCGGCCCGATCGACGACGTCCCGCCGGCCACCACGATGGCGGCCAGCACTGGGCCCGCGCACGGGACGTAGAGGGCGCCCAACGTCAATCCCAGGACGAAACCGTTTGCCCCCAAGCCTATTTGACGCTGCGGGAGATACGCGAACGGTCGCTCGATCAGGTGCTGCACCGGCGGGAAGATCAGGCCCAGGCCGATCAGGGTCAACACCACCAGCGCGGCCCACCGGATGGCGTCCTGCGGCAGGTGCAGTGCCGAGAGCAGCGCGGAGCCGAGCAACGTGGCCAAGCTGAAGCTGCACACCAGGCCTGCTATTACCAGGTATGGTCGCGCCGCTGAACTCGCGCCGCGACCGCCGGTGGTGTCCATGCCGGACAGCAAAATCACCGGAAGCACCGGCAGGATGCACGGCGAGATGCCGGTGATCAGCCCGCCGAGCAACCCGATCAGGGCGATGGTCTGCACGGGCTACTCGGAGGGGCGCGCTGGGCGCCGGACGATGGGCATGGTTCCACGTTTACCTGCTTTGGCGACGACAAGTGGCGCAGCGCAAATCACGCGCCGTGCGTTATGCAAATCACACGATGTGCGTTACGCTCGGCCGGTGGCGCAACTAACATTCCAGCGCGCCCGCACTGAGGAAAAGAAGCGCCAACGTGCGGAGGCCCTCGTGGAAGCCGCACGGTCGCTGGCGATGGAAACGGGCGTCGCGTCGGTCACGCTGACCGCGGTCGCCAGCCGAGCCGGAATTCACTACTCTGCGGTGCGCCGCTACTTCACCTCGCACAAAGAAGTCCTGCTGCATCTGTCCGCGGAGGGCTGGGTGAGATGGTCGAATACCGTGTCGGAGAAGCTGGCTGAGCCCGGGGCGAAGTCACCCTCGCGCATCGCCGAGACACTGGCCGAAGCCCTGGCCGACGACCCGTTGTTCTGCGACCTGCTGGCCAACCTGCACCTGCACCTGGAACACGAGGTGGACGCGGAGCGGGTCATCGAGGTCAGGCGGATCAGCACCGCGGCCACAGTCTCGCTTGCCGATGCGATCGGCAGCGCGCTGCCCGAACTCGGACGATCGGGCTCGCTCGACATCTTGCTGGCCGCGTATTCGCTGGCGGCCACGCTGTGGCAGGTCGCGAACCCGCCGGAACAGCTGACCGACGTCTACGCCGAGGAGCCGGAAGTGGTTCCGCCCGAATGGAATCTGGACTTCGCGTCCGCCCTCACCCGCCTGCTGACGGCCACCTGCATCGGCCTCATCGCGGAATCCGCATGAACTCAGAAAGGAGGCGGGAGCGCTGTGGCTTGGCGAACTGCAACCGGTGAACACGCCCATGGTGGAGGACTTGAAGCGCCCATGACGACGACTGAGCCAAGGACCGAGCCGCTGAGGAAGCAGGGCTCCGCCGGCAGCGAGGGCAACAAGGTCGCCCCGCGGCGCGCCACGAAAAAGGGGCTGGTGGGGCGTTTCTGGTTGGTGCTCACGATCGTGGCCGTCGTCGCGCTCTCGGGATTCGTGGTGTACCGGCTGCACGGCGTCTTCGGCGTTCACCGCGGTTCGTTCGGTGGCGGCACGTCGGGCGAGGTCCTCGATGAGTTCAACGCCAAGACGATCACCCTCGAGGTCTGGGGCTCACCCGGCAGCACGGCGACCATCAACTACCTAGACGAAAACTCCCATCCGCAGCAGGCCCTGAATGTGCCCTTGCCCTGGAGCAAAGTATTGAGTTCAACAAAGCCCGGCATCCCGGCAAACCTGGTGGCACAAGGAGACGGCAGTTGGATTGCTTGCCGATTCGTCGTGAACAACCACGACGGGCACGGTGACGTCATCAAGGCTCCGAATCGCTCGCCCTCCAACGAAACGGTCAATGCCTTCGTCTACTGCCTGGACAAGTCGGCATGAGCGAGACAAGCGAGGCCCCGCCGCGCGTCGACCAACCGCTGATCCCGCCGTTCCTGCCGCGGATGATCCACCGGCTGGCGCTGCCGATCGTCCTGGTGTGGTTAGGCATCGTCTTCGTCACCAACACCGTGGCGCCTCAGCTGGAGGTCGTCGCCAAGACCCACTCGGTGTCGATGAGTCCGACTGACGCGGCATCGTTCCAGTCGATGATGCACATCGGATCGAAGTTCAAGGAGTTCGACTCCGACGCCTCGGCGATGATCCTGCTGGAAGGAGACAAGCCGCTGGGGACGGAGGCGCACCGCTACTACGACGAGATCGTCAGGCGAGTCGAGCAGGACAAGAAACACGTTCAGCACGTCCAGGATTTCTGGAGTGATCCGCTGACCGCGGCGGGCTCCCAGAGCCACGACCAAAAGGCCGCGTACGTCCAGGTTTACCTCGTCGGCAACATGGGCGGCGGGAAGGCGAACGAGTCTTCCGCGGCCCTCCGCAAGATCGTCGACTCGGTGCCCGCGCCGCCGGGAATCAAGGCCTACGTCACCGGCCCGGGTCCACTGTTCGCCGACCAGTCCCACGCGGGCGAGAAGGGCGTCGCGAAAGTCACCCTGGTCACCTTCGCCGTGATTATCGTGATGCTGCTGTTTGTGTACCGCTCGATCAGCACCGTTCTGATCATGCTGGCGATGGTCTTCATCGAGCTGGCAGCGGCCCGCGGCGTCGTCGCGACTCTCGGTAACTACGGGGTCATGGGGCTGTCGACCTTCGCCAACAACATGCTGGTGCTCATGGCGATCGCCGCCGGGACGGACTACGCGATCTTTGTGGTCGGCCGCTACCACGAAGCGCGCGGTTTGGGCGAGTCGCGCGAACAAGCGTTCTACACCATGTTCCACAGCACCGCGCATGTCGTGCTCGGGTCGGGACTGACCATCGCCGGCGCGATGTACTGCTTGAGCTTCTGCCGGTTGCCCTATTTCGAGTCGCTGGGCGTCCCTTGTGCCGTCGGCATGCTGATCGCGGTCCTCGCGGCCTTGACGCTGGCCCCGGCGGTGCTGACAGTGGCCAGCTTTTTCAAGCTGCTGGACCCGAAGCGAAAGCTCCAAACGCGGGGCTGGCGTCGCATCGGCACGGCCGTTGTCCGCTGGCCCGCACCGGTTCTCGCGGTGACCATCGCGGTCGCATTGGTTGGTCTGCTCGCCCTGCCCGGTTACAAGACGGACTACGACAACCGCCACTTCCTGCCGGAGGACACCCCGGCCAATATCGGTTATGCCGCCGCGGACCGGCATTTCGACCAGGCTCGGCTCAATCCTGAGCTGCTGATGATCGAGACCGATCACGACCTACGTAATCCGGCCGATTTCCTGGTCCTGGACAAGGTCGCCAAGGCAATCTTTCACATCCCCGGTATCGGCCGGGTGCAGACCATCACCCGCCCTTTGGGCACGCCACTCGACCACAGCACCCTCGGGTTTCAGATGGGCGCGCAGGCCGCGGCGCGGCTCCAGACCCAGCACTACCAAGACGAGCAGGCGAACAACCTGCTCAAGCAAGCCGACGAGCTGCGCAAGACGATGGCAACGCTGCACGAGCAGATGCAGGTCACCCAGGACCTCAGCAATACGACGCACGAAACCACCAGGCTCACCAAAGAAACCGTGAAGATCACCGAGGCATTGCGGGACGACATCGCCAACTTCGACGACTTCTTGCGGCCGATTCGTAGCTACTTCTACTGGGAGAAGCACTGCTACGACATTCCGGTCTGCTGGGCACTCCGGTCGGTCTTCAATGCACTCGATGGCATCGACCAGGTGGCCCAGAACATCGTGGAACTCAGCGCGAATCTGGACAAGCTGGACAAGATTCAGCCGAAGCTGGTGGCGCTGATACCACCACAGATCGAGAGCCAGCAGCACAACCTCGACACCATCATGTCGAACTACGCGACCACCATGGGTCTCAACGCTCAGGCGAAAGCGCAGGCCGACAACGCCACCGCCCAGGGTGATGCCTTCGATAAAGCGAAGAACGACGACACGTTCTACCTTCCGCCGGAGGCGTTCAAGAGTCCGGATTTTGCGCGGGGTCTCAAACAGTTCATCTCGCCGGACGGGCACGCTGTCCGGTTGATCATCTCGCATGAAGGCGACCCGGCCAGTCCGGAAGGCATCAGCCACATCGGACCGATCAAGCAGGCCGTGCACGAGGCGATCAAGGGCACCCCCTGGGAGGGCGCCAAGGTCTACCTCGGCGGCACCGCCGCGTCGTACAAGGACATGCACGACGGCTCCGACATTGACCTGATGATCGCCGGAATCGCCGCGGCCACTTTGATTTTCGTCATCATGCTGGTGATCACCCGAAGCCTCGTGGCGGCCGTCGTGATCGTCGGTACGGTGTTGCTGTCGCTGGGCGCCTCATTCGGACTTTCCGTGCTCTTATGGCAGTACATCCTGGGCATGAGGTTGCACTGGATGGTGCTGGCGATGGCGATCATCCTGCTGCTGGCGGTCGGCTCGGACTACAACCTGCTCCTGATATCGCGGTTCAAGGAGGAAATTCACGCCGGCCTCAAGACGGGGACGATCCGCGCGATGGCCGGTTCCGGCTCGGTGGTGACCTCCGCCGGTCTGGTGTTCGCCGCCACCATGGCCACGTTCATGTTCAGCCCGCTGCTGGTGATGGCCCAGGTGGGTACGACGATCGCGCTGGGTTTGTTGTTCGACACCTTGATCGTCCGGTCGTTCATGACGCCGTCGATGGCCACCCTGCTCGGGCGCTGGTTCTGGTGGCCGCAGCACGTGCGTCCGCGGCCGGCCAGCACCATGCTGCGGCCATACGGACCGCGTCCCGCCGTGCGCGAGCTGATCCGCAACGGCGTTGACGAGCGCCCGGCGGGTGGAGTGGTACAACCGCGCTGATCCGGCCCGACCGGTGCGCGGCGGCGCTCTAGTGAGGAACGCGCACTACTGAGGAACGCGCACGCCGCGGCGGCGCTGCCAGAGAGTTGCGGCTTACGCCCAGTTCCAGACCGACATGTCGCCGGGCGGGTACTGGTTGCAGATGTCGGTGGCCTTCGCGACGACGCCCTTGTTGTTGAAGAAGATCTTCATGTGGTTGGGCCAGGCCACCCACAGCGGGTCGGACACGGGCGCGTAGAAGTTCTCGGAGTAGTTCCGGCGGTCCTGCGGTGACAGCGAGTAGAACCAGTGCGCCTTGTCGATGGTCGCCTGCTGGACGTTCGGGTGGTTGTTGAAGTCGATCATGTAGCGCTGGTAGTACACCGGGCTGGTGTCCCGGGATGCGGCGAGGATCTGCTCGGCGTCGCACGTGGTGTTGATCATGCGACGGGGGATCGGGAAGTCCTCCGTGGAATCGGCTACCGCGGTCGACGGGAAAATCGCAGCGGTAACACCCAGAGCAAGGAACGCGGCGCCTGCACGCAGGCCAGAACTCAGCCGAGACATGGTTGTTACGTTAACACTTTTTGGTCTGCCGGGAACAGTTTCCAGCTCACCGGCAGGATTTCGCTAGCGCATCTCAGTATCCGTCGCGATCAGGGACGATGACGTGCGCAGGATCGGGCCGCAGCTCCGGCGGGGCCTGGCTATAGTCCCCGAACGGGCCGTCGCGGCGCTCGACCGCTGCCCGCACTCCCTGCGTCTGCGCCGTCTCGATGAAGTCCAGCGCGTCGGGGGTGTTGCGCATCAGGCCGTCGAGGATGACCCCCAGGGTCTGGGTGGACGCCAGGCCCATGTTCTCGTAGGCCTGGTTGACGATCAGCTTCTGCGCCCGCAGCTGCGACAACGGGATCTGCGCCAGTTCGCCGGCGATCTCGGCGACGCGCGCCTCGAGCCGTTCGAACGGCACCGCCTCGTTGATCAGCTCGACCTCGGCGGCCTGGATGCCGGTCAGCGGCCGGCCGGTCAGTGAATGCCACTTCGCCTTGGCCAGGCTCAGCCGGTAGAGCCACATGCCGGTCAGGTACGCCCCCCACATCCGGCTGTACGGGGTGCCGATCACGGCGTCCTCGCTGGCGATGACGAGGTCGGCGCACAGCGCGTAGTCGCTGGCCCCGCCGACACACCAGCCGTGCACCTGGGCGATCACCGGCTTGGACGCCCGCCAGATGGCCATGAACTTCTGGCTCGGCGCGAGCTCGCGGGCGGTTGCCATGGCGAAATCCTTGCCCGGATCCCACTTCCCGTCGGTCATCATGTCCTCGCCCCAGTGCTGGAAGCCGCCCCCGAAGTCGTAGCCGGCCGAGAAGGCGCGGCCCGCGCCGCGCAGCACGATGACCTTGATGTCCCAGTCCCGTTCGGCGAGGCCGATGGCGGCCTCGATCTCGTCGGGCATCGGCGGCACGATGGTGTTGAGCTGCTCCGGACGGTTCAGCGTGATGGTGGCAACCGCGCCGGCCGTCCGGTAGAGCAGGGTCTGGAAGTCGCTGGCTGGCATGGCGTCCTTAACGGTCGGGCTGACGGTTCTCCGGCGAGGACGCGTAGATCCGGCCGCCGATCTTCAAATACGGCGTGGTGATGTAAGCCGAGAGGACGACGATGCCGGAGAACACCGCGGCCGCGAGGATCCCGTTCGGCCAGGGCCGGCCGGTCCCGAGCGCGAAGGACACGATGCCGATGATCGCGGTCGCCCAGTAGAACCGCCGGCCGGCGCGACGGTCCTTGACGAAGCGGTAGCGCGCCTGCGCCGCCGAGGCCAGGACGAAGATCAGTCCCGTCGCCAGCAGGGTGAGCTCGATGCGTTGAGTCGCGGACACCCTGACGATCTTAGGGGTGAGTCGGCGCTTAGAGGCCCGGCTCGACGACCTGGAGCACCCCGGCGGTGACGCCCGCGATGAACAGGTGCCCGGTCTGCGAATCCACCCCCACGCTGTATGGGTCCTGCACCGTCGGGATGCGCCGGATTTCCAGGGGGACCGCCCCGCTCACGTCGTAGCCGACGACCTCGTTGGTGCCCGAGGAGGCCACCCAGAGCCGGTCCCGCATCCCGTCGTAGGCGATGCCGTAGGGTCCGCCCGGCTGCCGGACGGCGGCGATCTCGCGGGGGGTCGGCAGCGGATCGAACACCCGGATGGCGTCGCCGCGGGTGTCGGCGGCGATCATCCGGCCGCGCCGGTCGGCGACCAGGTGGGTCGGCCCCGCGCCGGCCGGGGCCGACCCGATGATGGCAAGCCGCTGCGCGTCGTAGACCGTCAAGGTGTTGCGCCGCGCGTCCAGCATCCCGACGGCAGTTCCGGCTGCCGCAAGTCCGGCGGGCTGCACGCTGTCGGTGAAGAGCTTCACGACCTTGCCGTCGCGTACGGCGGCCACCGTCCCGCCCAGCTCGTTTCCGACGAAGACGGTGCCGTTGGACGCCGCCGCGGCATCGTGCGGCGACGTGCCGGTGAGGATCGGTGGCGATGCGGCGCCGCCCGGTAACCGCACTTCGACCAAGGCGTTTGCGCTTTCGACGGGCACCAGGATCGGACCGCCCGGGCCCGCCGATTCGACGTGGCGTGCCGAGCCGGGCAGCGGAGTGCGGCCGGCCACCTGCAGCGAGTCGGCGTTGAGCAGGACGAGCCGGTCGGGGTCGTGCGAGGCGACCGCCACGATGCGGGTCACCGGGTCGACGGCGACGCCTTCCGGACCGCCGGCGACCGGCACCAGCCGCCCCGGCGGTGGCCCGGCGGGCTGCGGCGCGCGCTGGGGTTCCGCCGCCGGCGGCAGGGTCGCGGCCGGCGGCCGGGACCCCTCGGTGGGCACACCCGCCGGCAGTAGGCCGGTAGTGGTTGCGGCGCTGGGAGATTGGGCCCCCTGGTGGCCGCACCCGACTGCGATGACCACCGCCAGCAGCGCCGCGGTCCCGCGCCGGTTCATGTCGTGCCGGCCGTCAGCATCTGCCAGAGGAAAGAGTAGGTCAGCGCCGACTTGAAGGCCACCTGCTCGTTGTCCGCCGCGCCGGCGTGCCCGCCTTCGATGTTCTCGTAATAGCACACCGGCTGGCCCGCGGCTTCGAGTGCCGCTGTCATCTTGCGGGCGTGTCCCGGATGCACGCGATCGTCGCGGGTGGAGGTTGTCATCAGCACCGGCGGGTAGCGGCGGGTGCTCGAAATGTTCTGGTAGGGCGAGTATTCGGAGATGAACTCCCAGTCATCGGGGTTGTCGGGGTCGCCGTATTCGGCGACCCACGACGCACCGGCCAGCAGCAGGTGGTAGCGCTTCATGTCCAGCAGGGGCACGCTGCACACCAACGCACCGAACCTCTCCGGGTACTTGGTCAACATGATGCCCATCAGCAGGCCACCGTTGCTCCCGCCCTGCGCCCCGAGCTGCGCGACGGTGGTGATGCCGCGGTGCACCAAATCGGTTGCCACGGCGGCGAAGTCCTCGGCCACCTTGTGACGTCCCGCGCGCATCGCCTGGGTGTGCCAGCCGGGGCCGTACTCGCCGCCGCCGCGGATATTGGCCAGCACGTAGGTGCCGCCGCGGGCCAGCCACAGCCGGCCCAGCACGCCGCTGTAGCCCGGCGTGTTGGACGACTCGAAGCCGCCGTAGCCGTAGAGCAGGGTAGGCGCCGGTGCGTCGGAAGCCTGTGGAGCGCCGGGCCGCACCACGAAATAGGGGATCGGGGTGCCGTCCTGCGACGCCACGAAATTCTGCTTCACACAGATGTTTTCGGCGTCAAAGAAGGACGGGGCGGACTTGACCGGTTCGAGCGTCCCGTCATCGGTTCCCCGCATCAGACGCGACGGCGAGTCGAATCCGCTGGAATCCAGGAAGAACTCGTCGCCGGTGTCGTCGGCGGAAACGATGACGGTGTTGGTCGCCGCCGGAATGCCGGCCACCTCCTCGCGCAGCCAGTCGCCGGGCGTGACGATCTCCACGCGGCTGGCCACGTCGGCCAAGGAGACGACCAGCAGTCGGTCGCGGGTCCACGCGTAGTGGTTGAGGGCGGTGTGCGCGTCGGGTTCGAATACGACTTGCAATTGCGCTGTGCCGGTGAGGAATTCCTCGTAGTTCGCCGCCAGCAGCGAACCGGCGGTGTAGGTGGCGTCGCCCAACGGCCAGTCGCTGCGCAACTCGATCAACAGCCACTCGCGGTGCAGGCTGACGCTGGCGTCGGTGGGCGTGTCGATGCGGATGAGTTCGGAGCCGCGCAGTTCGTAGACGATCTCGTTCCAGAAGTCCAGAGCCCGGCCGATCAGGGTGCGCTCGAAGCCGGGGATCCGGCTGGTGCTCGCCGTCACGTTGACGTCGGAACGCGCGCCCTCGAAGACCATCTCGGCGTCGGCGAGCGCGGTGCCACGTCGCCACCGTTTGACCACCCGCGGATAGCCGGAATCGGTGAGCGAGTCGGCGCCGAAGTCGGTGCCGACCAGCACGGTGTCCGGATCGGCCCAGCTGACCTGCGACTTGGCTTCGGGCAGCTCAAATCCGGCGTCAACGAATTCCCTTGTAGACATGTCGAATTCGCGCACGACGGAGGCGTCCGAGCCGCCGCGGGACAGGCTGACCAGGGCGCGGGTGTGTTCGGGATAGATGACGCCGGCGCCGGCCCACACCCAGTTCTCGCCGTCGGCACGGCCCAGCTCGTCGACGTCGATCAGCACGTCCCAGTCGGGGGAGTCGGTCCGGTAACTGTCCAGCGTGGTCCGCCGCCACAGCCCACGGGGGTTGGCCGCATCGCGCCAGAAGTTGTACAGGTACTCGCCCCGGCGCACCACGTACGGGATGCGGGCGTCGGTGTCGAGCACCTCGAGCGCCTCGGTGCGCATCCGTTCGAAATTCTCGTCGCGAAACCGCGCCAGCGTCGCCGCGTTACGCTCCCGCACCCAGTCCAGTGCCTCGTCGCCCGTGACGTCCTCGAGCCACAGGTAGGGATCTTCGTTGTGTCGGGCGGCGGACTGAGATTGCGACGTCATGGAAGCCATAGCAATCCATTGTGGCGCCGGCGGTACTGTGAGGTGAGTTACACAGCCAAACGAGGAGTGAGGGCAGATGACTGTTTTCGCACGTCCGGGATCTGCGGGGGCATTGATGTCGTATGAATCCCGCTATGAGAACTTCATCGGCGGACAGTGGGTCGCACCGGCGAAGGGGCGCTACTTCGAGAACCCGACTCCGGTCACCGGTCAGACGTTCTGCGAGGTCGCCCGCTCCGACGAGGCCGACATCGACAAGGCGCTCGACGCCGCGCACGCGGCCGCCCCGGCGTGGGGCAAGATGGCGCCGGCCGAACGGGCCGCGATCCTGAACAAGATCGCCGACCGCATCGACGAGAACAAAGACGCGCTGGCGGTGGCCGAGGTCTGGGACAACGGCAAGCCGATCCGCGAGGCGCTGGCCGCCGACATCCCGCTGGCCGCCGACCACTTCCGGTACTTCGCCTCGGCCCTGCGCACGCAGGAGGGCTCGCTGAGTCAGATCGACGACGACACCGTGGCTTACCACTTCCACGAGCCGCTCGGCGTGGTCGGGCAGATCATTCCGTGGAACTTCCCGATCCTGATGGGCGCCTGGAAACTGGCGCCCGCGCTGGCGGCCGGCAACACGGTGGTGCTCAAACCCGCTGAGCAGACACCGGTTTCGGTGCTCTACCTGATGTCGCTGATCGGCGACCTACTGCCCGGCGGGGTCGTCAACGTCGTCAACGGATTCGGTGCCGAAGCCGGCAAGCCGCTGGCGTCGAGCAACCGGATCGCCAAGATCGCGTTCACCGGGGAAACCACCACCGGGCGGCTGATCATGCAGTACGCCTCGCAAAACCTGATCCCGGTCACCCTGGAACTCGGGGGCAAGAGCCCCAACATCTTCTTCTCCGACGTGATGGCCAAGGCCGACGACTATCAGGACAAGGCGCTCGAGGGCTTCACCATGTTCGCCCTCAACCAGGGCGAGGTGTGCACCTGCCCGTCACGCAGTCTGGTCCAGGCCGACATCTACGACGAGTTTTTGGAGCTGGCCGCGATCCGCACCAAGGCGGTGCGCCAGGGCGATCCGCTGGACAGCGAGACCATGCTGGGCTCCCAGGCGTCCAACGACCAACTGGAAAAGGTGTTGTCCTACATCGAGATCGGCAAGGACGAGGGCGCCAAGGTGATCACCGGAGGCGAACGCGCCGAACTCGGCGGCGACCTGTCCGGCGGCTTCTACATGCAGCCCACCATCTTCGGCGGCAACAACACGATGCGGGTCTTCCAGGAGGAGATCTTCGGGCCGGTGGTCACGGTGACCTCGTTCGACGACTACGACGACGCCATCTCGATCGCCAACGACACCCTCTACGGCCTGGGGGCGGGCGTGTGGAGCCGCGACGGCAACACCGCGTACCGCGCCGGCCGCGATATCCAGGCCGGCCGGGTGTGGGTCAACTGCTATCACGTGTACCCGCCGCACGCGGCGTTCGGCGGCTACAAGCTGTCCGGCTTCGGCCGTGAATGCCACAAGATGGCCCTCGAGCACTACCAGCAGACCAAGAACATGCTGGTGTCCTACTCCGACAAGGCGCTCGGATTCTTCTGATGGTGCCACCAGCCGGTGTCGTCATCACCGCCCCGGCCGCCGAAGTGCTGATGCGGGTGCAGGCCGCCCACGGTCCGGTGATGTTCCACCAGTCCGGCGGCTGCTGCGACGGCTCGTCGCCCATGTGTTACCCGCTCGGCGATTTCCTCGTCGGCGACCGCGACGTGTTGCTCGGTGTGCTCGACGTCGGGATCGACGGTGTGCCGGTGTGGATTTCGGGTCCGCAGTACGCGGCCCACTATCGCGACAAGCACACCCAATTGGTCATCGACGTGGTATCCGGCCGCGGTGGTGGGTTCAGCCTGGAGGCACCCGACGGGGTGCGGTTCCTGTCCCGCGGCCGCGCCTTCACCGAGGACGAGCGGGCGGCGCTGGCCGCCGTGGCGGTGATCACCGGCGCCGATTACGAACGCGGCGAACGCCCCCCGGCACGGGGCCCGGTGGTGGCCGACGCGGCCTCGGCGACATGCCCCCCGCGCCGGTGACCGCAGTACAGTCGAGAAAGTGATCCCCCTTCCGCGTCCCTGGTTGTTGGCCGGCGCGATGCTGGTCGGCAGCGCGATCGGGCTTCTGGCGGGTGTCGCGGGCGCCGTCGCGTTCCACGCCGGGGTCAGCCCGGGCGTCGCCATCGCGTCGGTGGTGGGCACGCTCAGCGTGGTCGGGCTGACGACCATCCTGCTTTCCGGACGCCGATGGGTCACGATGCTGGGCGCGTTCCTGCTGTCGGTGGCGCCGGGCTGGTTCGGGGTGCTGGTCGCGTTGCGGGTGACCGCCGGTGTCTGACGACAAGGACGCCTCGAGCCCCGGCACCGAGGCGTTCGTGCCGGACTTTTCGGACGACGAAGACGACGCCGAGCACACCGGCACCCAGTCCTGGGTCCCCGATTTCGACGACGACACCGGCGAGCATGCCGCCGCGACCGCGACCGAGACCGAGACCGAGACCGCGGACGACGAGCCGGCGCCCGCGTCGGGTGGCGGCGATGCGGAACCGGCCGAGCCCGTCGGGCCGGTGCAACCGGTCAACGTCCCCGGCCGGTACCTCTACCTCAAATGGTGGAAGCTGGCCCTGGTGCTGCTCGGCGTGTGGGCGGCGGCCGGCGTGATCGGGCTGGGGCTGTTCTATTGGTGGTACCACAGCGTCGACAAGACCCCCGCGCTGTTCGTGGTCCTGGTCTACGTGGTGGTGTGCGTCGTCGCCGGGGTGATGCTGGCGATGACCCAGGGCAGGCCGCTGATCTCGGCGCTCGCGGTGGCGCTGATGTCCGGGCCGTTCGCCGCACTGGTGGCCGCGGCGCCGCTGTATGGCCATTCCCTGTGCGCTCGGGTGGGGCACTGTCTGGTCGGCGTCATTCCCTATTGACCGCTATTGACGCCTCGCCCGGGGGCCCGCCGGGGGTGGTCGCCAACTAGGGTGGGCTCGTGACTTCTCACTATGACGTCGTCGTCCTCGGGGCCGGTCCCGGCGGATATGTCGCGGCCATTCGCGCCGCGCAGCTGGGCCGCAGCACCGCGGTCATCGAACCGAAGTACTGGGGCGGAGTCTGCCTCAACGTCGGCTGCATCCCGTCCAAGGCGCTGCTGCGTAACGCCGAACTCGCGCACATCTTCACCAAAGAGGCCAAGACGTTCGGCATCGGCGGCGAGGCGACCTTCGACTACGGGGCCGCCTTCGACCGCAGCCGCAAGGTCGCCGAGGGCCGCGTCGCCGGCGTGCACTTCTTGATGAAGAAGAACAAGATCACCGAAATCCACGGCTACGGCCGCTTTACCGACGCCAACACCATCTCGGTGGAGCTCAACGAGGGCGGCACCCAAACCGTCACCTTCGACAACGCCATCATCGCCACCGGCAGCAGCACCCGCCTGGTCCCCGGCACGTCGCTGTCGGCCAACGTGGTCACCTACGAAGAGCAGATCCTGTCGCGGGAGTTGCCGGAGTCGATCATCATCGCCGGCGCCGGCGCCATCGGCATGGAGTTCGGCTATGTGCTGCGCAACTACGGCGTCGACGTGACCATCGTGGAGTTCTTGCCGCGTGCCCTGCCCAACGAGGACGCCGACGTCTCCAAGGAGATCGAGAGGCAGTTCAAGAAGCTGGGCGTCAAAATCCTCACCGGCACCAAGGTCGAGTCCATCTCCGACGACGGCTCCGGGGTGACTGTGGTCGTCAGCAAGGACGGCAACTCCCAGGAGCTCAAGGCCTCAAAGGTGTTGCAGGCCATTGGTTTTGCACCCAACGTCGAGGGTTTCGGCCTGGAGGCGGCCGGGGTCGCGCTGACCGACCGCAAGGCCATCGGGATCACCGACTACATGCGCACCAACATCGAGCACATCTACGCCATCGGTGACGTCACCGGCAAGCTGCAGCTGGCCCACGTCGCCGAGGCCCAAGGCGTGGTGGCCGCCGAAACCATTGCCGGCGCAGAGACTTTGGCGCTCGGCGACTACCGCATGATGCCGCGCGCGACGTTCTGCCAGCCCAACGTCGCCAGCTTCGGCCTCACCGAGGAGCAGGCCCGCGACGAAGGCCACGACGTGGTGGTGGCGAAGTTCCCGTTCACCGCGAACGGCAAGGCCCACGGCGTGGGCGACCCCAGCGGGTTCGTCAAGCTGATCGCCGACGCCAAATACGGTGAGCTGCTTGGCGGGCACCTGGTCGGTCACGACGTCTCCGAACTGCTTCCGGAGCTGACCCTGGCCCAGAAGTGGGACCTGACCGCCACCGAGTTGGCCCGCAACGTGCACACCCACCCGACCATGTCCGAGGCGCTGCAGGAATGTTTCCACGGCCTGACCGGGCACATGATCAATTTCTGAGCGGCGAATGATGCGCAGCGTCACGCCTGAGGCCATCGCGGGTGCCGTCGGTGGCCTGATGGCCGGTTATGTCCTGTGGTTGCTGGCCATTTCGAACGGCGACAACGCGACGGCCGGCCAGTGGGGCCCGCTGGTGCTGCTGGCCGCGGTGGTGCTGGCGGTCGGCGCCGCGGTGTGGGGACGGCGCCAGCGCCGGCGCGGGAAGCGGGCGTGGGCGGCGTTCGCCTTCGCGCTGCCGGCGCTGCCCGTGATATTGACGCTGGCCGTCCTGGCCGACGTCTACCTGTAGCTAGCGCGGTTGGTCCAGCGGGATGCCGAGCGCTGAGATGGTCGCCGCAAGACCGTCGTATTGGCTTGCGAGCAAACAGAATTCGATGAGCTGCCGCCGATCCAGATGAGTCGCCAGCTGCTGCCACGTGTCGGCGGCCACGGTCCGGTCTCGGACGAACTCGTCCGTCGCCGCCAGCAGCGCCTGCTGGCGCACGGTCAGCCGGTTGTCGACCGGGTCCAGCCGCTGGGGCCAGGCGAAGATCGCGGCCTGCAGGTCGGCGTCCAGCCCGGCCTTGCGGGCTATCCGGCGGTGGTGCTGCAGCTCGTATTCGCACCCGCGCAGATGCGCGACCCGCAGGATCACCAACTCGGTGTCGATGCGCGGCAGCCGCCCCCGCAACAGGCGCGCACCGTAGAACAGGAACGTCCAGTAGAGCACCCGGCGCTGGCCCAGCGTGGTGAACAGGTGCATCTCCGGCACCTTGACCGTGCGCGCGGACAGCTTGGCGAACGCCCAGTTGATCGGTCCCAGCTCGCGAAGCCGCCCCGGCGGGATGCGGGTCTGCGGGCTGCTCACGGCTGGAGCACCAGGTAGGGCGAGACCGTGCTGCGGTGCTCGTTGAGATCGAGTGCGCGTCCGAGCGCCGGGAAGGCGCGCTGTGGGCAGTTGTCGCGCTCGCAGACCCGGCAGCCCGCGCCGATCGGTGTGGCCACTGTTCCTGGTTCTCCCGAGACGTCGAGTCCTTCCGAATAGACGAGGCGGTGAGCATGGCGAAGCTCGCAGCCCAACCCGATCGCGAAGGTTTTACCCGGCTGACCATACCGGGCCGCGCGGCGCTCCACGGTGCGGGCCACCCACATGTAGTTGCGGCCGTCGGGCATCTGCGCGATCTGCACCAGGATCTTGCCCGGATTGGCGAACGTCTCGTAGACGTTCCACAGCGGGCAGGTGCCACCGCTGGAGGAGAAGTGAAAGCCGGTGGCGGACTGGCGTTTTGACATGTTGCCGGCCCGATCCACCCGGACGAAGGAGAACGGCACGCCGCGCATCGACGGCCGCTGCAACGTCGAAAGCCGGTGCGCGATGGTCTCGTAACTGATCGAGTAGAACGACGACAACCGCTCGACGTCGTAGCGGAAATTCTCCGCGACGTCGTGAAACTGGCGGTAGGGAAGCACGGCGGCCGCGGCGAAGTAGTTGGCCAACCCCAGTCGGGCCAGCGTGTGCGACTCCGCGCTGGTGAACTTGCCCTCCTCGACCAAAGTGTCGATGAGATCGCCGAACTCGAGATAGGCCAATTCGGCCGCCATCTTGAAAACCTGCTGCCCCAGCGACAGATGATTGCTGAATTCCAGGGACTTGGTCGTGGGGTCGAAGCGGTGCAGCACGGTGTCGCCCAGGTCGATCCGCCGGTTGATGTGCACGCCGTGCACCTCGGTGAGCCGGCGGGTCAGCTCGCGCGCCAGATCTCCGTGGTGCAGGCGCATCTTGATGGTCAGGTCCTCGGCGGCGGTGTCCAGCTCGTGCAGATAGTTCTGCCGCTGGTAGAAGTAGTCGCGCACCTCCTCGTGCGGCATGGTGATCGACCCGGTGCCGCTGCCGTCGGAGTATCGCTCCTCGGTGGCGGCCGCGAGCTGGGCCGTGGTGATCCGGTAGCGCCGGTGCAGGTTGACCACCGCGCGGGCCAGGGCGGGGTGGGCGCCGACCATCTCGGCGACCTCGGTCGGGTCCACGTCGATGTCCAGATCGCGATCCATGGTGACTTCGCGCAACTCGGCCACCAGGCGGGTGTCGTCCTGCGAGGAGAAGAAGGTCGCGTCGACCCCGAACGCCTCGGCGATGCGCAGCAGCACCGCCACGGTCAGCGGCCGGACGTCGTGCTCGATCTGGTTGAGGTAGCTCGGCGAGATCTCCAGCATCTGAGCCAGCGCGGCCTGGGAGAATCCGCGTTCGTTGCGCAACTGGCGTACCCGGGATCCGACAAACGTTTTGGACACCCTCCGAGGTTACCGGCGCCGTGTGAAGATCCAATTCGCAGAGTTGGCATCCGGAGCGGTCGCGTCGGGATTAGTATTCGACGCACCTCGTTGGCATGATGCGATCGGGAATTCGGCCTTAGCCTGGGGTAACCATGAGCACGAAACGGGGAGCGACGGCGTGAGCCTGGACAAAGAATTGATGCCGGTGCCCGACGGTCACCCTGACGTTTTCGATCGCCAGTGGCCGTTGCGGGTCGGCGATATCGACCGCGCGGGCCGGCTGCGCCTGGATGCCGCGTGCCGCCATATCCAGGACATCGGGCAGGACCAGCTGCGCGAGATGGGCTTCGAGGAAACCCATCCGCTCTGGATCGTCCGGCGCACCATGGTGGACCTGATCCGTCCCATCGAGTTCCAGGACATGCTGCGCTGCCGCCGGTGGTGTTCGGGCACCTCCAACCGGTGGTGTGAGATGCGGGTCCGGGTCGACGGCCGTAAAGGCGGCCTGATCGAGTCCGAGGCGTTCTGGATCAGCATCAACCGGGAAACCCAGATGCCGTCGCGCATCGCCGACGACTTTTTGGCGGGCCTGCGCAAGACGACCTCCGTCGACCGGTTGCGATGGAAGTCCTATCTGAAGCCGGGCAGCCGCGACGACGCCGTGGAGATCCACGAGTTTCCCGTCCGGGTCACCGATATCGACCTGTTCGACCACATGAACAACTCGGTGTACTGGAGCGTGATCGAGGACTACCTGGCGTCGCACCTGGAGCTGATGAAGGCGCCGCTGCGGATCACCATCGAACACGAGGCGCCGGTGGCGTTGGGCGACAAGCTGGAGATCATCTCGCACGTCCATCCCGCCGGATCCACCGAACAATTCGGTCCGGGGCTGGGCGATCGGACTGTTACAACGCTCACATATGCCGTCGGAGACGAGACCAAGGCCGTCGCCGCGATCTTTGCTCGGTAACAGGACAAGCGTCCCGGTTAAATGCCGCGTTGACCTGCGGCTTTGGGGTTACTCGCGGGTAGCTTCTGAAACGGTTCAGTTAGTTAGCAACTTCGCAAACTTTACAAATTCGCGTGATCCCATTGCTTAAATTCGCAACTGAAAGGGGTGGACCACCCCTGCGAGCTGTGCCATCTTCGAGTTAGCACACCAGCGAAGTTGAGCCGCAAGCTGCCGCCGGTGAGGCATCCAGCAACTCAGTAGTGAAGATCGTGAAGGAGCATGCCCAATGTCTGTCGTTGGCACCCCCAAGAGCGCCGAACAGATCCAGAAGGACTGGGACACCAACCCGCGCTGGAAGGACGTCACCCGGACCTACAGCGCCAGCGACGTCGTCGCCCTGCAGGGCACCGTGGTCGAGGAGGCCACCCTGGCCCGCCGCGGCGCCGAGGTGCTCTGGGAGCAGCTCCACGACCTCGAGTACATCAACGCGCTGGGCGCCCTGACCGGCAACATGGCCGTGCAGCAGGTGCGCGCCGGCCTGAAGGCCATCTACCTGTCCGGCTGGCAGGTCGCCGGTGACGCCAACCTGTCCGGGCACACCTACCCAGACCAGAGCCTGTATCCGGCCAACTCGGTGCCCCAGGTGGTGCGCCGGATCAACAACGCGCTGCTGCGCGCCGACGAGATCGCCCAGGTCGAGGGCGACACCTCGGTGGAGAACTGGCTGGCGCCGATCGTCGCCGACGGTGAGGCCGGCTTCGGTGGTGCGCTCAACGTCTACGAGCTGCAGAAGGCCATGATCGCCGCGGGTGTGGCGGGATCGCACTGGGAGGACCAGCTGGCCTCGGAGAAGAAGTGCGGTCACCTGGGCGGCAAGGTGCTGATCCCGACCCAGCAGCACATCCGGACCCTGACCTCGGCCCGCCTGGCCGCCGACGTGTGCGACGTCCCGACCGTCGTCATCGCCCGGACCGACGCGGAGGCCGCCACGCTGATCACCTCCGACGTCGACGAGCGCGACCAGCCGTTCATCACCGGTGAGCGCACCAAGGAGGGCTTCTACCGGGTCCGCAACGGCCTGGAGCCCTGCATCGCCCGGGCCAGGGCCTACGCGCCGTTCTCCGACCTGATCTGGATGGAGACCGGCACGCCGGATCTCGAGCTCGCCGCCAAGTTCGCCGAGGGCGTCAAGGCCGAGTTCCCCGACCAGATGCTGGCCTACAACTGCTCGCCTTCCTTCAACTGGCGCAAGCACCTGGACGACAGCACCATCGCGAAGTTCCAAAAGGAGCTTGGCGCAATGGGATTCAAGTTCCAGTTCATCACGCTGGCCGGCTTCCACGCGCTGAACTACTCGATGTTCGACCTGGCCTACGGCTACGCCCGCAACCAGATGAGCGCCTACGTCGAGCTGCAGGAGCGCGAGTTCGCCGCCGAGGAGCGGGGCTACACCGCCACCAAGCACCAGCGTGAGGTCGGTGCCGGGTACTTCGACCGCATCGCCACCACGGTGGACCCGAGCTCGTCGACGACCGCGCTGGCCGGCTCCACCGAAGAGGGCCAGTTTCACTGAGGACGAGTGGCCTCGGCCACGAGGACGAAGTGAAACCCACGGCTTGGGGTCACTGACCGGTAAGCGCGCCGAGCGTGCGCCTGTGGCGAGAATTCGACCGAATTTTCGCCCTGAGTACACGCTCGGCGTTCCGAAAATGAGATGAAGTAGCGTAGGCCCCGCCCAGCCAACCTGGGCGGGGCCTATTGCGGCGCAGGCCGATACGACACCGGAGAGAAACCAGTGAGTGACACAACGATTCAGCGGGTAGGAGTTGTCGGGGCCGGCCAGATGGGGTCCGGCATCGCCGAGGTCTCGGTGCGCGCCGGTGTCGACGTGACCGTGTTCGAGACCACCGACGCCCTCATCACGGCGGGACGCAACCGCATCGTGAAGTCGCTGGAGCGCGGTGTCAGCGCCGGCAAGGTGACCGAGCGGGAGCGAGACCGGGCGCTGAGCAAGCTCACCTTCACCACGGACCTGGCCGCCCTCGCCGACCGCCAGCTGGTCATCGAGGCGATCGTCGAAGACGAGGCCGTCAAGGCACACGTCTTCGCCGAGCTCGACCGGGTCATTTCCGACCCGGACGCCGTCCTGGCGTCCAACACCTCGAGCATCCCGATCATGAAGATCGCCGCGGCCACCAAGAACCCGCAGCGCGTGCTGGGCCTGCACTTCTTCAATCCCGTGCCGGTGCTGCCGTTGGTCGAATTGGTCAGCACCCTGGTCACCGACGACGGCGCCGCCGCGCGCACCGAGGAGTTCGCGAGCGCGGTCCTGGGCAAACAGGTCGTGCGCTGCTCCGACCGGTCCGGTTTCGTGGTGAACGCCCTGCTGGTGCCCTACCTGCTGTCGGCGATCCGCATGGTGGAAGCGGGTTTCGCGACGGTCGAGGACGTCGACAAGGCCGTGGTGGCCGGTCTGTCGCACCCGATGGGGCCGCTGCGCCTGTCCGACCTGGTGGGACTGGACACCCTGAAGCTGATCGCCGACAAGATGTTCGAGGAGTTCAAGGAAGCGCAGTATGGCCCGCCGCCGCTACTACTGCGCATGGTGGAAGCCGGCCGGCTCGGCAAGAAGACGGGCCAGGGCTTTTATACCTATTGAGTGACAACTCATGACTCACCGATACCCATAGGGCGCTCAGCAAACCAATCGGTTAATATGCTCGCGTCGAACAGGATGAAAGGCGTACCGAGCATGACCGGATTGAAACCCTATTATGAGGAGTCGCAGTCCATCTACGACGTCTCGGATGAATTCTTCGCGCAGTTCCTGGACGCCACGATGGGTTACACTTGCGCGTACTTCGAGCGCGACGACATGACGCTCGAAGAAGCACAGATCGCGAAGTTCGATCTTGCGTTGGGGAAGCTGAACCTCGAGCCCGGGATGACGCTGCTGGACATCGGTTGCGGCTGGGGCGGTGCGCTCAAGCGGGCTGTCGAGAAGTACGACGTCAACGTCATCGGTATCACGCTGAGCCGCAATCAGTTCGAGTACAGCAAGAACAAGCTGTCCGGCTTGCCGACCAACCGCAACATCGAGGTGCGGCTGCAGGGCTGGGAAGAGTTCGAGGACAAGGTGGACCGGATCGTGTCCATCGGGGCCTTCGAAGCTTTCAAGATGGAGCGCTATCCCGCATTTTTCGAACGCGCCTACGAGATCCTTCCCGATAACGGCCGGATGCTTTTGCACACCATCCTGGCGTACTCGCAGCGGCAGCATCGTGAACGTGGCGTTTCGATCACGATGAGCGATTTGCGATTCATGCGATTCATCGGCCAGGAAATTTTCCCGGGCGGACAGCTGCCGGCGCAGGAAGACATCTTCAAATTCGGTGAGGTGGCGGGCTTCTCGATCGAGCGGGTGCAACTGCTGCAGAAGCACTACGAGCGGACCCTCAACATCTGGGTGGCCAACCTGGAAGCGAATAAGGACCGGGCGATAGCCCTGCAGTCCGAAGAGGTCTACGACCGGTACATGCACTATTTGACGGGCTGCGAGAACTTCTTTCGGAAGGGCATCTGCAACGTGGGGCAATTCACGATGGTCAAGTAGCGCCGAGCCGAGTCAGCCCCGACCGCGATCCGGTCGGGGCTGATTGCTTTGATGCGGTGGCTACTTCTCCAGCGTGAACTGGTCGACGTCGGTGTAGCCCTGCCGGAACAGCTTCGCGCATCCGGTGAGGTACTTCATGTAGCGGTCGTAGACCTCTCGGGACTGAATGGCCAGGGCCTGCTCGCGGTTCGCCTCGAGCGCCTCGGCCCACAGGTCGAGGGTCCTGGCGTAGTGCAGCTGCAGCGACTGAATCCGGGTCAGCTGGAAGCCCGCCGTGACCCCGTATTCGCCGACGGTCTGGGGTGTCGGCAGCCAGCCGCCCGGGAAGATCTCGGCCAGGATGAATTGGGAGAACTGGACAATCTCGCGAGTCAGCTTCATGCCCTTGGCCCGGGCATCCTTGAACGAGGGCCGAACGATGGTGTGCAGCAACATCACTCCGCCGGGCGGCAGCGCCTGGTAGGCCATCTTGAAGAAGCGACCGTAGCGCTGGCGGCCAAAGTGCTCGAACGCGCCGATCGACACGATGCGGTCCACCGGCTCGTGAAATTTCTCCCAGCCCTCCAGTAGCACCCGCCTGGTGCGGCGGGTGTCCATCTGGTCGAAGGACCGCTGCGCGTGCTCGGCCTGGTTCTCCGACAGCGTCAGGCCGACGACGTTGACGTCGTACCTCTCGACGGCCCGCCGCAGGGTGGCTCCCCAGCCGCAGCCGATGTCCAGCAACGTCATCCCGGGCTCGAGTTTGAGCTTTCCCAGCGCCAGATCGATCTTGGCGATCTGCGCCTCCTCCAGGGTCATGTCGTCACGCTCGAAGTAGGCGCAGCTGTAGGTCTGAGTGGGATCGAGGAACAGCCGGAAGAAGTCGTCGGACAAGTCGTAATGAGCTTGCACGTTCCCGAAGTGCGGCGTGAGCTGCACAGACATGTCGACACAAACCTCTCTTTGCCGCTATATGCGGGAATAGGAGTAGACAGCCGAAACGGCGACCCCGCAGTATCCCCCGATGCTCCCTGAATGCTAGTCGTCGCGACGGTCCGAGTCGCGCTCCTAGAGAGCGTGCCGCGCCTCACAGGACGGGTGGGAGCGGCGACCGCGCAGCGGTCGAGCCGATTTCAGCGTCTGAGCCCGTCCTCACGATCTCGTGGCGGCACGATCGGTGAAGGGTGGGGTTCCTCGCGGAATTTCTCCAGCGATCCGCCGACCTCGACGATCCCCTTGAGGGCATTCCAGCTCAGCATGGTCAGGTAGTCGATCAGCTCATCGCGAGTGATGCGCGGGTATGACATCCACGAGTGGGTAGCCAGCTGCACGCCGCCGACGATCAGGTACGCCCACGGTTCCGCACCACCGGTGTCCATGCCGGCGTGCTGCATGCGACGGCGCATCAGGACCGCGAGCATGCGCGCGATGATGCGTTCGGAGTCGGCGATGACCTTGCTCTTGCTGGCCGAGTTGTTGGACATCACGAACCGGTAGGGCTCGGGCTCGTTGGCGACGGTCTCGACGTAGACGCGGATGACCTCGCGGGTGAGGTCGAAGCCGTCGAGGTTGGACGTCAGCGCCCCGGCCATGTTGGGAATCAGGGTGGTCTGGGTGAACCGCATCATCACGGCCGTCGTCAGGTCGTTCTTGTCGACGAAATAGCGGTACAGCACCGTTTTGGAGACGCCGATCTCAGCGGCGATCTCGTCCATGCTCAGCGTGCCGCCCAACCGGCGAATCGCGTCGATTGTGCCGTCGACCAATTCGTTGCGACGATCCACCTTGTGTTGATGCCAGCGCCGCTTGCGCCCGTCCATTTTGACGCTCGCAGCCGTGATTTGCTCTGTCACAGTTGCCGATTTCCCATTCGCTAGACGCCATCGATCTTATCGGTTTGGGGGGTCGGTTTCTTGCCCTGGCCGGGTGCGGTTGCGACGTCGCCAACAGTGTGGTCACCCCAGATGGCGGGAAAGATAGATGATGGAGTGGTGGCACATCGAGCCTCGGTGAGAGGCGAAGCGTCGGGCGCGCCGAAGGCGAGGCCCGGTATGACGGCGCCGTCTCCCTCCGGCGGGCCCCCTCGCGCGTCTCTTGCCGAGTCCTTCGCGGGCGCTGATCCCGAAGCGGACGCGCAGCGCCGGGTGGCGTTGCGCCGGATGAAGATGGTGGCGCTGAGCTTCCTGATCGGCGCCACCGGCGTGTTCCTCGCCTGCCGGTGGGCCCAGGCGCACGCCAGCTTGGGGGCCTGGGTGGGATACGTCGGCGCCGCCGCCGAGGCCGGCATGGTCGGCGCTTTGGCGGACTGGTTCGCGGTGACCGCGCTGTTCAGACACCCGCTGGGCATTCCGATCCCGCACACCGCGATCATCAAACGCAAGAAAGACCAGCTCGGCGAGGGACTCGGCACATTCGTCCGGGAAAACTTCCTGTCGCCGGAGGTCGTCGAAACCAAGCTGCGCGACGCCCAGGTGTCGGGCAGGCTCGGGAAGTGGCTGTCGGAGGCCGCCCATGCCGAGCGGGTGGCCAGCGAGACGGCCACCGTCCTGCGGGTACTGGTCGAACTCTTGCGCGACGAGGACGTCCAGCAGGTGATCGACCGCATGATCGTGCGCCGGATCGCCGAGCCGCAGTGGGGTCCACCGGTCGGCCGGGTGCTGGCCACCCTGCTGGCCGAGCATCGGCAGGAGGCGCTGATCCAGTTGCTGGCCGACCGGGCCTTCCAGTGGTCGCTGAAGGCCGGGGAGGTCATTCAGCGGGTGGTCGAGCGTGACTCGCCGACCTGGTCGCCGCGCTTCGTCGACCATCTGGTCGGCGACCGCATCCACCGCGAGCTGATGGACTTCACCGACAAGGTGCGCCGCAATCCGGACCACGAGTTGCGCCGATCGGCCACCCGCTTCCTGTTCGATTTCGCCGAAGACCTGCAGCACGACCCGGACACCATTGCGCGCGCCGATGCGATCAAGGAACAGCTGATGGCGCGTGACGAGATCGCCAATGCCGCGGCGGCGGCGTGGAAGACGCTGAAGAGGCTGGTGCTCGAGGGTGTGGACGACCCGTCCAGTTCGCTGCGCACCCGGATTGCCGACGCCGTGGTGCGCATCGGGGAATCGCTCCGCGACGACGCAGACCTGCGGGACAAGGTCGACAACTGGCTGGTCCGGGCGGCGCAGCACCTGGTCTCGCAGTATGGGGTGGAGATCACAGCAATCATCACCGACACGATCGAGCGTTGGGACGCCGAGGAGGCCAGCCGGCGGATCGAACTGCATGTGGGTCGTGACCTGCAGTTCATCCGGATCAACGGGACCGTGGTCGGCTCGCTGGCGGGTTTGGTGATCTACGCCGTCGCGCAGTTGCTGATGTAGCGAATTCCTAGCAGCGCTAACAAGTGCTTGCAATAGCAAGCACTTGTAGTAGTCTGGGCGCGTCAAGAACCAGCCAGCCAACCAGGAGCACGCCGTGACGCCCGAGGAGAAGCTCTCCGCCAAGGTGTCCAACGCTGCCTCCGACATGGCCTCTGACATCGGCAGCTTCATCCGTAGCCAGCGTGAACTCGCGCAGGTTTCGGTGCGTCAACTCGCCGAAAAGTCCGGGGTCAGCAATCCATATCTGAGTCAGGTGGAGCGTGGATTGCGTAAGCCCTCCGCCGATGTCTTGAACCAGATCGCGAAGGCCCTTAGGGTCTCCGCCGAGGTTCTCTATGTGCGCGCCGGGATTCTCGAGCCCAGTGACAAAAGTCAGGTTCGGGACGCGATCGTCACCGACACTGCGATCACCGAGCGGCAAAAGCAAATTCTGCTCGACATCTACTCATCGTTCACGCAGCAAAACGAATCGACCCACGAGGAGTGTCCGACTGAATCCAACAGCGAGTGACCAGTCCGTTCCACCGGCGTCGTAACCCTCTGTACAGGGAGTTTGTGCCAGAGTACGGGCCTGTTGCTCGCGATAGCGGGTTGGCGATGTATAGACGACCGGCCGCCGCGGTTACCCCATGGGGAGACCGACCGATCCCAGCTGAATCGCTGGACGAACCACCCCCGGCACTGGCGGCCCCAGTTGCGAAGGAGACGTTTGCACCTAACTTCTCGACCAGAGAGCTGAAAAGCGAATAACACCGATACCAAAACCACATCAGTGAAAGGAAAGACCATGGCGGAAAACACGAACATCGAAGACTTGCGGGCCCCGCTGCTCGCGGCGCTGGGCGCGGCCGACCTGGCCCTGGCCACCGTCAATGACCTGATCGCCGGCCTGCGTGACCGCGCCGAAGAGACCCGCGCCGAGACCCGCACCCGGGTCGAGGAGCGCCGCGCCCGCCTGACCAAGCTCCAGGAGGACCTGCCCGAGCAGTTCACCGAGCTGCGCGACAAGTTCACCACCGACGAGCTGCGCAAGGCCGCCGAGGGCTACCTGGAGGCGGCCACCAGCCGCTACAACGAGCTCGTCGAGCGCGGTGAGGCGGCCCTGCAGCGGCTGCGCAACCAGTCGGCGTTCGAAGACGCGTCCGCGCGCGCCGAGGGTTACGTCGACCAGGCCGTCGAGCTGACGCAGGAGGCTCTCGGCACCGTCGCGTCGCAGACCCGCGCGGTCGGCGAGCGCGCCGCCAAGCTGGTCGGCATCGAGCTGCCCGGCAAGACCGAGGCGACCGCTAAGAAGGCCCAGAAGGCCGTCGCCAAGAAGGCCCCCGCCAAGAAGGCTCCGGCCAAAAAGGCTCCGGCCAAGAAGGCCGCGGCCAAGAAGGTCACTCAGAAGTAAGCACGACACTCGCACGACGCCGGCTCCGAGTCACCCCCGGGTGACTCGGAGTCGACGTTTTGGACGGTGCCCGCATACGCTTAGGGCGTGAACGACCTCGTGGGAACCGTCATGCTGGTCTTGCAGATCGCCGTCCTGGTCACGGCGATCTATGCGTTCGTGCACGCCGCGCTGCAACGACCCGACGCCTATACCGCCGCCAACAAGCTGACCAAGCCGGTGTGGCTGTTGATCCTGGGCGGGGCCGTCGCGCTGACGTCCATCTTGGGTTTCGTCTTCGGAGTGCTCGGTATGGCGATCGCGGCCTGCGCCGCCGGTGTGTACCTGGTCGACGTGCGGCCCAAACTGCTTGAGATTCAAGGTAAGTCGCGCTAGCGGAATGAAGGCCCTGCTGACGGCGCCGGTCGCGGTGCTCGTCTTCCTGTGCCCTCCGATACCGCACGCGGTCGCCGCCCCCGACCCGGCGGATCCGCCCGCCCCGCCCCCGCCCTACATCGACCACACCCAGTGGGCGCAGTGGCAGGGCCTGAGCAGCCTGCGCGTCTTCCCGTCGCCGGCCGGCCGAACCGCCTCCAGGACCCCGGCGCTGGCCGACGAGGCGTGGGCCGAGGTGCTCGCGTCGGCCCAGGACGCAGACGCTCCCGGGATGCGCGCCCAGTTCCTCTGCCATTGGCAGTTCGCCGAACTCGCCCAGCCCGGCAAGGTCAGCTGGAACCTGGAGCCGTGGCGACCGGTCGTCGACGACACCGAGATGGTCGCCTCCGGTTGCAACCCCGGCGGTCCGGAAGAATCCTTCTGATGGCCACCCAACCCAGCCGGGCGCAGTTGGCGGCGTTCGTCGACCACACCCTGCTCAAGCCCGAAGCAACCGAAGCCGACGTGACGGCACTGGTCGGTGAGGCCGTCGAACTAGGCGTCTACGCGGTGTGCGTCTCGCCCCCGATGGTTCCCGTCGCGGTGCGAGCCGGCGCCGGCGTGCGGGTGGCCAGCGTGGCTGGCTTCCCGTCGGGCAAGCACCTCCCGGCGGTGAAGGCGCACGAAGCCGCCCTGGCCGTCGCCTCCGGGGCATGCGAGGTCGACATGGTCATCGACGTCGGGGCGGCCCTGGCCGGCGCCATCGACGCGGTGCGTTGCGACGTCCGCGCCGTGCGCGACGCGATCGGCGGCGCCGTGCTCAAGGTCATCGTGGAGTCGGCGGCGCTGCTGGCGCTGGCGGACGAACGCACGCTGGCACAGGTATGCAGCGCCGCCGAAGACGGTGGTGCCGACTTCGTGAAGACGTCAACCGGATTTCATCCGGCCGGCGGCGCCTCCGTGCACGCGGTCACGCTGATGGCCGAGACCGTCGGTGGGCGCCTCGGGGTGAAGGCCAGCGGCGGCATCCGCACCGCCGCGGACGCGCTGGCGATGCTGGGCGCCGGCGCCACCCGACTGGGGCTGTCGGGCACCCGGGGCGTGCTCGACGGCCTTGGCTGACCTGACCGGCCGCCGCGCGGCTCAGAGGTCGGCGAAGCAGGGGTCGGTGTTGCCGGCCGGAATGGTGGCGTTCTGAGTCGAGAAATGGCTCGTCACGCCCGTATCGGTGACCTGCACGCTGTCCGCGTGGATACCCAGCGGGAAGTCCTTGGTCTGGTTGGAGAGGAATTCGTCCAGCGTCGACTGCACGGACTCCTTGGGCATGGTGAAACCGAGGGCGTTGAAGCTGACGATCTGCAGCTGCAACCCGGTTCCCGACACCACCGGCTTGGCCGTGATGTTGTCCAACATCCCCTTCAGCTCGATGGTTCCGTCGGCGGGATGGGTGGTGACGCTATTGGTGACAAACGGGCCCAGAACCGGGATGGCGTTCTGTACCGATTGCTTGATGCCGTCACTGGTCCACGTGATGGTGGCGTTCAGCGAGCCGATGGTGCCCTTGGAGTTGCCGGTGTCCTTGATCCGGACGTCGTTGACGTTGACCGAGAGCTTCATGCCCTTGGCGTCGCGGATGTTGTTGCCTGCGGTCTGCACCGAGATGTTCGTGTAGTGCTTGGTCAGCTGTTGCCAGAGCATCAGCGGCGCCACCCCGAACGAGGCGGTGGCCTGGTCCTTGACCTCGCACGCCACAGCCTGGGCCACCTTGGTGTCGGCGACGTGGCGCACGTACAGCTCGGCGCCGATGAGCGCGGCCACGATCAGCGCGAACACGATGATGAAGATCAGCAAAACGGAGACCGGGTCGCGACCGAAGCGGCGCTTCTTTTTCCCCGATGCCGCCTCGTCGCCGGGCTGAGTGGCGAACCGCTCGGTCGGGCCGGCGGGCGGGGTGGGGGGCGGCGGGTAGCCGGGCTGCTGCATGTTCGGCTGAGGCGTCCCGAATCGCTCGCTCTGCCCGGCCGGGGGACCTTGAGTGGGAGGCGGCGGCGCGGGCACGTGACCCGGGCCGCCGGTATTGATCCGCTCGGTCGGCCGCTCCGTGGGCGGCTGGCCGAAAGGTCCCTGGTTGGAGGGACGGGCCCACTGCGACGGGTCCGGGTTCGGTGGTCCTTGCGGGTTCGTCACCCGACCGATTCTGCCCTATCAACCTGAGCGAAATCCGACTGGTTGTGCAGCACCGCGATGCTCCTGCGGGCCTCGGCGACCCTGTCAACGTCGATGTCGGCCACCACCAGCTGGGGATCCGGGCCGGCCGACGCGACGATCTCGCCCAGCGGCGAGACGATCAGGCTGCCCCCGACACCGGTCGGTGCCCCCGATTTGGACCGGTGGGCGTCACCGGGATCGGCCTGACCGGCCGCGGCGACGTAACTCATCGAATCGAGTGCGCGGGCGCGGGCCAGCAGCGTCCACTGGTCGAGTTTGCCGGGGCCGGCACCCCAGGATGCGCACACCGCGATCACCTGGGCCCCGCGGCGGGCCAGTTCGGTGTAGAGCGCCGGGAAACGAATGTCGTAGCACACCGTCAGCCCCACCCGGACGCCGTCGACCGTGATCACCATCGGATCGTGTCCCGGTGCGACCGTGCGTGATTCGGTGAAGCCGAAGGCGTCGTAGAGGTGGATTTTGTCGTAGTGGGCGTCCGCCTCGTCGCAACCGTGCGGGCCCGCCGCGATCAGCGTGTTCTTCACCCGCCCGTCCCCCGACGGGGTGAACATCCCGGCCACGACGGCGATGTGCGACTCGGCCGCGATGCGGCGCACCGCGTCGGCCCAGGGCCCGTCGACCGGCTCGGCGACCGGGCCGAGCGGCACGCCGAACCGGCACATGGTCGCCTCCGGGAACACCACCAGCTTCGCGCCCGCGTCGGCGGCCCGGCGGGCGTATTCGGCCACCAGCTGCAGGTTTGCTGCCGGATCGGTGCCGCTGAGGATCTGCGCGAGGGCGATTCGCATGAGCGCCAGCTTAGGCCCGGCGACGATGCGCGGCGCTGAAGGCGGCGGGAGGAGGAGTCGGGCGATCCAGCTCGGGCCCGGCGACGATGCGTGGCGCTGAAGGCGGCGGGAGGAGGAGTCGGGCGATCCAGCTCGGGCCCGGCGACGATGCGTGGCGCTGAAGGCGGCGGGAGGAGGAGTCGGGTGATCCAGCTCGGGCCCGGCGACGATGCGTGGCGCTGAAGGCGGCGGGAGGAGGAGTCGGGCGATCCAGCTTAGGCCCGGCGACGATGCGTGGCGCTGAAGGCGGCGGGAGGAGGAGTCGGGTGATCCAGCTCGGGCCCGGCGACGATCCGCACTCACACCGTTCTGGCGATCCACTCCGTGGTGAAGCGCTGCTCGGCCTCGATCAGCTCGGCCAGCCGGGTGCCGATGATGTTCTCCAACTTGCCACCGATGATCGGGACCCGCACCTGGACGGTGGCCCGAAACGTCAGCCGGGTGCGGCCGGTCGCCCCGAGAGGCTCCAGGACGGCGGTGCCGGCCAGGTTCACCGGCGCGTTCACGATCGAGCCCACGACCGACCCCGTCGCGGCGCCGTCGGTGACCGGCCCCCAAGTCTCCTCCCGGCGGATGCACAGGTCGCCGCTGTGCAGTTGGGTGACCATCCCCGGGAGTTTGTCGCTGCGGATCACCTGCAGCGTGACGACCTCGACGGTGTCCTCGTCTCCGGACTCGCCGCCGACCCGCATCGACTCCAGGGTGGCGACGTCGACGCCCGACCCGGCCAGCCTGGCCCGCCAATACTCCGCATCGGTGAAGGCGCGGTGCACCTCCTCAACGCTGCCGTCGTAGTCGGCCGACAAGTCGAATGAACGCGGCATAGCAGGTGACGCTACCGTTACGGGCCATGAAATCCAGCGGAGCCGGTGCGGAGTTCGCCGGCGCGCCGGTGGCCGGCGCGGCGCCGCTGGCGCCACTGACCACGCTGCGGGTCGGACCGACCGCGCGTCGCCTGATCACCTGCACCACCACCGAACAGGTGATCGCCACACTGCGGCAGCTGGACGCGGAAACCCGTGGTGGGCAACAAGACTCGGTGCTGGTCTTCGCCGGCGGCTCCAATTTGGTGATCTCCGACGCCCTGACCGACCTGACCGCGGTGCGGCTGGCGAATGACGGCATCGCGGTGGAGGCCAACGTGGTGCGCGCCCAGGCCGGCGCGGCGTGGGATGACGTCGTCGTCGCGGCGATCGAGCACGGCCTCGGCGGGCTGGAATGCCTGTCCGGCATCCCCGGGTCGGCCGGAGCGACGCCGGTACAGAACGTCGGGGCGTACGGCGCCGAAGTCTCCGACACCATCACCCGCGTCCGGGTGCTCGATCGCGGCAGCGGCGAGGTGCGCTGGGTGCCGGGCAGCGAGCTGGGCTTCGGCTACCGCACCAGCGTGTTCAAGCGCGGCGGCGAGCGCGGACTCGACACCCCTGCTGTCGTACTGGAAGTCGAGTTCGCGCTGGACGCGGCGGGACGCAGCGCGCCGCTGCGCTACGGCGAGCTGGCCGCCGCGCTGGACGTGGCCGCCGGCGAGCGCACCGACCCGCGGGCCGTCCGTGACGCCGTGCTGACCCTGCGGGCGCGCAAGGGCATGGTGCTCGACGCGGCCGACCACGACACCTGGAGCGTGGGCTCGTTCTTCACCAACCCGGTCGTCGCGCGGGGTGTCTTCGAGCGCGTGGCCGCAACGGTCGACGCGCCGGTCCCGCACTACCCCGCGCCCGACGGCGTCAAGCTGGCCGCCGGCTGGCTGGTGGAGCGTGCCGGCTTCGGCAAGGGCTATCCGATGCCCGGCCCGCGCGGCCAGGAGGCGCCCTGTCGGTTGTCCACCAAGCACGCGCTGGCCGTGACCAACCGCGGCGGTGCAGGTTCCGACGACGTGATTGCGCTGGCCCGTACCATCCGCGACGGGGTCAGGGCTGTGTTTGGCATCACACTGGTGCCCGAACCCGTCCTGCTCGGCTGCAGGCTGTAGCCTTAAAATGCGCCGACGCGCATGTGTCCTCGATTTGTGGTGGCCGGGCAGGCCATTATTCCCCGGTATCTTTGACTTCCGTGACCCCGTCCCACGCCCCGCGGCCGTTCAACCGGCGCGCGGCGTTGGCGACCCTGGGACTGGGTGTATTCGCCCCCAACGTGCTGGCCGCGTGCGGCGGCTCCACCGGCAAGCAAGCCGAGAAGAAGGAGCAGCCGGCGCCGCAGCTGAAGTACCAGCCCGCCGACGCGGCCGACAACGTGGTGCCGATCGCCCCGGTCAGCGTCCAGGTCGACGACGGCTGGTTCCAGCACGTCACCCTGTCCAACTCGTCGGGCAAGGCCGTCGCGGGCGGCTTCAACCAGGACCGCACCGTCTACACCACCACCGAGCCGCTGGGCTACGACCAGACCTACACCTGGGGCGGCTCGGCCGTCGGGCATGACGGCAAGGCGTTCCCGGTGGCGGGCAAGTTCACCACGGTGTCGCCCAGCAAGAAGATCGGTGGGGCATTCCAGCTCGCCGACGGCCAGACCGTCGGGGTCGCGGCCCCCATCATCATCCAGTTCGACGCGCCCATCAGCGACAAGGCCGCGGTCGAGAAGGCGCTCGCCGTCACCACCACCCCGCCCGTCGAGGGCAGCTGGGCCTGGTTGCCCGACGAGGCGGCGGGAGCCAGGGCGCACTGGCGCACCCGCGAGTATTACCCGGCCGGCACCACGGTCAACGTCCAGGCCAGGCTCTACGGCCTGCCTTTCGGCGACGGCGCCTACGGCGCGGACGACATCTCGCTGAACATCCAGATCGGCCGTCGTCAGGTGGTCAAGGCCGAGGTCTCGTCGCACCGCATCCAGGTGATCCGCGACGAGGGCGTCATCATGGACTTCGCGTGCAGCTACGGCGAGGCGGACAAGGCGCGCAACGTCACCCGCAACGGGGTCCACGTGGTGAGCGAGAAATACGCCGACTTCTACATGTCCAACCCGGCCGCCGGCTACAGCCACGTGCACGAGCGCTGGGCGGTACGCATCTCCAACAACGGCGAGTTCATCCACGCCAACCCGGCGAGCGCGGGCGCGCAGGGAAACACCAACGTCACGAACGGCTGCATCAACCTGTCGACGGGCGACGCCGAGCAGTACTTCCAGTCGGCGATTTACGGCGACCCCGTCGAGGTGACCGGCAGCACGATCCAGCTCTCCTACTCCGACGGCGACATCTGGGACTGGGCCGTGGACTGGGACACCTGGGTGGCCATGTCGGCGCTGCCGCCGCCGACCGCGCACCCGCCGTCAACGCAGATCCCGGTCACGGCGCCGGTCACGCCGTCCAACGCCCCGACCCTGTCGGGCACTCCGACCACGTCGACGACATCGCCCGACACCAGTTCGGCTACTACCCCCGGCGGTTGAACCGGGAGGTGGTGGCCTGGTCGCGCGGCTTCATCACGATCAAGTCCAGATCGACGTGTGGCGGCCGCGATGCGACAAACCCGATCACCTCTGCCACGTCGTCGGCCACCAGCGGCGTGATGCCGCTGTAGACGGAGTCCGCGCGTCGCTGGTCGCCGTCGAAGCGGACCAACGAGAATTCCGTTTCGACGGCACCCGGCGCGATCTCGGTCAGTCGCACCGGCTTGCCCAATAGCTCGCCGCGCAGCGTGCGGTGTAGCGCCCCCTGGGCGTGTTTGGCCGCCGTGTATCCGGCGCCGCCGTCGTAAACCTCAAGTGCCGCAACGGAAGTGACGGTGACGATCAGCCCGTCGCCGGAGTCGATCAGCATGGGCAGCAACGCCCGGGTGACCCGCAGCGTGCCGATCACGTTGGTCTCCCACATCCACTGCCAGTGCTCGAGGTCGGCGTCGGCGACCGGCGCCAGGCCCCGGGCCCCGCCGGCGTTGTTGACCAACACGTCGACGCGATCCAATTTGCTCGCCAATGTTTCGACCGCCGCACCGTCTGTGACATCGGCCACAACGGCGGTACCGCCGATTTCACTGGCCAGGGCCTCAATCCGGTCCGCCCGGCGCGCCACCGCGACGACGTGAAAGCCCTGCCCAGCCAGCTTCCGTGCGGTTGCTGCGCCGATACCCGAGCTGGCCCCGGTGATTACCGCGACGCGTTTATTCCTGCCAGTTCTAACCATCGAAGCAACCTTAATGAACGTGCTAGATTTTGCGTGTGCTCTCCAGCGCCCTGTTCAACACCACAACCACCGCGTGTCTTTGCGCGGCGGGTGCGTGTTGTTGCTGCGCATTTTGCCGCTCCTGACCAGCCAGGTGTGGCCAACACGGCCAGCAAAATCGGACAAAAGGACGCTCGTGCGCACGAATACCCTCACCCATACCCATCATTCGCCTTCTCGTGCCGTCGGGCACCTGGCCGGTCAGAAGGGCCACCGCTCCGTGCGGCGGCAAATTGTGCCGCCGGCGTTGAACATCCCCGACTCGGCGGCGGCCTCCGTCTTCCGGGCGGTTCGACTGCGCGGCCCCGTCGGCCGTGACGTCATCGCCGGCGTCACCTCGCTGAGCATCGCTACGGTCAACCGCCAGGTGATCGCGCTGCTCGAAGCGGGCCTGCTGCGCGAGCGCGCGGACCTGGCCGTCTCGGGAGCGATCGGCCGGCCGCGCGTGCCGGTCGAGGTCAACCACGAGCCGTTCGTGACGCTCGGCATCCACGTCGGTGCGCGGACCACCAGCATCGTGGCCACCGACCTGTTCGGCCGCACCCTCGACACCGTCGAGACCCCGACACCGCGCAGCCCGGCCGGACCCGCGCTGGCGACCCTGGCCGACAGCGCCCGCCGCTACCTGCGGCGTTGGCATCGCCGGCGGCCGCTGTGGGTGGGTGTCGCCATTGGTGGCACCGTCGACAGCTCCACCGGCCAGGTGGACCACCCGCGACTGGGCTGGCGGCAGGCGCCGGTCGGCCAGGTGCTGGCCGACGCGCTGGGCCTGCCGGTCTCGGTGGCCTCGCACGTCGACGCCATGGCAGGCGCGGAGCTGCTGTTGGGCATGCGGCGTTTCCTACCCAGCTCGCCGACCAGCCTGTATGTCTACGCCCGCGAGACCGTGGGCTATGCGCTGGTGATCGGCGGGCGCGTGCACGTCCCGGCAAGCGGCCCGGGCACCATCGCGACGCTGCCGGCCCAGTCGGAGCTGCTCGGCGGCACCGGCCAGCTGGAGTCCACCGTCAGCGACGAGGCCGTCGTGGCCGTCGCCCGCCAGCAACGCATCCTGCCGTTCGCCCCGGCGAATCGCGCCAACGGACCCGCCGCAGGCATCGCCGATCTGCTGCGCGCGGCACGAGCAGGCAACCAGCAGGCCAAGGACCTGTTGGCCGAGCGGGGCCGCGTGCTCGGTGAGGCGGTGGCGCTGCTGCGCGACATGCTCAACCCGGACGAGCTGGTGGTCGGGGGGCAGGCGTTCACCGAGTACCCCGAGGCGATGGAGCAGGTCGAGGCGGCGTTCGTCGCACGCTCCGTGCTGGGACCGCGCGACATCCGCCTGACCGCCTTCGGTAACCGGGTGCAGGAGGCCGGCGCCGGCACCGTCTCGCTGTCCGGGCTCTACGCCGACCCGCTGGGCGCGATGCGACGCGCCGGGGCGCTCGATACCCGGCTGCACGACGTGGATCGCGACGAGTCATCCGCCTGACGCGACCGTAGTGTCCGGCGCGCTTGGGCCGACCGGCGAACCATCCTGTAAAGATGACAGGGTGCGGCACGATGACGTCTTCCGGCTGAATGAGCCGCGCCGTGTCGCAGTGTTGGCGGTTCACACCTCCCCGCTGGCCCAGCCCGGCACCGGCGACGCGGGCGGCATGAACGTCTATGTGCTGCAGACCGCCCTGCACTTGGCGCGGCGCGGCATCGAGGTGGAGATCTTTACGCGCGCCACCGCCTCGGCCGACCCGCCGGTCGCGCGGGTGGCACCCGGGGTGCTGGTGCGCAACGTCGTGGCGGGCCCGTTCGAGGGCCTGGACAAATACGACCTGCCCACCCAGCTGTGCGGGTTCGCGGCCGGGGTGTTGCGCGCCGAGGCATCGCACGAGCCCGGCTACTACGACATTGTGCATTCGCATTACTGGCTGTCCGGACAGGTCGGCTGGCTGGCGCGCGACCGCTGGGCGGTGCCGTTGGTGCACACCGCGCACACCCTCGCCGCGGTCAAGAACGCGGCTCTGGCCCAAGGGGATTCACCCGAACCGCCGCTGCGCACGGTCGGCGAGCAACAGGTTGTCGACGAGGCGGACCGGCTGATCGTCAACACCGACGACGAAGCCCGGCAACTGATCTCGATTCACCACGCCGACCCGGCACGGATCGACGTCGTGCATCCCGGAGTGGATCTCGACGTGTTCCGCCCCGGTGACCGCAGGGCCGCCCGGGCCGCGCTGGATCTTGCGCCCGACGAAGACATCGTGGCGTTCGTCGGCCGGATCCAGCCGCTCAAGGCGCCCGACATCGTGTTGCGGGCGGCCGCGAGGCTGCCCGGCGTGCGTATCGTCGTGGCCGGAGGGCCCTCGGGCAGCGGTCTGGCCTCCCCGGACGGATTGGTCAGGCTGGCCGACCAGCTCGGTATCGCCGAGCGCGTGACCTTCCTGCCCCCGCAGTCGCGCCCGAGGCTGGCCACGCTGTTCCAGGCGGCCAATCTGGTTGCGGTGCCCAGCTATTCGGAGTCATTCGGGCTGGTCGCCCTCGAGGCGCAGGCATGCGGGACACCGGTGGCCGCGGCCGCGGTCGGCGGGCTGCCGGTGGCCGTTCGCGACGGGGTGACGGGCACGCTGGTGGCCGGCCACGACGTCGGGCGGTGGGCGGATGCGATGGGTCGGCTGCTGCGCTCGCCTGCGGCGCACGCGGAGAAAATGGGCCGCGCGGCCGCCGCGCATGCCGCCACGTTCTCGTGGGACCACACCACCGATGCGCTGTTGGCCAGCTATCGCCGCGCGATTCGCGAATACACCGCGGAGCGCCGGGGCGTGGGCGCGTGAATCCCACCGCCGGCGACGATGCAGAGCGCAGCGATGCTGAGGAGCGGCGCGTGAATCCCACCGCCGGCGACGATGCAGAGCGCAGCGATGCTGAGGAGCGGCGCGTGAATCCCACCGAGGTCAGCCAGGTGATCGAAAGTGCCTTGCAGGCCAGCGGGCTGAACTACTCGAAACATGCTGGCGCACACGGCGGTTTGTCGGGCCTGGTGGTGGAACTGCCCGGCGAGCGCAAGCTCAAGACCAACACCATCCTGAGCGTCGGCGAGCATTCGGTGCGGGTCGAGGCGTTCGTGTGCCGCAAGCCCGACGAGAATCATGAGGGCGTCTACCGGTTCCTGCTCAAGCGCAACCGCCGCCTCTACGGCGTGGCCTACACGCTGGACAAGGTCGGTGACGTCTATCTGGTGGGTCGCATGTCGCTGGCGTCGGTGGACGCCGATGAGCTCGACCGAGTGCTCGGGCAGGTGCTCGAGGCGGTGGATGCGGACTTCAATACGTTGCTGGAGTTGGGTTTTCGCTCGTCGATCCAGAAGGAGTGGGATTGGCGGGTGTCTCGCGGTGAGTCTCTGAAAAACTTGGAGGCTTTTGCGCACCTGATCGACGACGATGACGACGAAGACGGCGACGACCGCTGACACAGTGCGTGAGAGACTAACCGGCATGGGTGACACCGCCACGCTGGTACTGCTTCGCCACGGCGAAAGCGAATGGAACTCGCTGAACCTGTTCACGGGCTGGGTCGACATCGGACTCACCGAAAAGGGCCGGGCCGAAGCCGTGCGCAGCGGCGAGCTGCTGATCGAGAACAACCTGTTGCCCGACATCCTCTACACCTCGTTGCTGCGCCGCGCCATCTCCACCGCGCACCTGACGCTGGACGTGGCCGACCGGCTGTGGATTCCGGTGCGGCGCACCTGGCGGCTCAACGAACGCCACTACGGGGCGCTGCAGGGCCTGGACAAGGCCGAGACGAAGGCCCGCTACGGCGACGAGCAGTTCATGGCCTGGCGGCGCAGCTATGACACGCCGCCCCCGCCCATCGAGAAGGGCAGCACATACAGCCAGGACACCGACCCGCGCTACGCCGATATCGGCGGCGGCCCGCTCACCGAGTGCCTGGCCGACGTGGTGGTTCGCTTCCTGCCGTATTTCACCGACGTCATCGTCCCGGACCTGCGCAGCGGCAAGACGGTGCTGATCGTGGCGCACGGTAATTCGCTGCGGGCGCTGATCAAGCATCTCGACCAGGTGTCCGACGACGAGATCGCCGAATTGAACATCCCGACCGGCATCCCGCTGCGCTACGACCTGGACGCGCGGCTGCGGCCCGTGGTCCCCGGTGGCACCTATCTGGACCCGGAGGCGGCCGCCGCCGGGGCCGCGGCGGTTGCCAACCAGGGGCGCGGCTGACCCCGACGTGGGCGGGGTAAGGCCATCTAGCCAAACATCGCGTGAACGGGAGCGGAACACCTGTTGCGCAAGGTGTGACTTGTCCGATTTTGGCCTCGTTGCGCTAGGGCAGCGTTCAGGAAGATTTGTAGGATTTGCTATGTGAGTGTGTTCTCGGCGGTGTTGCTGGCCGGGGTTTTCTCCGTGCTGGCGCTCGCCGCAGGTGTGCTGGTCGGCACCCGGCTGTCACCCCGGGCGGTAAAGCGCCGCCAGCGGGTCGGCACGGAATGGACCGGGATCACCGTCGCGCAGATGCTGCAGCGCATCGTGGCGCTGATGCCGCTGGCCGCGGCGGTGGTGGACGCGCATCGCGACGTGGTCTACCTCAACGACCGGGCCAAGGAGTTAGGCCTGGTGCGTGACCGTCAACTCGATGACCAGGCCTGGGAGGCGGCGCAGCAGGCCCTGACCGGCGTCGACGTCGAATTCGACCTGCAGCCCGCGAAACGGGCGGGCGGCCGCTCCGGGCTCTCGGTGCACGGCCACGCCCGGCTGGTCAGCGAAGAAGACCGTCGGTTCGCCGTGGTGTTCGCCCATGACCAGTCCGACTACGCGCGGATGGAAGCGACCAGGCGCGACTTCGTGGCCAACGTCAGCCACGAGCTCAAGACGCCGGTGGGCGCCATGGCGCTGCTCGCCGAGGCGCTACTGGCCTCGGCCGACGACTCCGAAACGGTGCGGCGGTTCGCCGAGAAGGTGCTGGTGGAGGCCAACCGGCTGGGGGACATGGTGGCCGAGCTGATCGAGCTGTCCCGGTTGCAGGGCGCCGAACGGCTGCCCAACGTCACCGAGGTCGACGTCGACAAGGTGGTGAGCGAAGCGATTTCGCGCCACAAGGTGGCAGCCGAGAACACCGATATCGAGGTCCGCACCGACGCGCCCAGCGGTCTGCGGGTGCTGGGTGATGAAACGCTGCTGGTTACCGCCCTGGCCAACCTGGTGTCCAACGCCATCGCCTATTCGCCGCCGGGTTCGCCGGTGTCGATCAGCCGCCGCCGCCGCGGGGAGAACATCGAGATCGCGGTGACCGACCGCGGCATCGGGATTGCGCTGGAGGACCAGGAGCGCGTTTTTGAGCGGTTCTTCCGGGGGGATAAGGCGCGCTCCCGCGCCACCGGTGGCAGCGGGTTGGGCCTGGCGATCGTCAAGCACGTTGCGGCCAACCACAACGGCAGCATCGGGGTGTGGAGCAAGCCCGGCACGGGGTCGACGTTCACCCTGTCCATCCCGGCTGCCGCGACGCCTCGCCAAGACGGCGAGGACGCGGAGCAATCGCAGGGCCACGACATGCGGTCCAACCGCTCACAACGAGAGGAAGAACTAAGCCGATGACCCGCGAGCGTATGACGATGCAGGAGGAATCGCACCGATGACAAGCGTGCTGATCGTGGAGGACGAGGAGTCCCTGGCCGACCCGTTGGCGTTCCTGCTCCGCAAGGAGGGTTTCGAAGCCACCGTGGTGACCGACGGTACGGCCGCGCTGGCCGAGTTCGATCGGGGTGGCGCCGACATCGTGCTGCTCGACCTGATGCTGCCCGGCATGTCGGGGACCGACGTGTGCAAGCAGCTGCGTGCGCGTTCCAGCGTGCCGGTGATCATGGTGACGGCCCGCGACAGTGAGATCGACAAGGTGGTGGGCCTCGAACTCGGTGCCGATGACTACGTGACCAAGCCGTATTCGGCGCGCGAGTTGATCGCCCGGATCCGGGCGGTGTTGCGCCGCGGCGGTGACGACGATTCCGAGATCAGCGATGGCGTGCTCGAGTCCGGACCGGTGCGGATGGACGTCGAGCGTCACGTCGTTTCGGTCAATGGCGACTCGATCACGTTGCCGCTCAAGGAATTTGACCTTCTCGAGTATCTGATGCGCAACAGCGGACGGGTGTTGACCCGCGGGCAGCTGATCGACCGGGTGTGGGGCGCCGACTACGTCGGCGACACCAAGACGCTCGACGTCCACGTCAAGCGCCTGCGGTCCAAGATCGAGGCCGACCCGGCCAACCCGGTCCATCTGGTGACGGTGCGCGGGCTGGGCTACAAGCTCGAGGGCTAGGGCGACGGTTCTGCCGGCGGCGGATCGGTGATGTCGAAGACGGTTCGGTCATCGTCGTTGGCGCTCAACGCGATACGCCGACGCATGTCCGCCGTCATCGGCGGAAGGTCGGCAAGGTCGAACCACGCGGCCGCGGTGCTCTCGTCGTCGGCCGCATAGGGCTCTCCGCACAGCCAGTCCATCCGGAACACGTGGTCCAGGTACTGGGCCTGATCACCGTTGGCGTGCACGGCCGGTCGGGTCACATGCACCCAGGCGAGACGGGTGGCCCGGGCGCCGACCCCGGTCTCCTCGCGCACCTCGCGGGCCGCGCAGTCCGCCGGATTCTCGCTCGGCTCCACGATTCCCGTCACGGCCGTCCACGCGCCGTTGTCGGATCGCTTGACCAGCAACACTTTTCGGTCGCGGATTGTCACCGCGGTGATGCCGGGCAGCCACAACGGCGCATGGCCGATGGCGCGGCGAAGCTCGACGATGAAATCGGGGACCGGCACCCACCGTTCTTAACACACGAGGGGAGCGCGTCCGGATCGAGGAAGCTCAGCTCGGGATTCGTTCGTTGATCTCGGGCGCCTCGGTCCCACGCAGGCCCACCTCGGTGTGTCCGAGCACCGACCAACGCCGGTGATCGATCTCGATGTGGATGTCGGCCTGCTCGGTGTTGGTGCATACGGCGCGGCCGCCGTCGGGATCGGTGTAGCCCAGACTCACGCATCGTTCTGGCGGCTGGTCGACTCGGATGAGCACCCGCCGCCCGCCGATGCGTCCCGCCAGCTGCCAGTGCCGCGGGTCGAGCCGGGTCCGCATCCGCAGCGATGGCAAAGTGCTCGCGGGCCAATCCTTTCCGTTGAGCCGGAAGCGCGCGAAGGCCAGCGGTGCGAGCCGGCGCAGCCCCGGCTTGTGCGACACGGCGGCGACCACCTCGAGGACGTCGCCGCCGCCGAGGTCGGCGTGGATCCATCCCCAGCGTCTGGCGTTGCCGTGTCCGTAGATGTGTGCGACGCCGCCGCGCCATCCCGCGATGGGCGTGGCGGTGCCTTCGTCGGTCAATGAGCCGGTGAAGTCGGCGGTGGGGGCGAGGACGACTTGCGCGCCGGGCAACAGCTCGCGCTCCCACGCCAGGCGGGGGAACGTCCACAGCGGACGGGCGGTGTCCGTCCAGGACAAATCCCAGGCCAGCGACCGCGCCTCGCCGGCCAGCCGCCCCTCGGTCACCCGAACGCCGGCGGCGTTGAACCAGTCGTCGCCGGCCGCGGGCTGGACGGGCTCGGGGCCGAACCGTTCGGTATGGGGTAACCCGTCGGGCGGAAACCGGGTGAGCCAGCCGTGCGCGTAAGGGGCGCCCTGCACCGGAGCCACTGTCTCGCAATGGATCCACAACCCCGCTCGTGTGCGTGGGTCGGACAGGGTGGCATACCAGACCTCGAGCCGCCCCGGCTTGCCGCGCCATCGTGGAGCCGCGGCCGATCGCCTTTCCTGGTCCACTGCCCGCGGCCCGAAGTGTGCGGCTACTCGGCTAACCGAGTCGCCGGATGCACCGCGATGAGCCCTAACTTGCTGCGGCGCTTGCACATTGCGGCCAGCTCCGAGTAGGCCTTCGCCCCCAGCAGCTCGGTGAGTTCGTCGGCCAGGCTTTCCCACACCTGCTTGGCGCCGACATGGGCGGCCGGATCGCCGGTGCAGTACCAGTGCAGGTCCGCGCCGCCGGAACCCCAACCGCGGCGGTCGTATTCGGTGACCCAGGTCTTGAGGATCTCGGTGCCGTCGGGCCGCGTCACCCACTCCTGGCTGCGACGGATCGGCAGCTGCCAGCAGACATCGGGCTTCATGGTCAGCGGCGGCACGCCCAGTTTGAGGGCCTTGCTGTGCAGCGCGCAGCCGACACCGCCCGCGAAACCCGGCCGGTTCAAGAAGATGCACGCGTCTTTGTGCTTGCGGGTGCGGTACTGGGGCTGGCCGTCGTGCTCGTCGAGCTCGAGATAACCCTTGCGGCCCAACCCTTTTTCGCGGAATTGCCAGTCGGCACCGGTCAGCTTCTGCACCGCGTCGTCCAGGCGGGCGCGGTCGTCGTCGTCGGACAGGAACGCACCGTGCGAGCAGCACCCGTCGTCGGGTCGGTCTTCGACCGTGCCGCGGCACGCCGGAGTGCCGAACACGCAGGTCCATCGGGAGAGCAGCCAGGTGAGGTCCGCGGCGATCAGGTGCTCGGCGTTGTCGGGGTCGTAGAACTCCACCCATTCGCGGGCGAAATCCAGCTCGACCTCTTGTCCCGGTTCCGGGTGCGAATTCGCCACGCAGTCCACGTTAGACCACTATTCGGCCCATCCGAGCCGCTGACACTCGAGGCCGGTATGGCCACCGTCACGGCGGGTTTACCGGGTCGCGCAAGGCGCCGCCCCCGGGGCTTCGTTAGTTTGTTCAGGTGCGATTGGGCGTTCTCGACGTGGGCAGCAACACGGTGCATCTGTTGGTGGTCGATGCCCACCGGGGCGGCCATCCGACGCCGATGAGTTCGACGAAAGCCACGCTGCGTCTCGCCGAGGCCACCGACAGCGCCGGCAAGATCACCAAGCGCGGTGCCGAGAAGCTGATCTCCACGATCGACGAATTCGCCAAGATCGCCGACAGTTCGGGGTGCAAGGAACTGATGGCCTTCGCCACGTCGGCGGTCCGGGACGCCGGCAACTCCGACGACGTGCTGGGCCGGGTGCGTAAAGAGACCGGCGTCGAGTTGCGGGTGCTGACCGGGGTCGACGAGTCGCGGCTGACGTTCCTGGCGGTGCGCCGGTGGTACGGGTGGAGCGCGGGCCGCATCATCAACCTCGACATCGGCGGCGGTTCGCTGGAGATGTCCAGTGGCGTGGACGAGGAGCCCGATGTGGCGTTGTCGCTGCCGCTGGGCGCCGGACGGCTGACCCGCGAGTGGTTGCCCGACGACCCCCCCGGCCGGCGCCGGGTGGCGATGCTGCGGGACTGGCTGGACGCCGAGCTCTCCGAAGCGAGTGTGACCATCCTCGACGCGGGTAGTCCCGACCTTGCGGTGGCGACTTCGAAGACGTTTCGCTCGCTGGCGCGGCTCACCGGAGCGGCGCCCTCGGGCGCCGGACCGCGGGTCAAGAGGACGCTGACAGCAAACGGCCTCAGGCAACTCATATCTTTCATCTCTAGGATGACGACCGCTGACCGGGCAGAACTGGAAGGAGTGAGCGCCGAGCGGGCACCGCAGATCGTTGCGGGTGCTCTGGTGGCGGAGGCAAGCATGCGAGCGCTGTCGATCGAATCGGTGGATATTTGCCCGTGGGCATTACGGGAAGGTCTCATCTTGCGCAAACTCGACAGCGAAGCCGACGGATCGGCCCTTATGGAGCCTTCGGTGCGCAATGCTGGAGGTCAGGTAGTTGATCGGAATCAGAACCGATCGAGAGGCGACAAACCATGACCGGACCGGACTCCGAGACCGAGAGCCCCGGCACTCGGCCCATATCGGTTGCCGAACTGCTGGCTAAAAACGGAACCATCGGCGCCCCGGCCGTCACCCGCCGTCGGCGACGCCGGCGCGGCGACAGCGACGCGGTCACCGTCGCCGAATTGACCGGCGACCTCCCGGTGATCGACGATGACGACGACGAACCCGCAAGCAACGCCGCCGAAGCCCCCGAGGCGACCGCCGCGGCGGCACCTGCCCCGCCCGGCGGACCCGCCGCCCAGGACGTCGCCGAACAGGTCACCACGGACGAGCTCAAGGCTCCCTACTGGTCGGAGCCCGAACCCCGCTGGCCCAAGTCGGCGCCGCAGCCCGTGCGGGCGTCGGGGCCCGAGCGCAGCGAATATCCCCGGCCGCTGCCCGAAGCCGGGCCCGAGCGCTCGCCCGTCGATGGGGGCGGGCAGCCGGGCTCCGGGGCTGAGGACATGAGCTTCGACCCCATGGACCACTACGCCGACGTCCCGGTGGACGTCATGGACTCCGAAGTGCGCGAGGCCGAACCGGCGCTGGAGGACTCCGCGTACGTGCGCTCCTTCCTGCGGTCGTCGGATTCGGACGATGACGAGGACGGATCCGGACCGCTGCCCGCCGGCGTGCTCGGCGACGAGCACCTCGATCACGGGGACGGGCACGCCGACCCGGACCAGGATGCCCACCTCGAGCAGGGCAGGTTCGACGCGTTGTGGCGCGGCGGTGTGGTGGTGCTGCAGTCGATGTTGGCCGTCGCGTTCGGCGGCGGGTTGTTCGTGGCCTTCGACCAGTTGTGGCGCTGGAACAGCCTGGTGGCGCTGGTGCTGTCGGTGCTGGTCATTCTGGGCCTGGTGGCCGGGGTCCGGGTGGTTCGCAAGACGGAGGACATCGCCAGCACGTTGATCGCGGTCGCGGTGGGTGCGCTGATCACCCTGGGGCCCTTGGCGCTGTCGTTGCAGTCGGGCTAGCGGCGCCGTAGGACAGTGCGCCCAGCCATCAAAGTCGGCCTTTCCACGGCTTCGGTGTACCCGTTGCGGGCCGAGGCCGCCTTCGAGTACGCGGCCCGGCTCGGCTACGACGGCGTCGAGCTGATGGTGTGGGCGGAGTCGGTGAGCCAGGACGTCGCCGCCGTGCAGAAGCTGTCGCGGCACTACCGCGTCCCGGTGTTGTCCGTGCACGCGCCCTGCCTGCTCATCTCGCAGCGGGTGTGGGGCGCAAACCCGGTGCCCAAGCTCGATCGCAGCGTGCGTGTCGCCGAAGAGCTGGGCGCGCAGACCGTGGTCGTGCACCCGCCGTTTCGCTGGCAGCGGCGCTACGCCGAGGGCTTCACCGAGCAGGTGGCGACGCTGGAGGCGTCGAGCGACGTGATGATCGCCGTGGAGAACATGTTCCCGTTCCGGGCGGACCGGTTGTTCGGGGCAGGCCAGTCGCTGGAGCGGATGCGCAAGCGCGGCGGCGGGCCCGGCGCGGCGATTTCGGCGTTTTCGCCCTCCTACGACCCGCTCGACGGCGACCACGCGCACTACACGCTGGACCTGTCGCACACCGCGACCGCCGGCACCGACTCGCTGGACATGGCCCGGCGGATGGGGGCGGGGCTGGTGCACCTGCATCTGTGCGACGGCAACGGTCTGCCCGCCGACGAGCACCTGGTGCCCGGGCGCGGCACGCAACCCACCGCGGAGGTGTGCCAGATGCTGGCCGCCGGCCATTTCGCCGGGCACGTCATCCTGGAGGTGTCGACGTCGAGCGCCCGTTCGGCCACCGAGCGCGAGGCCATGCTCGCCGAATCGCTGCAGTTCGCCCGCACGCATCTGCTGCGCTGACCAAGCCGGAGAAAACCCAGACACATGAGTGCGTTGTTCACCACCGCCATGACGCTGCGGGAGGTCGGTTCAGGCGTCTTCGACGGCGAGCTCGACAAGCGCTGGACAATCGGCCCCAAGGTGCACGGCGGCGCGATGCTGGCGCTGTGCGCCAACGCCGCCCGCTCCGCCTGCGGCGCGCAGCCCGAAGGGCTCGGATCGATGCAGCCGGTCGCGGTGTCGGCGAGCTTCCTGTGGGCGCCCGATCCCGGCCCCGTGCAGCTGGTGACCTCGATTCGCAAGCGGGGCCGGCGGATCAGCGTGGTCGACGTCGAGCTCAACCAGGGCGACCGCACGGCGGTGCACGCGGTGGTCAACCTCGGCGAGCCCGAGCACTTTCCGCCGGACGGTGCGGCCGCACCCCTGCTGTCGGCCAACCCGGTGCTGGACCTGATGGCGCCCGAGCCCCCCGACGACATCGAGCCGATCGGGCCGGGGCATCCGCTGGCGGGCCTGGTGCACCTGGGCGAGGGCTGCGACGTGCGGCCGGCGCTCTCGACGATGGCGCCCCGCGGCGACGGGCGCCCGCCGGTGATCCAGATGTGGGCGCGTCCCCGCGGTGTGGCCCCGGACGCGCTGTTTGCGCTCATGTGTGGCGACCTGTCGGCGCCGGTGACGTTCGCGGTGGACCGCACCGGCTGGGCGCCCACGATCCAGCTCACGGCGTTCTTGCGGGGTCTGCCGGCCGATGGCTGGCTGCGCATCATCGCGACCTGCACCGAAATCGGGCACGACTGGTTCGACGAGGACCACACCGTCGTCGACAGCCTGGGCCGCCTGGTGGTTCAGGCCCGTCAGCTGGCTTTGGTCCCTGCCGCTCGCTAGTGCGCGGTGTCTGCGATGCTGTCCGGCATGGCAAGAATCGCGATCATCGGTGGCGGCAGCATCGGGGAGGCACTGCTGTCGGGCCTGCTGCGGGCGGGCCGGCAGGTCAAGGACCTGGTGGTGGTCGAGCGAGTCCCCGAGCGCGCCGACTACCTGGCCGACACCTACTCGGTGCGGATCGGCACGGTGCCCGACGCCGTGGAGAACGCGTCGTTCGTCGTGGTCGCGGTCAAGCCCGCCGATGTCGAGTCGGTGATGGCCGAGATCGCCCGCGCGGCGGGCGCCGCGGAAAGCGATACCGCCGAGCAGGTCTTCGTCACGGTCGCGGCCGGGATCACCATCGGTTATTTCGAATCGAAGCTTCCGGCCGGGACGCCGGTGGTGCGGGCGATGCCGAACGCGGCGGCCCTGGTCGGCGCCGGCGTCACGGCGCTGGCCAAGGGGAGGTTTGTCACCGCGCCGCAGCTCGAGGGCGTCTCGGCCCTGTTCGACTCCGTCGGGGGCGTGCTGAGCGTTCCGGAAGGCCAGATGGACGCCGTCACCGCACTCTCGGGCTCCGGGCCGGCATACTTCTTCCTGCTGGTCGAAGCGCTGGTGGACGCCGGCGTCGGCGCGGGTCTCAGCCGTGAGGTGGCCACCGATTTGACCGCGCAGACCATGGCCGGCTCGGCCGCCATGCTGCTCGAGCGTATGGACAACGACCGGGAGCCGGGCGAGGCCGAGGCGCCCGGGCGGGTGGACGCCACGGCGACGCAGCTGAGGGCGACGGTGACCTCGCCCGGCGGTACCACCGCGGCCGCGCTTCGTGAGCTGGAGCGAGGCGGATTGCGAGCGGCGGTCGATGCGGCCGTCCAGGCCGCAAAAAGGCGCTCTGAGCAGCTAAGAATTACATCAGAGTAATCCAAGTTTTTTGAACTGATTGTCCCCCACCAGTACCAGTAACCCCACTAGTCCCGCTATTCTCCTCTTGTAAGCACGTGTGGGTGCCAGCGGAGGGGAAGCCGCTGGCATGCGCGTGCCTGACACGATTGGGTTGCGATGACGTCTAGTAACGGGCCATCAGCGCGGGATGCTGCAGGTAAGCCACGGGACGCCGGTTCCGTCGACAGCCAGCAGGGCAGGACGCAGTTTCTCACTGTCGCCGAGGTCGCGGCGTTGATGCGCGTCTCGAAGATGACGGTGTACCGGTTGGTGCACAACGGCGAGCTGCCCGCGGTCCGGGTGGGCCGGTCCTTCCGGGTGCACGCCAAGGCCGTCCACGACATGCTCGAGACGTCCTACTTCGACGCCGGCTGACCCCTGCCCGGTGCCGCCTGCGCGCGGCACCCAGGCTCTCCGCGGTGACGCGGCGATCGATCGATGCCGGTTTGGTGTTCGATGCGTTGCGCCGGGTAAAGTGTCCGGGTCCAAGCTTTGAAGCAGTCACGGTCAGATAGCGGAGTTCATGGGTTCTGTAATCAAGAAGCGGCGCAAGCGTATGTCGAAGAAGAAGCACCGCAAGCTGCTGCGTCGCACCCGGGTGCAGCGCAGAAAACTCGGCAAGTAACCCGCCCCGCGGCACTGTGCCGCGGTCTCTTTTGACCGCTAGGCTGTTCGGGTGGATGCGTCGAATGGGGACAGCGCCGGGCCCGGTGACACCTCAGACAACACAGTGCATTACCCCAAGATTGTGCTGGTCACCGGCGCGTGCCGGTTTCTGGGCGGCTACCTGACGGCCCGGCTCGCGCAGAACCCGATGATCAACGGGGTCATCGCGGTGGATGCGACCGCCCCGAGCAAGGACATGCTGCGCCGCATGGGGCGCGCGGAATTCGTCCGCGCCGACATTCGTAACCCCTTCATAGCCAAGGTGATTCGCAACGGCGACGTCGACACGGTGGTGCACGCGGCGGCGGCGTCGTACGCGCCGCGATCAGGCGGCACCGCGGCGCTCAAAGAAATCAACGTGATGGGCGCGATGCAGCTGTTCGCGGCCTGCCAGAAGGCGCCGTCCGTGCGCCGGGTGGTGCTCAAGTCGACGTCCGAGGTGTACGGCTCGAGCGCGCACGATCCGGTGATGTTCACCGAGGACAGCACCAGCCGTCGACCGTTCCGCGGCGGTTTCGCCAAGGACAGCCTCGACATCGAGGCCTACGCGCGCGGATTGGGACGGCGCAGGCCCGACATCGCCGTGACGATCCTGCGGCTGGCCAACATGATCGGCCCGGCGATGGACACGACGCTGTCGCGTTATCTGGCCGGGCCTTTGGTGCCGACCATGTTCGGCCGCGACGCGCGCCTGCAGCTGCTGCACGAGCAGGATGCCCTCGGTGCGCTGGAGCGTGCGGCGATGGCCGGTAAGGCGGGAACGTTCAACATTGGCGCCGAAGGCATCATCATGCTGTCGCAGGCGATCCGGCGCGCGGGCCGGATTCCCTTGCCAGTACCGGGATTCGGCGTCTGGGCGCTGGACTCGTTGCGCCGCGCCAACCGCTACAACGAGATCAGTCGCGATCAGTTCGATTATTTGAGCTACGGCCGCGTCATGGACACCACCCGGATGCGTACGGAGCTCGGCTACCAGCCGAAATGGTCGACGGCGGAAGCGTTTGACGCCTACGTCAGAGGTCGCAGCTTAACTCCCATTATCGACCCGCTTCGGGTACGCTCCTTGGAAAGTCGCGCCATATCCCTGGCTCAGCGCTGGGGTAGCCGCAATCCAATTCCGTGGGGTGGGGTCAGGTAGGAATCGTGGCGGGTGAAACCAGAGCGAATGTCATTCCACTGCACACGAATCGGGGTCGGGTAGCGGCGCGCCGGAGAGCCGATCAGCGTGCGGATGCTTCTCGCCAGCACCCTTCATTGCTGTCCGATCCGAACGACCGCGCGTCGGCCGAGCAGATCGCCGCGGTGGTCCGCGAAATCGACGAGCACCGCCGCGCCGCGGGGGCGCCGTCCGCCGATACGCCGCTCAATGACCTGGCGCAGCGCGTCGCCTCGGTTGCCGGTTTCCTGCGCCAGCGGATCACCGGCGATTACAGCGTCGACGAGTTCGGCTTCGACCCGCACTTCAACAGCGCGATCGTTCTTCCGGTGTTGCGGACGCTTTTCCGGTCCTGGTTCCGGGTCGAGGTGAGCGGCATCGAGAACCTGCCGGACGACGGCGCCGCGCTGGTGGTCGCCAACCACGCCGGTGTGTTGCCGCTCGACGGGCTGATGCTGTCGGTGGCCGTGCACGACGAGCACCCCGCGCATCGCGAACTGCGACTGCTGGCCGCCGACATGGTGTTCGACCTGCCGGTGGTGGGCGAGGCGGCCCGCAAGGCCGGGCACACCATGGCCTGCACGACGGACGCACACCGGTTGCTCGCCAGCGGCGAGCTCACCGCCGTGTTCCCGGAGGGCTATAAGGGCCTGGGCAAGCGATTCGAGGACCGTTACCGGCTGCAGCGGTTCGGTCGCGGTGGATTCGTAACGGCGGCGCTGCGGACCAAGGCGCCGATCGTTCCCTGTTCGATCATCGGGTCCGAAGAGATCTATCCGATGCTGACCGACGTCAAGCTGCTCGCGCGGCTGTTCGGGCTGCCGTACTTCCCGATCACGCCGCTGTTCCCGCTGGCCGGTCCCATGGGGCTGATGCCGCTGCCGTCGAAGTGGCACATCGCGTTCGGTGAGCCGATCTACACCGACGACTACGCCGCCTCCGACGCCGAAGACCCGATGGTCACCTTCGAGCTGACCGACCAGGTGCGCGAGACCATCCAGCAGACGCTGTACCGGCTGCTCGCCGGCCGCCGCAACATCTTCTTCGGCTGAGCGTTTTCCGGAGTCGACCCGCGCACATAACGCGGTGGCGATCCCGGACCCGGTTTCCCGCCATGGCGTTACGCCCGCGAGCCGTATCGCGCGAGGGCGCTACTTGACCATCGTGAACTGGCAGACGTTGGTGTAGCCGTCGCGGAACAGATCCGAGCAGCCCCGCAGGTACTTCAGGTAGATGTCGTAGGTCTCCTGCCCCTTCAGGGCAATCGCCTCATTCTTATGCGCCTCGAGGGCATCCCCCCACGCGGTCAGCGTCGGTACGTAGTTCTTGCCGATGAAGTGATGGCGGTCGATCTTGAAGCCGGCCTCGGTCGAGTACTTGTCGACCAGGTTGACCTGGGGCAGCTTTCCGCCGGGGTAGATCTCCTTCAGGATGAAACTGATGAACCGCAGCAGGGTCATGTTCACCTTCAACCCCATCGCGTTGCCCTCTTCGCGGGTGGGCACCACGATCGAGTGCAGCAGCATGCGGCCGTCGTCGGGCAGCAAGTCGTAGTACTTCTTGAAGAACGTCGCGTAGCGCTCGTACCCGGCATCACCCGCGCCGTCGGCGAAGTGCTCGAAGGCGCCCAGCGACACGATGCGGTCGATCGGTTCGTCGCTGGGGAATTCCTCCCAGCCCTGGATGCGCACGTCTTTGCGGCGCGGGCTGTCCATCTTGTCGAACTCCGCCACGCAGTGGGCGTACTGGTTCTCGCTCAGCGTGAGGCCGATGACGTTGACGTCGTATTCGGCCACCGCGTGACGCATCGTCGAGCCCCAGCCGCTGCCGATGTCCAGCAGCGTCATGCCGGGCTCGAGGTTGAGCTTGTCGAGAGCGAGCTTGCGCTTGGCGTACTGCGCCTCTTCGAGCGTCTTGGTCAGGTGCTGCGGGTCCGGATTTTCGTCGAAGTAACCGCAGCTGTACGTCATTGACGGGTCAAGCCAGAGCTTGAAGAACTCGTTCGATTTGTCGTAGTGCGACCGGACTTTCTCGACCGGCGGCTTGAGCTGTGTGTTTCCCACTTCCCCCTGTGCAGACATTTACAACGCCCCTGACTTTCCCGCGGATATGGCTGCCACTGCCGCGGCTGTGGCTTCGACGTCCTCCTGGTTTGAAGACTCTCCCAGCATCGTGACGACACTGGTCACAATTGCGTTTCCCTCGCCATCGGTCACTTCGCTGCGGATCTCAACAAGCACAGTGCCGTGGGACTGGATCACCGAGTCGAGATAGGTGTCGAAGTACAGCCTATCGTGCGCCAGGATCGGGCGATGGAACTTGAACTTCTGGTCCCGGTGGATCACCCGGGCGATGTTGATCGGGATGCTGAACTTGGTGAAGATCTCCAGCTGAACACGGCGCCCGGCGATCGCGAGGAACGTCAGCGGCGCCACCATCGCGGGGTACCCGGCTCTCGCTGATTCACTTTCGTCGAAGTGCGCCGGATGGTCGTCTTTGATGGCCATCGCAAACTCGCGGATCTTCTCGCGACCGACCTCGAAGTAATCCGGTGCGCGGTAATGGCTGCCGATGAGTCCTTCGGCTTCCTTGGGGACCGTCATGGCGCTATGCCCTCCGCTCGATTTTCTCTGCGCGGCGCAGCCTATCAGCGCGATTGCCGTCGGGAGGCCAGCGCGGCCAGCGCACCACCGGCTGCACCCAACGCCAGCGCCGACGGCACCCCGATCCGGGCCGCCTTGCGAGCGGTACGGAAATCACGAATCTCCCAGCCGCGCTCGCGGGCCAGGGCGCGCAGGCGGGCGTCGGGATTGATCGCGACCGCGGTGCCCACCAGCGATAGCATGGGCACGTCGTTGAAGCTGTCCGAGTAGGCCGTGCACCGCTTCAGGTTCAGGCCCTCGCGAATTGCCAGGGACCGCACGGCGTGGGCCTTGCCGGTGCCGTGCAGGATGTCACCGACCAGGCGGCCGGTGAAGACGCCGTCGACGGATTCCGCGACCGTGCCCAGAGCGCCGGTCAGGCCGAGCCGTCGCGCGATGGTTGCGGCGAGTTCGTATGGCGTGGCCGTGATCAGCCACACCTGCTGACCGGCGTCCAGGTGCATCTGGGTGAGCTCTCGGGTGCCGGGCCAGATCTTGTCGGCGATGATCTCGTCGTAGATGTCCTCGCCCAAAGTGATCAACTCTTCGACCGATCGGCCCTCGATGAAGGCGAGCGCCTTGCGCCGGCCGGCGGCGACGTCGTTGCTGTTTTCGGTCCCGAGGATCTGGAACTTGGCCTGCGCGTAGACGAATCCGAGCACATCGCGGTAGGTGAAGTAGTTACGCGTCGCCAGCCCGCGGCCGAAATGCACCGCGGAGGAGCCCTGCACGAGCGTGTTGTCCACGTCGAAGAACGCGGCGGCGGTCAGGTCGATCGGGGGCTGGGGACTGTGCTGTGAGGCGGCGACTTCCTGCATGCCCTCGATCGCGCGGGCGGCGCTGGCGTCCGCGGCCAGCGATTCCGCGTCAACGTGGCCGGGGCGGTCCGCGTCGACCGGGTCAAAGGAAGTCATCGCCAAACCTCCTAGATCGCTGTATTGCCTGGCGACCCAGCGGGTGCCCGGTCTCCAACCCTATCGGGCGGATGGCGTGAGGGCGTTGGACGCGTCCCGGGCTGCCGGTGATGCTCGCGGCCGACCACTCTTTGGTGGATGCCCTGCCCTGAAGCCGGGCCGCTTCTTCGCGCTTAGGAATCGCCGGTTCCGCCGGTAATCAGTGATTCACGATCGAAGATCACCCAGTCGTCCGCGTCGTTGACGATCTGCACTCCGTCCAGTTGCGTTGTCGTTCTGATCATATTTTTGAGCGCCTGCCACTGCATCCCGCCGTATCTGATCCCCTGACGCCTTCGCGTGGTGTAGGCGCGTATCACGCGGTGCATATTTTGGACCGTGAAAGTCTTCATGACCGGTTGCTCATCTTCACGCTGGCCTTCCGCCAGCTCGATGAATATTTGACGTCCACGCAGCACAGATCCGATCGGCGGCGAAAGTTCCTCGGGTGGCGTGTTGACGGCACGGGTTATCAATTCCTCGAGAATATTTCCGTCATTCTCGGGTGTCTGAGCGGAGGAATCCATGTGATCATCTCGAGGCTGCGGATCGTTGAGAACAACAGGTATGTTTCGCTTGTTGATTGCGACCCACTGTGATCCCCTGTTGCACACAATCACCCAATCGAGCTCTGGCATGGAGAGGGCGGCGGTAAGCGCATCTTCGAAAGCGCCACCGGCGAAGGTGTCCGGCAGATCTGGATGATCCTTGGACGTGTAGAGCATCATGGCGTTCGTTCCGTCAGACAAGCGGAGCAACGGCGTTGCATTCACCTGTCCTCCCTCGTGCTCAACCTTTGTCCGAGGAAAGAACAATTCGACACCGCGAAGCGCCGCAAAAAGCCGTCGATTCGTCTCCGTCGACTTCGTTTCTGAGGCGAGGCTGATGAGTTTGTCGATTTCAGAATAGTCGGGCACGGTCAATGTCTTGACCTCTCGTAGGCTGTAAATTTATCACTATATTTATCATAAATTCCACTCACGTGGTATACCTTGCCCGTCGGAGCAGTCGGATCAAATGTGCATACCGCGAGGTCGACCAAGCCCATATTCTCGTGAATAATTGCACTGATAAGAGTGGGGCTTGTTACCGTCAGGGGTGAACCTAGAATGTTCAAACCATCGGGAGGGTGAATTGTATAATTGGGGATAAGATCATCCGGTTTAAATGTTTTCGAATAAACCCCAGACGTGTCACCACCGGTTTCGATAAGGTTGCCAAGTGAGTCGGTAATAGTCGAGCCGTGCTCGGCAAAGGTCGTGATGCTGGAGCCGCTCGGCACGGTAAGGAAGCCATCGCTGGGGTCGTAGCTCCCGTGTCCGCTTATGGCGTGCCTCTTGCTGTGCGGGATTTCGTCCTCTGGTTCCGCCTCGCCGGTCGATTGTCCCTGGTTGTGGTCGCCGGGGTTGGATCGGGAGTCGTCTGGCGGCGGTGGCTCCTCTCGAGGGGTTTCGTTGCGGACGGATACCGAGGGCGGCGCGCCGTCGCCGTTGCCGAGCGGATGCGCCGCGCCTCCGTCGCCGGCCGGGTGGGGGCCCCCGCCGTGCGGCTCGCCGGGTGGGACGGGAGGTTGTCCGTCGTGGGGCACATCACCCAAGCCGGGAGGTACTTCGACAGGAGCGCCGCCGCCCATCGGGACTGAACGTGGCGGCAGATGCGGCGGCGAAGGAGCTGCGGCGGCGGGCGCCGACGGAAGTCCGGTGTTCGCAGACCCCGCAGCAGGCACCGCGGGCGCGGGCGGGGGGACCGGCTCCACAGGTTTCGGATGGGGTAGCAGCGCTTGCTCGGCCGGCACCGATACCGGCGGCTTTCCGCCGGGCGCGGCAGGCACCGCGGGCGGTTTCGGCTCGCCGGTGTGAGGCGGCGTCCCGCCAGCGGGCGGCTTGGATTCCGTCGGGCTGTGCGGCAGCGGATCTTCGCCCGGCGCCGGCTTGCCCGGGGACGCCGGCGGGCGCGGTTCCGCCGGCTTCGGTTGGCTCGGCCCCGGCGGCGTGGGTGCCGTCGGTGCCGGCTCCCGGGGCTCAAGCGAGGGGACCCTGGGGAATTCTGGCGGCTTCTCGAAGGCTTTCAGCGCGTCCGCTGCGGTGTGCCCTACTTTGCCCACCTTGGAAAGCGGTCCACCGGGCAAGACCAGAGTTGCCACGTCGAAGAGGCTCTTGCCGAGTGCTTCGGCGGGGTTGGAACTCCACTCGTCCCAATGAGTTACGTCCTTACCCAACGCTTTCCATGATTCGGCGACCCCGGGGCCACCGTCGGGCCCCAAGCCGACGAGCGTCCCAACGCCGGTAGCCATGCCCTTCAGGGTGTCGGCGTAACCCTCGGGGTCGAACATCGCGTGGAATTGGCTGATGTCGTACAGGCCTTTGACGAAATCCCAGCCCTCGACGCCGAAGCCTGTGAATGTCTGGCCCACCTGATTGAGCGCCCTGCCGACCGGCGTCCCGTGCAGGAAGTGGTCCCACTCTTTATCCGCCCACTGGGCCATATACTTTGCGGCGGTCGCGGCGTCGGCCATGGTGGCCTTGATTTGGCCGCGCAGCGTTTCGGCCTCCTGGGCGAAGTTGTCGAGCACCCTGCGGATGTCGTCGGCGATTCTCTTGATCTCGTCTTCGTCTTTGTCGGTCAGCAGATCCCAGACCTCTTTGATTCCGGTCATTGGATCGCAGATGCGCGACAGCAGATCCAAGATCGCCGCGTGGACCTTGTCGATCTTGGTCGCGTAGCTGTTGAGTAGCGCCGCGATCGGTTGGCATTGCCGCGCAACGCTGGCGGTGGCGTCCGACGCATCGGCCAACGCTTTGTTGATGGCCGCGCCCTCGGGAATCCGCTGCGCGGCAATGGCGGCCATCGTCGCACCGCCAGCCGCGATCTCCGTCGTCATGAAGGTGACGCCCGCAGTCGTCCACGCCGTCGCGGCGGCGCGCAACTTCGCCGAATCGCCTGTGGGCCAGATCATTCCGATATACGGCGCGACCCAGTCCCAGCCCGCGGGGGCGCTGCTGCCAGCGCCGACGGCCGACGGCGGCGACGTCCCGATGGGCAACGGCGCCGTCACGGGCGGTGTCGGCAGACCCCCGGCGCGGCCCGTGACATCCGACATCGCCTCGGCGAGCGCATAGTTGTGCGCCGACATCCGCGCGCCGTCCCCGATGCTGCACAGTCCATTGCGGGTGCTGGTCATCGCATCGATCACCGTAGTCGCCGCGCCGTTGTACGCGTGGCCCACCGCCGCGCCTACCGGATCGTTACCGGCCATGCCCGCGCTGCCCGCCAGCGCCGTGGTCAATGTCGAGATGACCGACCCCAGCGAAACGCCGGTGGCCACTACCGTGGCACCGGCGCGGTCTAGAGCAGTCGGGTCACACGCCAGTGGCGCCATGTCGTCACGACCACATACCGAGATTCGTCGATATCGCGCCGGTGTAGTTGTGATGCGCCATGCCGGCCACCTGCCCCAGCTGCGTCAGCGCTTCGCGCATCATCGCCTCGCCACGGACCCAGTGCTGATGCGCCTGGGCGTGAGCGGCCGCGGCACGGCCCGTCCACGATATGTGCAAACGCGTTACACGAGAATCGATTTCGGCAATGCTGTCTTCAACGTGGCGCTGAAATGCTGCCATTCGTTGCACCGCGTCCGTCAACGCCTGGGGATCAACCCGAAACGCCTCAGCCACCGCGCACCGCCAGTTCCGCCTGGGCGGACAAGGCCTCGTTGTCCTGATACGCCCTGCAGGCCTGGCCCACCAGCTGCGCCAGCATCGACAACCCGAGCTCTACCTCGCGGGCGCCCTTGTGCCACAGCTCCCACGCGGATCCGTACGCCGTGCCCGCCGCACCGTGCCAACCGGCGAGCAGCTGACCCACCTGATCGTCGAGATCGGCTAGCTGAGCCGAGAGATGCTCGGCCGCACCGCTGAGCGAGGCGGCAGTGCCTTGCATCACGACGGGATCGACCCGCAGCGTCTCGTCAGCCATGGCCGGGAACATAACGACTGGTGGGGAGCGTCACAAGTCAGCGATGCCAGACTGGTCCGCATGACGCACGCCCTCGGCCGCCCGCAGGTGGAGCTGCTGACCCGCGACGGGTGCGCCATCTGCGAGCGCGTTCATGCGCGGTTGGCCGAACTGGCCGATGAGCTGGGCTTCGACTTGTCGATGACCGACGTCGACACCGCGGCCGCGGCGGGCAACACCGCGCTGCGGGCCGAGTTCGGCGATCGGCTGCCGGTGATCCTGCTCGACGGCCGCGAGCACAGCTACTGGGAGATCGACGAACCCCGGCTGCGGGCCGATCTCGGCCGCTGACCCGCGCGCCCCTGTCCGGCCGGCCGGCGCCTGGCAATTATTTGGTAGCCCAGCTGATAAACGATTACCGTGGACAGCAGTTCATTTACTGGAGGAAGCAAGGGAGCTGGCCAGGTGATGCTGCCGTGAGCGTCTTGCTCTTCGGGGTTTCGCACCGCAGTGCGCCGGTCTCCGTCCTGGAACAACTCAGCATCGACGAGTCCGATCAGGGCAAGATTGTCGACCGGGTGTTGCAGTCACCGCTGGTGACCGAGGCGATGGTGCTGTCGACCTGTAACCGGGTCGAGGTCTACGCGGTGGTGGACGCGTTTCACGGCGGGTTAGCGGTGATCGGGCAGGTGCTGTCGGAGCAGTCCGGGATGTCGATGGCCGACCTCACCAAGTATGCGTACGTCCGCTACAGCGAGGCCGCCGTCGAGCATCTGTTCGCGGTGGCCAGCGGCCTGGATTCCGCGGTGATCGGCGAGCAGCAGGTGCTCGGCCAGGTCCGTCGGGCCTATGCCAGCGCCGAGACCAACCGCACCGTCGGCCGCGTCCTGCACGAGCTGGCCCAGCGGGCGTTGTCGGTGGGCAAGCGGGTGCATTCCGAAACCGCCATCGACGCCGCGGGTGCCTCGGTGGTATCCGTCGCGCTCAGCATGGCCGAACGCCGCCTGGGCGGGCTGTCGGGCAAGACCGCGGTCCTGGTCGGCGCCGGAGCGATGGGCGCGCTGGCCGCGGGCCACCTTTCTCGTGCCGGCATCGGGCAGGTTCACGTCGTCAACCGGTCGTTGTCCCGGGGTCAGCGCCTGGTCCGCAAGATCTGCGACGCCGGTGTGCGGGCCGACGCCCTGCCCTTGGAGCGCCTGGCCGACACCTTGGCGTGCGCCGACGTGGTCGTGAGCTGCACCGGGGCCGTGACCCCGGTGGTCTCGCTGGCCGACGTGCACCACGCGCTGGCCGCCGCGCGCCGCAACGAAGAGTTCAGGCCGCTGGTGATCTGCGACCTGGGCATGCCGCGTGACGTCGATCCGGCGGTGGCCGGGCTGCCCGGCGTCTGGGTGGTCGATGTGGACCGCGTGCAGCGCGAGCCGACGGCCCACGCCGCCGCGGCGGACGTCGACGCCGCCCGCACCATCGTCGCCACCGAAGTTGCTGCCTACCTGGCCGGGCAGCGAATGGCGGAGGTGACGCCGACCGTGACGGCGCTGCGCCAGCGCGCCGCCGATGTGGTCGAAGCGGAGCTGCTGCGCCTCGACAACCGGCTGCCCGGGCTCGAGAGCGGCGAGCGTGAAGAGGTGGCCCGCACCGTGCGACGGGTGGTGGACAAGCTGCTGCACGCGCCGACCGTGCGGATCAAACAGCTCGCCAGCGCGCCCGGCGGTGACAGCTACGCCGAGGCGCTACGCGAACTCTTCGAACTCGACCAGACTGCCGTCGATGCCGTGGCCGCGGGCGAATTGCCGGTCGTGGCAAACGGATTCGATGCGGGCACTCCTCCGCAAACCGCCGAGTAGGCAATTGGCGAACGTGATCCGGATAGGCACCCGGGGCAGCCTGCTGGCCACCACCCAGGCCGGGGTCGTCAGAGACGCTTTGATCGCGCTGGGCCACCCGGCGGAACTGGTCACGATCAGCACGGCCGGGGACCGCTCGTCGGCGCCCATCGAGTCGCTCGGGGTGGGTGTCTTCACCACCGCGCTGCGCGAGGCCATGGAGGAGGGCGGTGTCGACGCCGCGGTGCACTCCCATAAAGACCTGCCGACGGCCGACGATCCGAGGTTTGCTGTGGCGGCCATACCGGTGCGCAACGACCCGCGCGATGCGGTGGTGGCGCGGGATGGCCTGGTGCTCGCCGAGTTGCCTTCGGGTTCGCTGGTGGGCACCTCGTCGCCGCGGCGGGCCGCGCAGCTTAGAGCATTGGGTCTCGGTTTGGAAATCCGCCCCCTACGAGGCAACCTAGATACCAGGTTGAACAGGGTAAGCAGTGGTGATCTGGATGCGATCGTGGTAGCCCGGGCGGGACTGGCCCGGATCGGTCGCCTCGACGATGTCACCGAAACGCTAGAGCCGGTGCAGATGTTGCCCGCACCGGCTCAAGGTGCGCTCGCCGTCGAATGCCGTGCCGGTGACAGCCGGCTGGCGGCGGTGCTGGCGGAACTGGACGATGCCGACACGCGCGCGTCGGTCACCGCGGAGCGAGCCCTGCTGGCCGAACTGGAGGCCGGTTGCTCCGCACCGGTGGGCGCGATCGCCGAGGTGGTCGAGTCCATCGATGAGGACGGCCGGATCTTCGAAGAGCTGTCGCTGCGCGGTTGCGTGGCGGCGCTGGACGGGTCCGACGTGATCCGCGCGTCCGGTATCGGAAGTCCCGATCGGGCACGGGAGCTGGGGCTTTCGGTGGCCGCGGAGCTGTTCGAGCTGGGCGCCCGAGAGTTGATGAACGAAGCCCGGCAAGACCCGGCGCGAGGAAATTAAATGCGAGTTACGTGGGAGCGACAATGACGACGCGAGGCCGTAAGCCGACACCCGGCCGCATCACGTACGTGGGCTCCGGCCCGGGTGACCCGGGATTGCTGACGACCCGGGCCGCCGCGGTGCTGGCGAACGCCGCCCTGGTGTTCACAGACCCTGACGTGCCTGAGCCGGTGCTGGCCCTGATCGGCAAAGACCTGCCGCCGGTTTCGGGCCCGGCCCCGGCCGACCCGGCCGCCGGCAATGGCGGCAGCGGTTCCGAGCAGGGCAAGGCGCAGCCGGCGGTGATATCCGGTGGCCCCGATATCCGTCCGGCGCTGGGTGACCCCGCCGAGGTGGCCAAGACGCTGACCGCCGAGGCGCGCACGGGCGTCGACGTGGTGCGGCTGGTGGCCGGCGACCCGCTGACGGTCGACGCGGTCATCACCGAGGTCAACGCCATCGCGCGGAGCCATCTGCACATCGAGATCGTGCCCGGGCTGGCCCCCAGCGACGCGGTTCCGACGTACGCGGGGTTGCCGCTGGGCTCTTCGCACACGGTCGCCGACGTGCGCGACCCCCATGTGGACTGGGAGGCGCTGGCCGCGGCGCCCGGCCCGCTGATCCTGCAGGCCACGTCGTCGCATCTGGCGGACGCGGCGCGCACCCTGATCGAGCACGAGCTCGCCGAGAACACCCCGTGCGTGGTGACCGCGCACGGCACCACCTGTCAGCAGCGTTCCATCGAAACCACGCTGCACGGGTTGACCGACTCCGCCGTGCTGGGCGGTACCGACCCCGCCGGCCCGCTGACCGGCCCGCTGGTGGTGACGATCGGCAAGACGGTGGCCAGCCGGGCGAAGCTGAACTGGTGGGAAAGCCGTGCGCTGTACGGCTGGACCGTGTTGGTGCCGCGCACCAAAGACCAGGCCGGCGAGATGAGCGAGCGGCTGACGTCCTACGGCGCGCTGCCCATCGAGGTGCCGACCATCGCGGTCGAGCCGCCGCGAAGCCCGGCTCAAATGGAAAGGGCCGTCAAGGGATTGGTCGACGGCCGCTTCCAGTGGGTGGTGTTCACCTCGACAAACGCGGTGCGTGCGGTGTGGGAGAAGTTCGGTGAGTTCGGTCTGGACGCCCGCGCGTTCTCCGGAGTGAAGATCGCGTGTGTGGGCGAGTCGACCGCCGACCGGGTCCGCGCGTTCGGGATCAGCCCCGAACTGGTGCCAGCCGGTGAGCAGTCCTCGTTGGGTCTGCTCGACGACTTCCCGCCCTACGACAGCATTTTCGACCCGGTCAATCGGGTCCTGCTGCCGCGCGCCGACATTGCCACCGAGACGCTGGCCGAGGGTCTGCGCGAACGTGGCTGGGAGATCGAGGATGTCACCGCCTACCGGACCGTGCGGGCCGCCCCGCCGCCGGCCGAAACGCGGGAGATGATCAAGACCGGCGGCTTCGATGCGGTGTGCTTCACGTCCAGTTCCACGGTGCGCAACCTGGTCGGCATCGCCGGCAAGCCGCACGCACGGACGATCATCGCCTGCATCGGCCCCAAGACCGCCGAGACCGCCGCCGAATTCGGCCTGCGGGTTGATGTCCAGCCCGAGACCGCCGCCGTCGGTCCACTGGTCGACGCGCTCGCCGAACACGCCGCGCGGTTGCGCGCCGAGGGTGCGCTGCCGCCGCCGCGCAAGAAGAGCCGCAGGCGTTAGTGGCGATCGCCAGCGCGGCGGAGCCGGGCGCAGCGGGTCGCCACCATGGGCGTTAGCGGGTCGCCACCATGAGCGGTAGCGCCTACCCGCGGCACCGCCCGCGCCGGCTTCGCACCACCCCGGCGTTGCGTCGTCTGGTAGCGCAAACATCTTTGGAGCCAAGGCATTTGGTGCTGCCGATGTTCGTCGCCGACGGCATCGACGAACCACGGCCGATCAGTTCGATGCCCGGCGTGGTGCAGCACACCCGTGATTCGTTGCGCCACGCGGCCGCCGGCGCCGTCGCCGCGGGGGTGGGCGGGTTGATGCTGTTCGGTGTGCCCCGTGCGGAGGACAAGGATTCGATCGGGTCGGCCGGAACCGACCCCGACGGCATCCTGAATGTCGCGTTGCGGGACCTGGCCAAGGACCTCGGCGACGCGACCGTGTTGATGGCCGACACCTGTCTGGACGAGTTCACCGACCACGGGCACTGCGGCGTTCTCGACGACAGGGGCCGGGTCGACAACGACGCCACGGTGGCCCGGTACGTGGAACTCGCTGTGGCGCAAGCAGAATCGGGCGCTCAGGTGGTGGGGCCGAGCGGCATGATGGATGGTCAAGTGGGGGCGATTCGCGACGGCATGGACGCCGCGGCCTTCACCGATGTGGCGATTCTGGCCTACGCCGCCAAGTTCGCCTCGGTGTTCTACGGTCCCTTTCGCGAGGCGGTCGGTTCCAGCCTGTCCGGCGACCGGCGCACCTACCAGCAGGAGGCGGGTAACGCCCGGGAGGCGCTGCGCGAGGTCGCGCTCGACATCGACGAGGGCGCCGACATCGTGATGATCAAGCCGGCCCTGGGTTATCTCGACGTGGTCGCGGCCGCGGCGGACGTTTCGCCCGTTCCCGTCGCCGCCTATCAAGTGTCAGGGGAGTACGCGATGATCTGCGCTGCCGCCGCGAACAATTGGATCGACGAGCGCGCAGCGGCGCTGGAGTCACTGACCAGCATCCGGCGCGCCGGAGCGGATATCGTTCTCACGTATTGGGCCGCGAATGCGGCAGGCTGGCTCTCGTGAGACGGAGCTTGCGATGACGACCTACGGCGACACCGCACCCAAGCCGTTGTTCTACGAACCCGGCGCCAGCTGGTGGTGGCTGGCGTGCGGCCCGGCCGCGGCGGCGGCCATGGTCGCGATCGAAATCTGGAGCGGCGCCCCGGTATCGCTGGTGGTGCCCGCGATCTTCCTCGTGCTCGTGTCGGCGTTCCTGGGGCTGCAGGTGAAGGCCGCGCGTATCCACGTCTCTGTCGAGCTCACCCAAGACGCACTGCGCCAGGGCACCGAGACGATTCTGGTCCGCGAAATCCTGAAGGTGTATCCGGAGGCCGAGAACCACGAAGCCTCCGGCAAAGACCTGGCGAGGTGGCAGTCGGCCCGGGCGCTCGGCGAACTGGTCGGAGTGCCCCGCGGCCGCGTCGGCATCGGTCTCAAGCTCACCGGCGGACGCACGGCCCAGGCCTGGGCGCGTCGCCATCGCCAGCTACGGGCCGCGCTGACCCCGCTGGTCCAAGAGCGGGTGGACCCCCCCGGCTCCGACGTGGTTGAAAAGGACTGGGACGACGACGCGGGAGCGGCGCAGTGAACGCCCGCAACCGCGCGGTGCTCGAGCTCGCCCTGGCCTGCGCCGGGCTCGTGTGCGCGGGACTGAGCTGGTTGCACTCGCGTCATACCGTGACCGTGGCACCGATCGCGGACGGGCAGCCCTCCACGTCGTCGCTGGTTTACGACCCGCAGCTGCTTCTGCTGACGCTGGTGCTGTTGACCTGCGCCGGGGTGCTGGCGGTGGTCGGAATCGGTCGGCTGCGGCGCGCGCGCCCGGCAGCCAAACGGTCTTACTGAAGGGTCTTGCTGACCAGGGGTAACGCCATCCGGCGGCGGAGCACGATGGCGTCCGCCCGGTCCTTGAGCGCCTCGTGAACCGTGCGCATGATCGGGAAGCTGGCGTGGTGACCGGTGTCGTCCAGCACCTGGGTGACCGCTGAGCTGGCGACCAGGGTCCAATCCACCCCGGCTGCGCGACAATCGGCATCGAACGCGTACAGCAACGAAATGCCGGCTCCAGCAAATTCGCTGACGTCGGCGACGTCGAGCACCACGGGGTTTTCTCCGAGTGTGAAACGCGCAATATGACCACGAATCCGGTCAACGTTCTCATCGTTGATTTCGCCGCGGATGTGGACCACGGTGGCCAGGTGGCGATAGTGCGCCCGAACCTGTGCGCCTGCGCAATCAAACACGCAGTTGTCGTGGCCAGTCTGGCTGCCTGCGATCGTCATGCAGACCCCTCACTCTCCGTGGCGTTCGCGCTGTGACCGGGGGGCGCTTCCGCGCTCACCAAGCAACGCCTAGAACGCTAGTTCCCAAGCATAAGGGGACCGGAAGCCGCGTCTAACGCTTTGCTAAGAAACATTGGCGGGCCCGCTGCGATACTCCGCTGAGCAAACGTCCAGCGGAATATCAGGCGATCGGAATACCCCGGAACGTTCTGTGCCACACCCGTCACCGTCCACGCATCGCGACGGTTGCACTGCTAGGCTGCCAAGGCTGCCGGTTATTGGTCGGGGCGTTTGTGACGTGGCGAGATGTCCACCCTTTCGCGATAGTGGGGCCCGAAGTAGCACGGGCCGACCTAGCAGGACAACGAACAGCAGGATTCGACGGGAAGAGCAGCGTGCGGGGCGGAGAAATCCGAGGCGAGATCACGGCCCTGACGGGGCTCCGGATCGTCGCGGCGCTCTGGGTGGTGCTGTTCCACTTCCGGCCGATGCTCGGCGATCTGTCGCCCGATTTTCGTGACGCCCTGGCGCCGGTGCTCAATTGTGGCGCTCAGGGCGTCGACCTTTTCTTCATCCTCAGCGGGTTCGTGCTGACGTACAACTACCTCGACCGCATGGGCCGGTCCTGGTCGACCCGCGCGACCCTGCATTTCCTGTGGCTGCGACTGGCGCGGGTGTGGCCGGTCTACCTGGTCACCCTGCATCTGGCCGCCCTGTGGGTGATCTTCACCTTGCACGTCGGTCATGTGCCGTCGCCGGATGCCGCCCAGCTCACCGCGATCAGCTACGTGCGCCAAGTCCTGTTGGTGCAGTTATGGTTCGTGCCGTTCTTCGACGACTCGAGTTGGGACGGGCCGGCCTGGTCGATCAGCGCGGAATGGCTCGCCTATGTGCTCTTCGCTGTCGTGGTGCTGGTCCTGCTACGGATGAAACAAACCACCAGGGCGCGCAGCCTGATGGTGCTGGCGTTCGCGGCATCGCTGCCCCCCGTGCTGATGTTGCTCGCCAGCGGCCACTTCTACACGCCGTGGAGTTGGCTGCCGCGAATCGTCACGCAATTCACGGCGGGCGCATTGGCCTGTGTCGCGGTACGCAGGCTGCGGCTGGGCGACCGGGGCCGCCGCGTTGCCGGATACGTCTCCCTGCTTCTGCTGGCCGCCATGGTGGGCGTGCTGTATTGGTTTGGCGCGCACCCGATATCGGGCGTGGTGGAGAACGACAGTGGCGGCGTCGTCGACGTGTTGTTCGTGCCGCTGGTGATCTCGCTGTCCATCGGGCTCGGGAGCCTGCCGAGGGTCTTGTCGGCCCGCGTGATGGTCTACGGCGGCAAGATCTCGTTCTGCCTGTACATGGTGCACGAGCTGGTGCACACCGCCTGGGGCTGGGCCGTAGAGCAATTCGAGCTCGACACCCTGGACAACCCCTGGAAATGGAACGTCATCGGGCTGCTTGCGATCGCCCTGGTCGCCTCGGTGCTGCTGTATCACGGTGTCGAAGAGCCGGCCCGCCGTTGGATGCGCAAGATGGTCGACGTCAGAGCCGTGGACGCGAGAAGCGATTCGAACGGTAAGCTGCATCCGATAGACCGTCCGCTGGAAGCGGTTTCGGCCCGCGCGGTGTGATCACCGCCTCAACGGCCGGCCGCGATTCACCGGGAATACTTGATGAGGACGCGGTGGCACTTGACGATGCCCTAGACACAGGAGGTGAGAGTGAGTCGTCTGACCTCCTTTCTCATCGGGTTGAGTTTTCTGATCGGCGTCGGCTTGGTGTATCCGGCCCAATTGCGCACCTACGAGACGCTGACGCTGGACTTTCGCATGAATCACGTTGCAGTGGTGGGGGATTCGTATACCACCGGCACGGGCGAGGGCGGTGTGGGGCCGAGATCGTGGACGTCGCGCGCGTTCGGGGTTCTCAGGTCGCGGGGTTCGCGGATCTCGAGCAATGTGGCGGCGGAAGGCAGGGCCGGTTATGCCGCGCCGGGTGACCACGGCAGCATCTTCGAGGATCTGACCGCCCGGGCGGTCCAGCCCGACGACGCGCTGGTGGTGTTCTTCGGCTCCCGCAACGACCAGGGGATCGATCCCGCGACGCTGACCGTAAAGACCAACGCCGCTTTGGATTTGGCGCGCCGCACGGCACCGGCGGCGCGGCTGCTGGTGATCGGGCCGCCCTGGCCGACCGCCGACGTCCCGCCGTCGATGTTTCTGATCCGCGACGTCCTCGGTGGCGCGGCCCGGGCGGTAGGTGCGACGTTCATCGATCCGATCGCCGAACACTGGTTCGTCGGCCGGCCCGACCTGATCGGCGCCGATGGGGTGCATCCGAATGACGCGGGCCATCAGTACATGGCCGACAAGATCGCCCCGCTCATCGGCACGCAGCTGTCCATCTGACTCAGGTGTGACGGGCGGTAGCGGGGGTCAGTCGTCCGCGTGCCGCTGGTAGTCCCAGCGCTCCAGGCGGTCTTGCACGTGCAGGAAGGCGATTCCGGCGAACGGCGCGGTTACTGCGATGCAGACCAGCAACAGCGCGGACATGATGCTAGAACCTCCAAGAGCCTTTTACTGATCCGACGTTGGCCGGCCGCGAAAAGTTCATTCGCTACTCACCCCTTCGCCAGCACGCGGTCGGTGAGCGCACCCAGCAACGGTGCCACCAACTGCGCGTACTGGGTTGTCACGTGGTTGTCGTCGCGGAACACCAGGGTGTTGCCGACGATGACCGGGCAGCGCTCGGGGGTGCAGAACATGTCGGTCAGGTCGGCGTAGTGGCCGCCGCTACGGGCCGTCACCGCCTGCTCGGCGGCGATCCCGCCGCCATCGACTGCCTCGGGTTTTGTTGGCGTACAAGAACTTACATCGTCAAGATGACCGGACAGGCACGTCGGCACGGACGACTGCGGGTCCGGGGCCGGTCCCAGGACCAGCACGCTCGCGCCCGTGGCGCGCAACTGGGCCACCGTGTTACCGAGGGTGTCGATCCACGCCGGGTCATAGGAGGTGAAGCCGAAGTCGCCCCCGTAGCGCCGGCTCATGTCCAGCACGATCAGCCGGGGGTGCTCGGCGTTCATCCGGGCCATGATCTGGGCGCGCCACTGTTCGCATTCGATGTATTCGCGGCCCAGATACGGGCTGGTGATGTGCAGGTCCTGCAGCGGGCAGGTCACCTTGGCCAGCGTCTCCAGCCGCCAGTGCCGCTGCTCGGCGAGCCGCTCGAAGGAGGGGTTCCACATGGCGGCGTGCGAGTCGCCGATCAGGGCGACGGTGGTCGTCGAGGCGGTGTCGCCCGTCGCGCACTCGCTTTGTCCCACGTCGCGCCAGGAGCGGACGCAGCCGTTGACGAACACGGCGGCCTTGTCGGCGGGCGCCTTGGCCAGCGGCGGGTCCAGGTTCGACGGGACGGCCCGCAGGCCCACGGCCGCCGCGAGAGCGTCGCGCGCCTGACCGAACGCCTGACGAACCGCGGCTTCCTGGGGGCTGACGGCGGCGACGTTGGCCGGCGGTGTCGCGATGATGTTGGCGCGCGGAGCCGCCACCCCGTGGCCCACCGGCGCCGGAATCACGTTGAGCAGCACCATGCATGCGCACGCGGTGGCGGCACTCGCGCCACCGGTCACCACCAGGCTGACCTTCGCCGACCGGCGCAGCGCCGCGGCGAAACGTCCCGGATTCTCCACCAGGTGCAGGGTGATGACGGCGAGCCCGGCGGACACACCCGTCGCGCTCAGCCTGGCCGGCAACCCCGCGGGCTCGTCGAGCAGCGCGGGCAACAGCAGCAGCACCGGCCAGTGCCACAGGTACCACGAATAGGAGATCCGGCCGATCGCGCGCATCGACGGGCGAGACAGCAGGCGGCCGGGCCCGAGACCGCCGGTGACGGCGCCGCCGCCGACGATCAGCGCGGTACCCAGCACCGGCAGCAGCGCCTCGATACCGGGATAGGGGGTGTGGGAATTGAGTTGGGTGCAGGTCAACAGGATCAACGCCAGACCGCCCCACCCGGCGATCGACGCGGTCCGCAGCGACAGCCCGCGCCACTGCGGGATCGTCAGGGCCACCAGGCCACCTGCGGCCAACTCCCAGGCGCGGGTGGGCAGCGAGAAGAACGCCCACGACGGCGAGGTGCGGGTCCAGATAGTGCCCGCCGTCAACGATGCCCCCACGATCACCGCGAGGACCGCCGCGTATGGGGTCGCACCGCGAAGCCGCGGAATGCGCCGGACCGACCAGGCGACGGCGATGATCAGCACCGGCCATAGCAGATAGAACTGCTCTTCCACGCCCAGCGACCAGTAGTGCTGAAAGGGCGAGGGCGCCTCGGAGGCCAGGTAGTCGGTGCCACGCGCCGCGAACCGGTAGTTGCCGACGTACAAGGCGCTGGCGATGCCGTCGAGAAACACGCTGCGCGCCTGCAGGGGAGGTAACACCGCGGCCGCGCCGATTGCGGTGATGGCGCCGACGATGGCCGCCGCCGGCAGCAGCCGTCGCGCGCGCGCTCCGTAAAACCGGCCCAGCCGAACGGTATTGGTGGTGCTCGCCTCGCGGAAGAGCAGCCCGGTGATCAGGAAGCCGGAGATCACGAAGAAGACGTCCACGCCGACGTAGCCGCCGGTGAGCCCCGGGATGCCCGCGTGATAGAGCACGACCGCGATCACCGCGACGGCGCGCAGTCCCTCGATGTCGGGCCGGAATCCGCTTCGGGAAGTCTGCCTTCCCACGGAATGTGGGTTGCCTGCGACTGATTGCTCCCGAAGTGTCATCTGCGTGGGCTAGGTCGCCATCCAGGCCAGCTCGGCGGGCAGTTGGCTGCGCCAGTAGGCGACGTCGTGTCCGCCGAGGGAGAAACTGCCCGCGGGCGGAGTCTTCAGCTGATAGACGAATTGTTTTGTGGCGAAATAGAAACGGTCGAAATTGCCGCAGTCCACGCGCAGCGGGATCGAATTCAGCGCCGGCAGGCCCAGCACGCTGTTCTGCACGAAGTCATCGTTGCTGTCGAATGCCCCGGGCGCACTCAGCGGATACGAGGTGTACAAAGCGGGGCTGATCGCGCAGATGCCTGCGGTCCGCGCCGGGCCCAGCTTGGCGCCCAGCCGAAGCGCCCCGTAGCCGCCCATCGACCACCCCATGAAACCGACGCGGGAGGTGTCGAAGCCCATCGTGGACAGCATCGGCAGCAGCTCGTCGAGCACCATGGCGCCCGAGTCCTCGCCGGATTCCCTTTTGTGCCAGTAGCCGTTGCCGCCGTCGACGCCGACCACCGCGAACGGCGGCCTGCCCTCCTTGGCCAGCTGGGCCAGCCCGTCCGGGACGCCCATGTCGACCATCTGGTTGGCATCGCCGTCCACGCCGTGCAGGGCGATCACGGGCCGCAGCGACCCGGTCTGCCCCGGCGGCATGGCGATCACGTAGTTGGTCTTGATCCCCCCGCGGGCCGCCGACACGAACGACCCGGTGAGCCGGGTCGGCAGGGCCTTGCCCGCCGTCGGCGGCTCGAACGGCGCGGGAGCCTGCGGCAGTGTCGCGGCGCGCGACGCGGCCGGAGCCAGCAGGGAGCTGAAGGTGAGCACGCCGGTGGCCCCGAGTCCGGCACCGGCGCCCATCCGGAGCACCGCTCGGCGTGTGAGGTCAGGCATGATCGCAATAATGCCGCGCGAAGCGGGGATCACCCGCCGAGCCACGCCGTATTGGAAGCATTGTGTGATCTGGCGTGACTGATCGGTCACGGATCGGTGATCTTTGCGCCGTCGCCGCGGACATCCGGCGCGGGCAAACGAGCGCCGGGTTGCGCCGCCGTGCCGGACCGTAGTCATCGTAGCGGCGAATCCGCCGATCGGCGCCGGCGAAATCATTGCGATCGTATTGCCTTCTGGGACAGCGCTAGACGCGGCGCCGCCGGCGTGACGGCGGCGCCCCGCCGTGGACGGTTCGGGGTGCGCGGGCCGCGGCCGCCGCGGCGCGGCCGGTGGTGCGCCGGGGATGCAATCTCGCAGGTTTCAACCCTCGCCCGCCGACGCTGTCGTCAACAAGGATGAAGCCCGGCGTATGCGGAGTGAAAGAGGATTGTGACTTGAGTCTCGCGTTTCATTGGTTTCTGCCGACCTACGGCGATTCGCGGAATCTGGTTGCGGGTGGACACGGCACGGCGATGTCGGGCGACCGGCCTGCCACGCTGAAGTATCTGCGCCAGATCTGCACGGCCGCCGAAGACAACGGGTTCGAAGCCGTCCTGACGCCCACCGGATTGTGGTGTGAGGACGCGTGGTTGACGACGGCGATGCTGGTCGAATCGACCGAGACCCTGAAATTTCTGGTGGCGTTTCGCCCGGGGATGCTGAGTCCGACCCTGGCCACGCAGATGGCCGGCACCTTCCAGCGACACTCGCAGGGACGGCTGCTGCTCAACGTCGTCACCGGCGGCGAACCGCACGAGCAACGGGCCTACGGCGACTTCCTGGACAAGGAGGCGCGGTACGCGCGCACCGCAGAGTTCCTGCATGTGGTGCGTCGGCTGTGGACCGCCAAAGAGCCGGTGACCTTTACCGGGGAACACATCCGGGTCGAGGACGCACAGCTGAACAACGCGCCCGACCCGATACCGGCCGTGTTTTTCGGCGGGTCTTCGGCAGCCGCCGGGCCGGTGGCGGCCGAACACTCCGACGTGTATCTCACCTGGGGCGAGCCGCGGGCCGCGGTGGCCAAAAAGCTCGACTGGATTCGCGGCCTGGCGGTCGATGCCGGCCGAATCCTACGCTACGGCTTGCGAATTCACGTGATCAGCCGCGACACGTCCGCCCAGGCATGGGCCGAGGCCGACCGGTTGCTCGCCGCGATCGACCCGGCCGACGTCGCACGAGTGCAGGCCAGCCTGGCGCGCAGCGAATCCGAAGGCCAGCGCCGCATGCTGGATCTGCACGGCGGCGACAGCGGCAGATTGCTGATCGCGCCCAACCTGTGGGCCGGGGTGGGCCTGGTCCGCGGGGGAGCCGGCACCGCACTGGTCGGGTCGCACGCCGAGGTCGCCGAGCGACTGGCCGAATACGCCAAATTGGGTATCTCCCACTTCATCTTGTCCGGGTATCCGCATCTGGAAGAGGCCTACTGGTTCGGCGAAGGCGTGCTGCCGCTGCTCGAGCGGATGGGTTTGTGGCGACATCCCAACCGCAAGTCGCACCCGGCAACGGCGACGCCGTTCGCGGTCGCCTCGGCGCACTAGCGGCCATGGCGGCCACCCTGCCGGCGCCGGCACCCGACGCCGGAGTCGTCACCCCGGCACCCGAATCCTCCGAACAACAGCGCCGGCGGCTGCGCATCGTCGTCGCGGCCAGCCTGCTGGGCACCACCGTCGAGTGGTACGACTTCTTCCTGTATGCCACCGCGGCCGGCCTGGTGTTCAACAAGGTGTTTTTTCCCAGCGAAAGCTCTTTGGTGGGAACACTATTGGCGTTCGCAACCTTCGCCGTCGGGTTCGTCATGCGGCCCATCGGGGGCCTGGTGTTCGGCCACATCGGCGACCGGATCGGCCGCAAGCGCAGCCTGGCGCTCACCATGCTCATCATGGGCGCCGCCACGGCTCTGATCGGGGTGTTGCCGACGGCCGCGCAGATCGGCGCCTGGGCGCCGGTGCTGCTGCTGATCCTGCGCGTGCTACAGGGTTTCGCGCTCGGCGGCGAGTGGGGCGGGGCGGTGCTGCTGGCCGTCGAACACAGCCCCGGCGACCGGCGCGGCCGCTTCGGGGCGATCCCGCAGATCGGATTGGCGCTGGGCCTGGCCTTGGGCACCGGGATATTCGCTTTCCTGCAAGTCGCTTTGGGGCCCGCCCGGTTCCTCTCCTACGGCTGGCGCATCGGATTCCTGCTCAGCCTGCTGCTCGTCGTGATCGGTATCGTGGTCCGGTTACGGGTCGACGAGACACCGGAATTCCGTGCGCTGCAAGACCTGCGGGCCGCCTCCACCGTGCCGATCCGCGACATCATCCGCGAGCCGCGTTCGCGGCGCAACACCGTGCTGGGCCTGTTGTCGCGGTGGGGCGAGGGCTCGGCGTTCAACACGTGGGGCGTTTTCGCCATCAGCTACGCCACCGGCGCCCTGGGCCTGAATCGGGTGTCGGTGTTGGTGGTGGTGACCGTTGCCGCCCTGGTGATGGCGGTGCTGCTGCCGGTATCGGGGCGATTGACCGAGCGCTTCGGCGCGCGGCGGGTGTACCTGGCCGGCGTCGCCTGCTACGGGCTGGTGGCCTTTCCGGCCTTCGCCCTGTTCGGCACGAGGGACCTGGTGTGGTTCGGGCTGGCGATGATCGTCGTGTTCGGCGTGGTGCATGCGTTGTTCTACGGCGCGCAGGGCACCCTGTACTCCGCGCTGTATCCGACCGGCACGCGCTACACCGGGTTGTCGTTCGTCTACCAGGTCTCGGGCATCTACGCCTCGGGTGTCACCCCGATGATCCTGACCGCGCTGATCGCCGCGCTCGGCGGTGCGCCGTGGCTGGCGTGCGGGTATCTGGTTGCGACAGCGGTCATCAGCGTGGTCGCCACCGCGCTGATCCGCGATCGCGACCTGTATCTCTGACGGCCGCGACGAGGCGTTCGCCCCGGCTTGAATGCCGCCGAACCCCGCCCGGTTCCGCGGCCACCGGATATGTTGTGCTGCATGGCCGGCACGCCACGACTGCGTCAGGGGCTCTCGCAGCGCCAGCTCAGCATGATCGCGCTCGGCGGGGTGATCGGCGCGGGGTTGTTCGTCGGGTCCGGGGTGGTGATCAAAGACACCGGCCCGGCCGCGTTCCTCACCTATGCCCTGTGTGGTCTGCTCGTCGTTCTGGTGATGCGCATGCTCGGTGAGATGGCCGCGGCCAACCCGTCGACCGGATCGTTCGCCGACTACGCCGCCACCGCTCTGGGCGGCTGGGCGGGATTCTCGGTCGCCTGGCTGTATTGGTACTTCTGGGTGATCGTGGTCGGCTTCGAGGCGGTCGCCGGGGGCAAGGTCCTCAACTACTGGTTCCATGCGCCGCTCTGGCTGCTGTCGCTGTGCCTGATGGTGTTGATGACCGCGACCAACCTGTTCTCGGTGTCATCCTTCGGCGAATTCGAATTCTGGTTTGCCGGAATCAAAGTCGCGACCATCGTGGTCTTCCTGGTGGTGGGCACGGTGTACGTGCTGGGATTGGTGCCGCGCCATCCCGGCGGCCTGGCCAATCTGCACGCCCACGGCGGGTTCTTCCCACACGGCGTGGGGGCGGTGTTCGCCGCCGTCGTGGTGGTGATCTTCTCCATGGTGGGCGCCGAGATCGTCACCGTCGCTGCGGCGGAGAGCCGCGACCCCGAGCTCGCGGTGCGACGGGCGACGAGATCGGTCGTGGCCCGCATCGGAATCTTCTTCATCGGTTCGGTTTTCCTGCTGGTGGCGCTGTTGCCCTGGGATTCGGTGGAACTCGGCGCCTCACCGTATGTGGCAGCGCTCACACACATGGGGCTCTCGGGTGCGGATCAGGTGATGAACGCCGTGGTGCTGACCGCGGTGCTGTCCTGTCTGAACTCCGGTCTGTACACGGCGTCGCGCATGCTGTTCGTTCTCGCCGAACGGGGCGAGGCCCCAACGCAACTGGTCAGGCTGAGCGGGCGCGGCGTACCCCACGTCGCGATCTTGTGGTCGTCGGCCGTCGGGTTCGGTTGCGTCATCATGGCGCGGATCGCGCCGAACACGGTCTTCCTCTTCCTGCTCAACTCGTCGGGCGCCATCATCTTGTTCGTCTACTGGCTGATCGCGCTGTCGCAGATCATCCTGCGCCGCCGCGCGCCCGCGGAGAAGCTGACCGTGAAGATGTGGTTCTTTCCGGTGCTCTCGATTCTCACGCTGGCCGGAATCACCGCCGTGCTGGTGCAAATGGCGTTCGATCACACCGCGCGCAGCCAGCTGTGGCTCAGCCTGCTGTCGTGGGCGCTGGTGCTCGGGCTGTACGTCGTCGGGCGGGTCCGCGGCCGCATCGGCGAACCGAGCCCGGCTCGGAACCGCTAGGGCCAGCTCACCCCGCGCGTGCCTCCGTCCGCAGCAGCCCGAGCCGCTGCAGATCGCTTACGTATTTGTCGATCAAGGCCTCGGTCACGTGCGGCACATCCTTTTCGCTGCCGATCCCCGCCGATTGCACTGCGGCACGGAACTTTTCGGCAGGCATGCCGGTACCGTGCGTCGGCTGGCCGGGCTTGGCGTAGGCGTTCATCAGCGGCAGCAGCGAATTCTTGCGCTGGTTGTCGGGCAGCGCCTTCATCGCCTCGGTGAATCTGTCCAGCCACCGCTGGTAGTCGTCGATGCGCTCGATCTTGTGTCCGCCCGCGATCAGCCAGTCGACGAAGGTGTCCAGGGAGACGCCGTCGTCGTGGGTGTTGAGCACGTTGTAGGTGTGGTAGCCCTGCCGGGCGCGCGCGCCGAGGGTGGTGATGGCCCCGGCGGTGAAATCCGCGGGCAGCCCGTCGTAATGGGCGCGCTGCGGGTCGCCCGACGCATCGAGCTGATAGAACGACCGCGGTGCGATCCCGGTCGCCACCACGCTCAAGATCAGGCGGGTGAACATGTCGGGCACGTTGAGCTGGCCGGCGAAATCGCTGTGCGCCAGGATCATGTCGGACCGGAACACCGCGACCGGGACGCCGCACAGATCGTGGGCCTCCCGCAGCAGTACCTCGCCCGCCCACTTGCTGGTCGCGTAGCCGCCGGCGTACGACTCGTCGAGCGACCGCGACGGGCTCGCCGAACGCACATCGACATCCTCGCCGATGAAGCTCCCGTCCGGCAACGTGGTCACCGCCACGGTGGAGATGTAGTTGACCGGCTTGAGCCGCTTGGTGATTGCGAGTTTGATGATCTCCGCGGTGCCCACCACGTTGGGCCCGAAGAGCTGGCTGTAGGGCAGCACGTGGTTGACCAGTGCCGCCGAATGCACGATCAGGTCGACCGACTCGGCGAGCGCCTCGTAGGTGGGCGTGTCCAGGCCGAGATTGGGCGCGCCCACGTCACCGACCAGCACCCGCAACTGCTTGTCGGCCAATTCCCGGAAGCGCCGGGATAATTCGGCGTCGCCGCTGTCGATCGCGGCCTCGATGCGCTGGCGCCCGGCGATCGGGTCGGCGCCGCGGGCCAGGCAGATCACCGTGCCGCCGTCCTGGGCCAGCCGCTCGAGCCAATCCAGACACAGGAAGCGCCCGAGGTAGCCGTTGGCCCCGGTCAGCAGCACCGTGTCCACCGTGCCGGTCGCGGCGGGCAGCCGGGGAGCGGTGGCCAGCGTCTCGGCGTCGATGAAGCGGTCCAGCGTCAGGTCCGCGGCCCGGGCCTCCGTGGCGCCGCGGCCGTGCACCGATGCGAATGTCGGCCGCGTCGAGGCGGAGGTGCGTTCGCCGTCAACGAAATTCGCGACGGTGGTCAGGTTCGCGGTGGGGCTGACGATGGTCTGCACCGGCACGTCGATATTGAAGATCTCCGACAGCAGTGTGGCGAAAGAGAAAGCGGACAGCGAATCACCGCCCAGCTCAATGAATTTCGCATCGGCGCGCAGGGCGGTGTCCGCCGGCAGGCCCAGGGTGGCCGCGCCCGCGCGCCGCACGGTATCGATGGTGGGCAGCTCGCGACTGGCGGCACGCAGCTCGCCGAGCTGGTTGCCACCGCTGGCCTCGATGTCGTCGTACATGGCGTCGAGCCGTTCGCCGTAGTGGGCCTTGAGGGCCGGGCGCAGCAGCTTGCCGACCCCGGACAGCAGCCCGTTGTCCCGGGTGAAACGCTGTGATTCCAGCAGGAAGTCGCGCGGAATCTCATACGGGTGCAGGTGGGCGTCGGCGGCGATGCGTTGTAGCGAGTCGGCGATCAGGGCGCGCGCGTCCCCGTCGCCGACCGCGTCGCTGTTCGGCACGATCACGGCGAGCAGGAACGGCTGCTCACTGCTGCCGTAGAGAAAGATCTGCCGGATGTAGGGGCTGGCCGAGAACGTCGCCTCCAACTGGGACACCGCCACGAATTCGCCCTGCGACAGTTTGATCACGTTGTTGCTGCGATCCAGGTACACCAGGTGGTCGGGTTCCAGCTCGGCCATGATGTCGCCGGTCTTGTAGAAACCCTCGTCGTCGAAGATCTTTGCCGACAGCTCGGGGTGCTTGAAGTAGCCGGGAATCACGTTGCTGGCCTTGAGGTGCAGCTCGCCGCGCGGGTACGGCTGGTCGGAGGTGAGATAGCCCAGCTCGGGAACGTCGACCAGTTTGTAGTCGGTCACCGGTGGCCGCCGGATCCAGCCGCTGCGCATGATCCCGCCGCCGGTCTCGGTGGCCCCGTAGCCGTCGGCCACCGGGATGTCGAGCAGCGACTCCATGAAGGCGTGCATCTGCTTGGACAGCGGCGCGCTGCCGCACATCGCCGAGATCACGCGTCCGCCGAGGAAGTCTTGCCGCAGTTCGGTTTTCACCGCGTCATCGAGCTGCTCGCCGGAGAGCTCGCCGCCCTGGCGCTGGTCGAGCTCCTTGCGGTAGCGGCGAAAGAACATGTCGCACACCCGGGGAACCAGGTTCAGGGCGGTGGGCCGGACCAGGCCGATGTCGTCGAACAGGGTGGACATGTCGCTCCTGGCGGCGAAGTAGCCGATACCGCCGGAGGACAGGGTGGCGATCAGCCACTCCAATCCGTACACGTGCGACAGCGGCATGTACTGCAAGTGGATCGCCGGGATCAGCCGGCCGATGTCCACCGAGGGGCTGTGCGGCCGCTGCCAGATTCGGGTCATCATGTCGGAGGTGTACATGGCGCCCTTCGGGGCGCCGGTGCTACCTGAGGTGTAAATCAGCGTGGTCAACGGGTTTTCACCATCGGCCGGGATGAACGCCGGCGGCGGTGCAAGCCCGCGGCCCGTGTCGAGCTCGGCGGACAGCGACACCACCTCGGCGCGGTGCCCGGCGTCTGCCAGCCGCGCGCGGGCGTGGTCGAAGCGGCCGCGCTGGTCGTCGTCGGCGCCGGTGTAGTCGAACACCACCAGCCGCTGCACCGAGGGCGCGTCGGCCACGACATCTACTGCGGTGTCCAGGGATTCGACGCTCGCGGCGAGGACGCGCGGCTGGGTCTCGGCCACGATCGGGCCGAGCTGGGCCGCGGTGGAACTGGTCTGCAGCGGCACGAACACCGCGCCCAGCCGGATGCACGCCAGGTAATGCACCACGTAGTCGATGCTGGTGAAACCCAAGACGCCGACGAAGTCGCCCGGTCGCAGGCCGGCGGGCAGGCCGGATCGCCACGCGGCGGCCAGCGCCGCCATGCGGTCACCCAGCTCGCGGTAGGTGATGGTCTCGAATCCGGACAGCAGCGTGGTGGTCGCGCGGCCGGTCGCCGCATCGACGACCACCTCGCAGGCGCGCTGACCCAGCGCGGGCCGGTCCGCGTAACCACTCAGATAGGTGTCGACGACCTGGGCCAGTCGCAGTTCCGGGCGGTGCGCCGCGTCGGTCACCGCCGGCAACGCCGCGGCGGCCCGGAATTGGGGGTCGTTGGCGTACAGCTGCTCGACGCGTTCGGCTATCCGCCGGTCGCGGTCCGGGTCGGTGACGGTCTCTCTCATCGGCGGCTTCCTCCTATCGCGGCGTACGCCGGGGCCGTATGCCCTTCTGGTTGCGCCCAGTCAGTGCCAGTGCCTTTCGATCGACTTGACCAGCGCGGTCAGGGTCGAGTTGACCGGCGCCGCGACGCCGACCCGGGCGCCCTGGCGCGGGACCGCGCCGTTGATGACGTCGATCTCGCTGACGCGGTGCGCCTCGTGGTCCAGCAGCGCCGACGGCTTGGCGTCGGGCATCTGCGCGCCGAAGGCACGAACGTGTTCGACCGGATCGTTGACGGCGACCGCGATGCCCGACGCCCGCGCGACCGTCCACGCCTCCGTCGCCGCAGCCCGGCTGACCGGCCCCATCTCCGGGTCGTCCAGCACCTGGCCGACGGTCAAGCCGGTCAGCGCGCACGGCGCGCTGTAGGCGACATTGCAGATGAGCTTCTCCCACTGCATGGCGGCGATGTCGGTGACCGCCGCCGCGTCGAATCCGGCGTCGGCCCACGCCCGCGCGATCGCCTCGACCTCGGCGAGCGGCAGCGACGAGTAGGCGCCGAACCGCATCGCTTTCATCGCGTTGTGCCGGACATGCCCGGGAGCCACGGTCGCCGCGCCGAACCCGCTGGCGATGCCGACCGCGAGGCGGCCGTCGCCGACGATGCCGGCCACGGTATCGGCCGATCCCAGGCCGTTCTGGATGGTCAACACCGGCGTGGCCGGACCCAGCATCGGGAGAGATTGTCGCGCACCGTCTTTCACGTCGTCCGCCTTGACTGCGAGCACGATCAGGTCCATCGGCTCGGCCGGCGCGGCGGTGCTCGCCCGCAGCGGCACCACCTGGTCGTAGTCCGGGCCGGTGACGCGCAGCCCGTGTTCGGCGATCTGATCGATGCCGGCCCGGTAGCGGTCGATCGCCAGCACGTCGTTACCCGCGGCGGCCAATCTGGCCGCATAGATGGAGCCCATGGCACCGCAACCGATTACGGCGATCTTCATCCGCACATCCTCCCGTCGGTCAGCTCGGCGATCAGTTCGGCCAGGCCGGCCTTCTGCTCGAGCCCGAAGCCCGCGGCGTCGCTCGGCGAGATGCGGCCCCCCACCGGAGCGCAGGCGTCGGGATATCCGCCGAACGGACCGAACACCCCGGGGTAGGCCTCACATCCGCCCAGGCCCAGCCCGGCAGCCACGTGCAGGTTGATCAGATGGCCGCCGTGCGGGAACGCGAAACGGCGATCAAAGCCGTGCGCCGCCATCACGTCGAGCATCCGGATGTACTCGGTCAGCCCGTAACTCAGGCCCGGATCCATTTGGAAGACATCATGATCGGGCCGCATGCCGCCGTAGCGAACCAGGTTGGTCACGTCGGGCACCGAGAAGAGGTTTTCCCCGGTGGCCACCGCGCCGTCATGGCACCGCGTCACCGCCCGGTGCAGCGCATAATCCAGGGGATCGCCCGGCTCCTCGTACCAGCGCAGGCCGTAGGGGGCCAACGCGGCCGCCCAGCGGATGGCCTCGTCCCGGTCGAACCGGCCGTTCGCGTCGACCGCGACCCGTCCCGGCGCCCCGACCACGTCGACGACGGCCTCGATCCGTGCGAGGTCCGCACCGAGGGCGCCGCCCCCGATCTTCATCTTGACCGCCTCATAGCCCGCGTCGAGGTATCCGCGCATCTCCGCGCGCAGCCCCTCGACCCCGCCGTCGGCGTAGTAGTAGCCGCCGGCTGCGTACACCGGCACCGACGCTGCGGGCTCTCGTCCGGCGTGGCGGGCGATGGTCACGCAGGCCGGCTCGTCGCGCAGTTTGGCGTTCAGGTCCCAGCAGGCAAGTTCCAGCGCAGCCGCGGCGGCCGCCCGATCGCCGTGCCCGCCGGGCTTCTCGTCGGTGAGCGCACACGCCAAGACCGCCGCGGGATCGAGGTATCCCGACTGATCGAGCAGCGCGTCGGGGGATGCGGCCAGCACTCGCGGGATCATCCGGTCGCGCAGGATGCCGCTCTGCGCGAACCGGCCGATCGAATCGAAGGCCGCGCCCACCACCGGACGTCCGTGCCGGATCACATCGCTGATGACCGCCACCAGCGACACCGTGTGGTGCGAGAAGTCGACCATCGCGTTGGCGGGGCCGCCGTTGCGGCCGCTATCGAGGCCGACCGCCCGCTCGACGATCGCCGTGATCCGCATCACCCGGCGGTCGGGACGTCCGCGTGGGTGCCTGCGAGTCGCATATCGCTATCCAACTCGCAGACGCCGGTCGAGGACAACCGGCAAACTGCGCCCGACGGGTCTACTGTCTTGTCATGGGCGACAAAGCGGGCAAAGAGGCGGCCACCCGCGCCGAGGAGTTGCTGCGCCGGGGGCGCGAACTTGCCGACCGCAAGCCCGTCACCGCGGCCGACGCTCGGCGCGCCAGCGAGCGCGCCGAGCACGCCCACGCCCGCGACCAGGATGCCCGCGACCGGGAGCTGCAGCGCCAGTACGAAGCCGCCGCCGCCCACGAGCGGGCCGCCGAAGTCCACGAGCTCGCGGTCAAAGAGGGGCTCGGTGACGTCGCCGCCCATCGACGCGCCGCGGAGAAGGAGCGGGAATCGGCCCGTCGCGACTACCAGAAGGCGCAGGAAGCCGACCGGCAACAGGCCTGACCCGCTGACCGGCCGGTTCTGCTACACCCTGTAGTGGAATGGCCCGCGCGGGCTGGGACACTAGTCGTCATGGGAAGCAGTGATCAGGCGATCGCGCTCGCCACCGGAGCCAGGGCGGCGTCGGCCCGGCTGTTCGAGGATGCCTGCGCCGTCATTCCCGGCGGCGTGAACTCTCCGGTCCGCGCGTTCAGCGCCGTGGGGGGGACGCCGCCGTTCATCACCGGGGCGCACGGGTGCGAGCTGACCGACGCCGACGGCAACCGCTACGTGGACCTGGTGTGCTCGTGGGGCCCGATGATCCTGGGTCACGCGCACCCCGCCGTCGTCGAGGCCGTCGCCACGGCCGCCGCGTCGGGTTTGTCGTTCGGGGCGCCGACGCCTGCCGAGAGCGAGCTGGCCGCCGAGATGATCGGGCGGGTGGCGCCGGTCGAGCGCATCCGGTTGGTCAACTCCGGCACCGAGGCGACCATGAGCGCGGTGCGGTTGGCCCGCGGCTTCACCGGCCGGCCCAAGGTGGTCAAGTTCTCCGGCTGCTACCACGGCCACGTCGACGCGCTGCTTGCCGACGCGGGCTCCGGGGTGGCGACTCTGGGCCTGCCGTCCTCGCCGGGAGTCACCGGCGCGACGGCCGCCGACACGATCGTGTTGCCCTACAACGACATCGACGCCGTGCGAGAGGCCTTCGCCCGGTTCGGCGAACAGATCGCGGCGGTGATCACCGAGGCCAGCCCCGGCAACATGGGTGTGGTCCCGCCCGCGCCCGGCTACAACGCGGCCTTGCGCGCGATCACCGCCGAGCACGGCGCGCTGCTGATCGTCGACGAGGTGATGACGGGCTTCAGGGTGAGCCGAAGCGGTTGGTACGGAATCGATCCCGTCGAGGCCGACCTGTTCACCTTCGGCAAGGTGATGAGTGGCGGCCTGCCGGCCGCCGCGTTCGGCGGCCGGGCCCAGGTGATGGAACGGCTGGCCCCACTGGGCCCGGTGTATCAGGCCGGCACGCTCTCGGGTAACCCGGTGGCGATGGCCGCCGGGCTGGCCACCCTGCGCAATGCCGACGCCGCCGCCTACGCCGCGCTGGACGCCAACGCCGATCGCCTGGCCGCACTGTTCTCCGAGTCACTCACCAATGCCGGTGTGGCACACCAGATTCCGCGAGCGGGAAACATGCTCAGCTTGTTCTTCTCCGAAAAGCCGGTGACGGACTTCGCGTCCGCGCGGGCCACCCAGACCTGGCGCTACCCGCCGTTCTTCCATGCGCTGCTGGACGCGGGCGTGTACCCGCCGTGCAGCGCGTTCGAGGCGTGGTTCGTCTCAACCGCGTTGGACGACAACGCATTCGACCGGATCGCCGCCGCCCTGCCCGCCGCGGCCCGGGCCGCCGCCGACGCCGAGGAGGGCAAGTCCTGATGGCCGAGCGCACCCGGGTGCACGTCGTGCGCCACGGCGAGGTGTACAACCCGACCGGCATCCTCTACGGCCGGCTGCCCGGATTTCACCTCTCCGACAACGGCCGCGCACAAGCGGCCGCCGTGGCCGAAGCGCTGGCCGGCCGCGACGTCGTCGCGGTGATCGCCTCGCCGTTGCAGCGGGCCCAGGAAACCGCCGCACCGATCGCCGCCGCGCACAAACTGGCCGTGGACACCGACCCGGATCTGATCGAATCGGCCAACTTCTTCGAGGGCAAGCCGATGGGCCCGGGCGACGGCGCCTGGCGCGACCCGCGGTTCTGGTGGCAGCTGCGCAACCCCTTCCGGCCGTCCTGGGGTGAACCGTACGTCCAGATCGCGGCCCGGATGCAGACGGCGGCGGACAAGGCCCGCGCCCGCGCCGCCGGCCACGAGGTGGTGTGCGTCAGCCACCAGTTGCCGGTGTGGACGCTGCGGCTGCACGTGACCGGCCGGCGGCTGTGGCACAACCCCCGCCGCCGCGAATGCGGGCTCGCGTCGGTGACGACACTGGTCTACGACGGCGACAGGCTGCTCGACGTCGAGTACAGCGAACCGGCGGCGCGTTGATCACGCGCCGACGACGATGCAGAGCGCAGCGATGAGGAGGAGTGGCGCTTTGCCCACGCGCCGACGGGCGATGGCCGGGGCGGTGCTGATGGCGCTGCTCCCCGCTGTGCTCGTCGGCTGCTCCTCGGGGCGCGACGCCGTCGCCCAGGGCGGCACCTTCGAATTCGTCTCGCCCGGCGGCAAGACCGACATCTACTACGACCCGCCGTCCAGCCGCGGCCGCCCCGGCCCGCTGGCCGGGCCCGACCTGACCGACGCCGCGCACACGCTGTCGCTGGACGATCCGATCTTCGCGGGCCGGGTGGTGGTCATCAACGTCTGGGGGCAGTGGTGCGGGCCGTGCCGGGCCGAGGTCACCCAGCTGCAGCGGGTATACGACGCCACCCGCGACGCCGGGGTGTCCTTCCTGGGCATCGACGTCCGGGACAACAACCGGCAGGCCGCGCTGGACTTCGTCAACGACCGCCAGGTGACCTACCCGTCCATCTACGACCCGGCGATGCGCACGCTGATCGCGTTCGGCGGCAAGTACCCCACCACCGTGATCCCGTCCACGCTGGTCCTGGACCGCCAGCACCGCGTCGCGGCGGTCTTCCTACGAGAACTGCTGGGGACCGACCTGCAGCCCGTGGTGCAGCGGTTGGCGCGAGAACAGTGACCGGATTCACCCAGATCGCCGCCGCCGGACCGCTTCTGGTGGCCCTCGGCGTCTGCCTGCTGGCAGGCCTGGTGTCGTTCGCCTCGCCGTGCGTGGTGCCGCTGGTGCCCGGCTATCTGTCGTACCTGGCCGCGGTCGTCGGCGTGGACGAACAACCGCCGAACGGGGAGATCGCGGCGCCGCCGGGCGCCCGCTGGCGCGTCGCAGGATCCGCGGCCTTGTTCGTCGCCGGGTTCACCACCGTGTTCGTGCTGGGCACCGTCGCCGTCCTGGGCATGACGACCACACTGATCAGCAACCAACTGCTGCTGCAACGGGCCGGGGGAGTGCTGACCATCGTCATGGGGCTGGTGTTCGTCGGCCTCATCCCGGCCCTGCAGGGCCAGGCCCGGTTCAGCCCACGCCGGCTCACCACGGTCGTCGGGGCGCCGGTGCTGGGCGCGGTGTTCGCCCTGGGCTGGACGCCGTGCCTGGGCCCGACGCTGGCCGGCGTGATCACCGTCGCCTCGGCCACCGACGGTGCCAGCGTGGCGCGCGGGATCGTGTTGGTGATCGCCTACTGCCTGGGCCTGGGCGTCCCGTTCGTGCTGCTGGCATTCGGCTCGGCGGGCGCGGTGGGGGGCCTGGCCTGGCTGCGCCGCCACACCCGGGCCATTCAGATCTTCGGCGGCGTCCTGCTCATCACGGTCGGCGCGCTGCTGGTCACCGGGGTGTGGAACGACTTCATCGCGTGGCTGCGCGACGCGTTCGTCTCCGACGTGAGGTTGCCGATTTGAGGCAGGTACTCGCTTGGGCACGCAACACCTGGCGCGCGCTGACCTCGATGGGCACCGCGCTGGTACTGCTGTTTCTGCTCGCGCTCGGCGCGATACCGGGGGCGCTGCTGCCGCAGCGCAGCCTCAACGCCGGCAAGGTCGACGACTACCTGAAGGCCCACCCGGTGATCGGGCCGTGGCTGGACCGGTTGCAGGCGTTCAACGTGTTCTCCAGCTTCTGGTTCACCGCCGTCTATGTGCTGCTGTTCGTGTCGCTGGTCGGCTGCCTCACCCCGCGGATGATCGAGCACGTCCGCAGCCTGCGGTCCACCCCGGTGGCCGCGCCGCGCAACCTTGCCCGGTTGCCCAAGCACGCCAGTTACCAGGTCGAGGCGGACGCGGACGAACTCAACGCCCTGGCGAACACGCTGGCTCGACGGCTGCGCGGGTGGCGCACCGCCATCCGCCATCAGGACGGCGCCGAACCCGGCGCTGCCGACGTCGTCGAGATCTCCGCCGAGAAGGGCTACCTGCGCGAGTTCGGCAACATCGTCTTCCACTTCTCACTACTCGGACTGCTGGTCGCGGTGGCCGTCGGCAAGCTGTTCGGCTACGAGGGCAACGTCATCGTCATCGCCGACGGGGGCCCCGGCTTCTGTTCGGCGTCACCGGCCGCGTTCGACTCGTTCCGGGCAGGCAACACCGTCGACGGCACCTCGCTGCACCCGATGTGCATCCGGGTCGACGACTTCGCCGCGCACTACCTGCCGTCCGGGCAGGCCACGTCGTTCGCCGCGGACATCGACTACCAGTCCGGGCGGGACCTGACGGCGAACACCTGGCGGCACTACCGGCTGGAGGTCAATCACCCGCTGCGGCTCGGCGGTGACCGGGTCTACCTGCAGGGACACGGCTACGCGCCGACCTTCAGCGTCACCTTCCCGGACGGGCAGATCCGCACGGCGACCGTGCAGTGGCGGCCCGACAACCCGCAGACCCTGCTCTCGTCCGGCGTGGTCCGCATCGATCCGCCCGCCGGCAGCTACCCCAGCGCCGCGCAGCGCCGCGACCACCAGATCGCCATCCAGGGCCTGCTGGCCCCGACCGAGCAGCTCGACGGCGCGCTGTTGTCCTCGCGCTTCCCGGCGCTGGACGCCCCGGCGGTCGCCGTCGACATCTACCGGGGCGACACCGGGCTGGACACCGGGCGGCCGCAGTCGCTGTTCACCCTGGATCCCCGCCTGATCGAGCAGCACCGGCTGACCAGGGAGAAGCGGGTCAACCTGCGGGCGGGCCAGTCGGTCCGGATCGACCAGGGGCCGGCGGCGGGCACCGTGATCCGCTTCGACGGCGCCGTCCCGTTCGTCAACCTGCAGGTCTCGCACGATCCCGGCCAGACCTGGGTGCTCGTCTTCGCCATCACGATGATGGGCGGCCTGGTGGTCTCGTTGCTGGTGCGGCGTCGCCGGGTGTGGGTCCGTCTGGCGCCCGGCGCCGGCGGGTCGCCCGGTACGGTGAACGTCGAACTGGGCGGCCTCGCGCGCACCGACAACTCCGGTTGGGGCGACGAGTTCGAGCGGCTGTCCCAGCGGCTGGTCCTCGGCGAACCCGGCGCCGCCGGCCAAGCGACACCCACCGCGTCGCGCGGCGACGCGACACCCGCAGCGTCCAAGAGGAGTTCTGAGGTGGACGTCAAATGAACACGGTGCACGTCAACATCGAGCTGGCTCGCTATTCCGACTGGGCGTTCACGTCGGCGGTGGTGGCGCTGGTCATCGCGCTGCTCCTGCTGGCCTTCGAGCTGGCCTACGCGGGGTCGCGCCGCGCGGATGAGCGCGCCCGGGTGCCGGCGGGTGCCGTGAGCGCCGACTCCGTTGCCCCCGGCGTGGTGGACGAGGCGGCCGGACGCCCGATCGACGAGCGGGTCGGCCGCGCCGGGCTGTCCGTGGCGTACCTGGGCACCGGGTTGCTGCTGGCCTGCCTGGTGCTGCGCGGCCTGGCGACCCTGCGGGTGCCGTGGGGCAACATGTACGAATTCATCAACCTGACCTGCCTGTGCGGCCTGGTCGCCGGGGCGATCGTGCTGCGCCGCCCGCAATACCGCCCGCTGTGGGTGTTCCTGCTGCTGCCGGTGCTGATCCTGCTCACGGTTTCGGGGCGCTGGCTCTACACCAACGCCGCGCCGGTGATGCCCGCCCTGCAGTCCTACTGGCTGCCCATCCACGTGTCGGTGGTCAGCCTGGGGTCGGGGGTGTTCCTGGTCGCCGGCATCGCCAGCATCCTGTTTCTGTTGCGCACCTCGTCGCTGGCAGACCCCGACCGCGCCGAGCACAGCGCGCTCAGCCGGCTGGTGCAGCGGTTCCCCGATGCGCAGACGCTGGATCGCATCGCCTATCGCACGACGATCTTCGCTTTTCCGGTGTTCGGTTTCGGCGTGATTTTCGGCGCCATCTGGGCCGAGGAAGCCTGGGGCCGGTATTGGGGCTGGGATCCCAAAGAAACTGTGTCTTTTGTCGCCTGGGTGATTTACGCCGCGTATCTGCACGCCAGGTCGACGGCGGGATGGCGGGACAGGAGAGCCGCCTGGATCAACGTCGCCGGGTTTGTGGCCATGGTCTTCAACTTGTTCTTCGTTAACCTGGTCACCGTGGGCCTGCATTCTTATGCGGGCGTCGGGTAGACAGGGCAACGACCGCCCCGAATAACGCACGACACGGGAAATACGCGCAACAAAGGGGAGTGCAGTGACCGAGCATCCAACGGCGGGCGTGGGAGTGCCCGACCAACCGACGACGCAGATACCGCCGCAGGCAGCGTCGGTGGCGGACCCGCAGGAGGGCGTCGACCGGCCGACCGGAACGGCCGGCCCGGGTGGCTCGGCGGGTTCAGGTGGCTCGGCGGGTGCGGGCGGCTCGGTTGGCTCAGGTGGGGACGCCCCGACCCGAGCTTTCGCCGGCTTCCGCACCGAACGCCGCGTTCCCCAACCCGAGGGCCAGCATGCGGCGCCCCCCACCGCGCCCAGGCCGGGTGCAATGCCGCCCTGGGACTCCACGCCGGTGACCGGCATCCCGCGCGTCGACCCGACGGCGTACGGCGCCTACTACGCGGGTCCGGACGCGCCGCCCGCCCAGCCGCCCGCGCCCCCGCAGCGTCCCCAGCACCTGCCCCACACGCCGTACCCGGAACTGTCGACCGGCATGTTGCTGCGGCCGGTCGCCCCACCGCCCTCCGATGGGTGGCGGCTGCTGCTGTTCAAGCTGTCCGGCGGGCTGATCAACCTGGGCGAGAGCCCACGGGCCGCCAAGTACAACAACCTCGTCGCCCAGGTGAACCGGCCGCTGCGGGGTTCCTACCGGGTGGCCTTCCTGTCGTTGAAGGGCGGCGTCGGCAAGACCACGATCGCCGCGACGCTGGGCGCGACCTTCGCCTCCATCCGCGGTGACCGCGTGGTGGCGGTGGACGCCAACCCCGACCGCGGCACGCTGAGCCAGAAGATCCCGCTGGAGACGGCCGCGACGGTGCGCCAGCTGTTGCACGACGCCGGAACCATCGAGCGCTACAGCGATGTACGCCGCTACACGTCCAAGGGTCCGAGCGGCCTGGAGGTGCTGGCGTCCGAAACGGATCCCGGCATGTCAGAAGCGTTCAGCGCCAACGATTACGCGCGGATCCTGGACATCCTGGAACGGTTCTACGGCCTGGTGCTCACCGACTGCGGGCCCGGGCTGCTGCACTCGGTGATGAACTCGGTGCTGGACAAGTCCGACGCCCTCATCGTGGTCAGCTCGGCGTCCATCGACGGCGCGCGCAGCGCCTCGGCGACGCTGGACTGGCTGGACGCCCATGGCCACGAAGACCTGGTCCGCAATTCCATTGCCGTCATCAACGGGGTGAAGCCACGCGCGGGCAAGGTCGACATGAACAAGGTGATCGAGCACTTCTCTCGGCGCTGCCGGGCGGTGCAGCTGGTGCCGTTCGACCCGCACCTGGAAGAGGGCGCCGAGATCGACCTGGACCGGTTGCGGCGCCCGACGCGGGTGGCGCTCACCGAGTTGGCCGCCATCGTCGCCGACGGGTTCCCCGGCGACCAGCACAACCCGGGAGTGCTGGGCTAGCGACCGGCAGGCGGCCGCCGTCGATCTAACGCTGATCTAACGCGGGTTGTTGTCGCCGTGGCCCAACCGCCGCAAGAACTCTGGATCGTCGTCGGGCCCGATGACGCGCGTCTTCGGCCGGTGAGTCTGTGACCGCGCCGCACGCCAGCCGACGTAGACCAGCGTCCCCAGAATCATGACGAGCAGCAGGTAGAGCACGCAACACCTCCTTGGGGCGAATATACCCGCGTCGTAGGCTCTGCCTGTGTCACACGAAGCCGACGACGAAAGCTCCGGGAGCTCCGAGAACCACCCTGTGAGCGAGGACACCGCCCAACGCGGCAAGAACCGCGTCGCCGGCCCCGTGGCGGCGTACATGGCGGCGCGGGTGCTGCTGGCGGTCGTGCTCACCGGCGTGATCTACGGTGTCGCGCGTTTGGCGGGCATCACACAGTTCCCGATCGTGGTGGCCGTGCTGTTCGCCCTCATCATCGCGATGCCGCTGGGCATCTGGGTGTTCGCCCCGCTGCGCCTGCGGGCCACCGCCGCGCTCGCGATTGCCGGGGAACGACGCCGCCGCGAGCGTGAACTGCTGCAGGCCCGGCTGGACGGGGAGGCCCCGCCCGACGAGGGTGGCGAATCCGGGCGCGGTTAGCCGTGCGGTAGCCGCACCACCTGTACGGCATAGCTCAGGCCGGCGCCGTAGCCGAGGAGCAGGGCCAAGTCGCCTGCCTTGGCCGCGCCGGTCGCCAGCAGCTCGGCCATCGCCAGGGGGATCGACGCCGCCGAGGTGTTCCCCGTGTGCTCGATGTCGTTGGCCACCACCGCATCCGGACGCAGCTCGAGGCTCTTGACCAGCACCTCGTTGATCCGGCTGTTGGCCTGGTGCGGCAGAAACACGTCGATCTCCTCGGGCCGGACGCCCGCCGCGTCCATGGCCTGCCGGCCGACTTTGCCCATCTCGAACGCCGCCCACCGAAACACCGCGCTGCCTTCGAGGCGCAGGTATGGGCGCTCGCCCGTCGGGTTCTCGGTGTAGTCGATCCAGTCGATGTCCTGGCGGATGGCGGTGGCCTGTGCGCCGTCGCTACCCCAGATGGTGGGGCCGATGCCCTGCTCCGGCGTCTCGCCCACCACCACTCCGGCGGCACCGTCGGCGAAGATGAAGCAGTTGCTCCGGTCCCGCATGTCCACCGTGGGCGACAGCTTCTCCGAACCCAGCACCAGCACCTTGGCTGCCGTCCCGGCACGGACCATGTCGGCCGCCACGGCCAGCGCGTAGCCGAAGCCGGCGCACCCGGCCGAGATGTCGAAAGCGGGCACGCCGGTGGCGCCCACCTCCGTCGCGACCGCGGGCGCGCACGCGGGGGTCTGTAAGAAATGCGTGCTGGTGGCGACGATGACGCAGTCGATGTCGGACGGCTCGAGGCCGGCCTTGGCGATCGCCTCCCGCCCGGCCGCGACGGCCATGGAGCCCGCCGACTCGTCGCGCCGGGCGAACCGGCGGGTCTTGATTCCGGTTCGTGAGTAGATCCACTCGTCGGACGAGTCGATGTTCCGGCAGATCTCGTCGTTGGTGACCACCCGCTCGGGCCGGTACGACCCCACGCTGAGCAAGCCGACGTTGGTGGGCCCGCTGGTCGCGGCAATCTGCTTCATCGCGGTCCTTCGCTATCGCCCCAGCAAACGCAAAAGTACCCCACCGACAGCCTCGCCCGAACGCTCAGGTCGCCAGCGCCAGCGCCGCGGCCACCGCGATCGCCCACACCACCATCGCCAACCCGGTATCGCGCAGCACCGGGATCAGCTCCGGGCCGCCGCGGCCGGATCGCACCGGGGCCGCCGCGCGCAGGGCCAGCGGCGTCGCCACCAACCCGACGGCGCACCACGGTGTCGCCAGCATGAGCACCAGGGTCAGCATCCCGGCCGTCGCCAGCAGCGCCTGGTACAGGATGCGGGTGCGGGCATCGCCCAGCCGCACCGCCAGGGTGATCTTTCCCGACCGCGCATCCGTCGGGATGTCGCGCAGGTTGTTGGCCACCAGCACCGAGGAGGACAACGCCCCGACCGACACCGCCAGCACGACGCCCACCCAGTCCACCCGCAGCGCCTGGGTGTACTGGGTGCCCAGCACGGCGACGAGCCCGAAAAACAGGAACACCGCGATCTCGCCAAAACCGGCGTAGCCGTAAGGTTTCGACCCGCCGGTGTACAGCCACGCGCCGGCGATGCATGCCGCTCCGACCGCGATCAACCACGGCGCGCTGAACAGTGCCAGCGCAACCCCGGCGAGGGCCCCGACGGTGAGGCTGGCGACCGCGGCGGCCAGCACCGCCCGCGGCGCCGCCAGCCGCGAGCCGACCAGGCGCACCGGTCCGGCCCGGTCGTCATCGGTGCCCCGGATGCCGTCGGAGTAGTCGTTGGCGTAGTTGACGCCGACGGTCAGCGCGAGCGCGACGGCCAGCGCCAGCAGCGCCCTCCACCACACCGCGGAGTGCAGCCACGCCGCCGCGCCGGTTCCGGCGACAACCGGCGCCACCGCGTTGGGCAACGTCCGCGGCCGCGCGCCGGAAATCCACTGTCCCAGATTGGCCACACGAACATCCTGCCAGCATGCGGGCCGTCACTCCGCGGGCCCCGCACCCGCGATCGCTCCGGCGGGATAGACCACAATGGGCGGATGCTCGGAGTCATCGGCGGCAGCGGCTTTTACACCTTCTTCGAATCCGGCTCCCGCGATGTCACCGTCGACACCCCCTACGGCCCGCCCAGCGCCCCGATCACCGTCGGCGCTGTCGGCGAGCACGAGGTTGCGTTCCTGGCGCGCCACGGCGCCAAGCACGAATTCTCCGCGCACACCGTGCCGTACCGGGCCAACATGTGGGCCCTGCGCCGACTCGGCGTGCGCCGGGTGCTCGCGCCGTGCGCGGTCGGCAGCCTCAAACCCGAACTCGGCCCGGGCTCCGTCGTGGTGCCCGACCAGCTGGTCGACCGGACCGGCGGCCGCGCCGACACCTATTTCGACGCGGGCGGCATCCACGTCGACTTCGCCGACCCGTACTGCCCGTCGCTGCGCGACGCGGTGACCGGCCTGCCGGGGGTGACCGACGGCGGCACCATGGTGGTGATCCAGGGGCCGCGCTTTTCCACCCGCGCCGAAAGCCAGTGGTTCGCCTCCGCCGGGTTCTCGCTGGTCAACATGACCGGCTATCCGGAGTCGGTGCTCGCGCGTGAGCTCGAAATATGTTATGCGGCAATCGCTTTGGTGACCGACTTGGATGCCGGTGTGAGCGCCGGCGAGGGCGTGAAGGCCGTCGACGTGTTCGCCGAATTCACGAAGAACATCGAGGTGATCAAGACGCTGGTCCGCCGGGCCATCGGCCGGGTCGCTGCCGACCGCACGTGTACGCATTGCCTGCCGCACGCCGGAGTCACCCTGCCCATCGAGCTGCCGTGAGGGTGCTGCTGACGGGGGCCGCCGGCTTCATCGGTTCGCGGGTGTGGGCCGCGCTGCGGGAAGCGGGCCACGAGGTGGTCGCGCTCGACGCGCTGCTGCCCGCCGCGCACGGCCAAAACCCGGTGCTGCCAAAGGGATGTCACAACGTCGACGTGCGCGACCCCGACGCGCTGGCGCGGCTGCTGGCCGGCGTGGACCTGGTGTGCCATCAGGCGGCGATGGTGGGCGCGGGTGTGGACGCCGCCGACGCCCCGGCCTACGGCGGACACAACGACCTGGCCACCACCGTCCTGCTGGCGCAGATGTTCGCCGCCGGGGTCCGGCGTTTGGTGCTGGCCTCGTCGATGGTGGTGTACGGGCAGGGCAATTACCGCTGCCAACAACACGGACCCGTGGATCCGCTGCCGCGGCGCCGCGCGGACCTCGACGCCGGAATTTTCGAGCACCGTTGCCCGGTCGGCGGCGAGGAACTGCGCTGGCGCCTGGTCGACGAGGGCGCCTGCCTGCGGCCACGGAGCCTGTACGCCGCCAGCAAGACCGCACAGGAGCACTACGCGCTGGCGTGGTCGGAGGCCACGGGCGGTTCGGTGGTGGCGTTGCGCTACCACAATGTCTACGGCCCCGGCATGCCGCGCGACACCCCCTACTCCGGGGTGGCGGCGATCTTCCGGTCGGCTCTGGAAAAGGGCGATGCACCAAAGGTTTTCGAGGACGGTGGGCAGATGCGCGACTTCGTCCACGTCGACGACGTGGCCGCGGCCAACGTCGCCGCGACGCAGCAGCGCGAGGGTTTCACCGCACTCAATGTCTGCTCGGGGCAACCCATTTCGATCCTGGAAGTGGCCGGCGCGCTGTGCGACGCGCGCGGCGGCTCGCTGCCGCCGGTGGTCACCGGGCAGTATCGCAGCGGCGACGTGCGCCACATCGTCGCCGACCCGTCCCGGGCCGCCGAGGTGCTGGGTTTCCGTGCCGCCGTCGCACCGGGTGACGGGCTGCGCGAATTCGCGTTCGCGCCCCTGCGCTGAGGGTCAGACCTGCGGGGGCCGGTAGATCTGCGGCTTCTGCGCCGGCATCTGGCGCGTCGCGGAGTCGTCGCCGCGGAAGATCCGCGGCGCGTTGGCCGGCGACGGTATCCGGGTGGTCGGTGCCGCCGCGTTGGCGGCGGCCGCGCGCCTGCGGGCCGCGCGGCGAGCCAGCCGTCGACCGCTCAGCTGCCCGGTGACGATGGCCGCCCCCAGGATGCCCAGGGCCAGGCCGCACAGCGTCACGTCGAAAGTGCTGGTGATCTGCTGAGCCAGGTTGTTGCCGTAAACCGGGTGCAGCGCAGGCGAACTGGGTGAGTCCGCGAACCGCGGCGCCAGCACGACGCCGACCACGACGCGGGCAACGCTGAGCGTGACCACGAGTCCGCACAGCGATGTGATCGTTCTCGCCGAGAGGGTGGCCAGCCGGCGTCGCAGCCAGATCGTCAGGACCGCGGTGGCCAGATCGAACACGGCCAGCACGATGCTGTCGTAGCGGGAGAACGGGTAGTTCAGGGTCACGCCGACGAGCAGGTCGGTGATCCGCATCGCCATCGAGCCGATGCACCAAATGGCGATGAGCAGCAAGCCATTTCGGGTCACCGCGCGCCAGGCGGATTCTTCTTCGGGTGAAGCGGTCCGGCGACCGGGCAACGCCCGCGGCGCGAACAGTGCCGCGCCGGCCGCCCACGCCAGATAGCCCTCGAATCCGACGCCCGCCGTGGACGTGTTCTGCGCGATGCCGTGGAACGCGTCGATGTCACGACCGGCGGGCAAGAACCACACCAGGATTCCGGCGGCCAGGGCCGAGGCGCCGAGGGCGACCGTCGTGAGCCGGCCCGCCCGGTCGTCGCGCAGCAACCACCTCGAGGCGGCCAGCACCGCCACCAGTGCCACCACTCCGTACACCACCGCGGTCGCGATCACGGCGATGTTCTGCTTGCCGAATTCGGCGGCGCCGCCGGTGCTTTGCAGCGCGTAGCGCACCCGCCAGTACAGGTTGAAGCCGAAACTGAGCGCCGCCGCGAGCATCGACAGCACGCCGATGACCCGCGCCGCCCGGTGCCACCCGGTGGTCTGGTCGCCCGCCGGGACCGGTCCGGCGAGCGCGCCGGCCGGGACCGCCTGCGCGCTCAACAGCGAGCCGGCGACTCCGGCCCATGCCCCGGGCCCGACACCGCCCGGAACGTTGACCGTGCCGCCGAAACGGACGGTCTCGTACGCGTCGAACACCACGAAGGCGAGCACCAGCAACAGGTAGGGGACGTTGAGCGCGAGGCGCAGCCGGGCGGCCCGCACGGGGTTGAATTGCGCGTTTGCCGACCGCCGGGAACCGGCGACCGCGACGGCGCCGAGGGCCGGCACCGTCACCACGATCAGCACCCCGAACAGGGCGGCGCTGCTGCCCGGGATGCCCAGGCCGAAGTAGAGGTTCCACGGCAGGAACACCGCGAGGATCAGCAGTGCCACGGCGGTCAGGTCACCCACGGGCCGCTGCCCCTTCGTCCCCGCGGCTTCTGGCGCGCTGACGCCGGTGGCGTGCGGGCGGATGATGCGCGGCGCGGGCGCTTGCCGGGTCTGACCGCTGATGGGGCCGGTAGGCGTGTCGTCGCTGCTCTGGCTCACCATGCCTCCCGGGATGCTAGGACGGATTTTCGCGGCGCCGTTTCGGGTGTTCGGCGAGGAGTTACCCCGCCGGGCGAAGTGCAGTGCTCGCTTGCGAACATATTCTCCGATCGGATGCCTTGGCAGTGGCTGAGATTGGCTGCTGGAGCGGAGATCATCCTTCGGTGAGGCGTCCTGTCGTTCGAAAAGCTGGTTACGCTGCGCTGGTAGACGAAGCTCGTCGCCTGAACGATTGATACTGCCAACGGTATCGCAAGTGTAATGATGCTTCGACATTGCTGGTCGCGGGGTAGCCGGGGTGAAGGAGAACCGGGATGGACGTGGTTTTGGGGGTTGCGGTCACCGGACCCGTCGCGCGCTTGGCCCTCGTCGGGCCGGGCGCGCAGGGGGCCGACGTGATCGACCAATCCGTCGTCGATCTCGCTGACAATCCGATCGGAACGCTGACCGAAACGGTGGTCGGTACCAATCGGTTGCTGGCCGGCGAGAACCACCGGCTGGTCGGTACCCGGTTGTGCTGGACCGACCATCCCGCCGCCGACCAGCTGCGCCGGGCGCTGGAGGATTCCGGTGTGCACAACGTCGCAGTGCTCTCGGAGTCGCAGGCGGTGAACGCCCTGATGCGCGCCGCCGGCCTGCCGGGCGCCGCACTGGTGATGGATGATGCGACCGCGACGCTGTCGATGGTGGATCCGCCCGGCGGTGATCCGGATGCGCCGCCGACCCTGCTGGCCAGCCAGCCGCTGACGGGCGCCTCGGGCGACGACGCGACGGCCGCGTTGCACACGATGATGGCGAACCTGGGCGCCCACCCCGACGCCCCGCAGGACGTGTATCTGCTCGGCGCGTCGCCCGATCTGAACCGTGTCGCCGAGGAGCTTCGCGACGCGTCGACGATGCGGGTGCGGGTCGCCGAGGACCCTACCTTCGCGCTCGCCCGGGGCGCCGCGATAGCCGCCGCGTCGGCGGCGCCGCCACCCGGGGACGCGACCGCGATGGCGCCGGCGGTCGGCCTGACCGGCGATGCCACGGCGATGGCGCCGGTGGCGGGGCTCACCGGGGATGACACCGCGATGGCGTCGGCAGTCGGGCTCACCGGCGACGAGACAACCGTCATGCCGTCGCCCGAGGTCGCCGACCCGAACGCCGAAGAAAACCAGCTGGCCTATTCGATGGCCGATGAGGGCGAGCAGTACCCGGGCGAATTCGACGAGTACGACCCGGAATTCGACGACTACGAGTACGGGGATTTCGACGAGGACGCACCTGCGAAGCTGTCGCGGCGATCGCTGCTGATCGGCAACGCCGTCGTCGCCTTTGCGGTAGTCGGGTTGGCGTCGCTGGCCACCGCGATCGTGGTGGCCATTCGCCCGACGGCCAGTGCGCAGCCGGTGGTGGGCGTCCAGAATGGCACCCCGGGCAAGTTCATGCCGATCCTGCCGAGCCAGCAGCAGGCCCCGCTGCCGCCGCCCCCGGCCGATGCGCCCAACGCCGGATTCCAGGGCGGCACCGTCCCGGCGCCACAGCATGGCGCACCGCCGGCGGAAGGCGGCGCGCCCGCGGGCCCCGCTCCCGAGGCGCCGGTCAACCCCGGCGTCGTGCCGAATCCCGCACCGGGCTGGGCGCCGCGCCCCAATCCCATTGTGCCGATACCTATTCCGATTCCCATCCCGATTCCGGGATGGGGGCCCTACCACCCCACCTTCACGCCGCCGACCACGACGTATTCGCCTCCTACGACGACGTATTCGCCGCCGACCACCACGCATGAGCCGCCGACGACGACGTATTCGCCACCGACGACCACGCATGAGCCGCCGACGACGACGTATTCGCCTCCTACGACGACGTATTCGCCGCCGAGCACCACGCATGAGCCGCCGAGCACCAGGGCAACCACCCAGGCGCCGCCCACGCACACGCAGCAGACCCAGCCGCCGACGCATTCGCAGCCGCTGTTCCCGCAGGAGCCCCACTCCCACCACGGATTCTGAGCGTGACCGACACCCGCGGCCTGGTGACGGTGGTGCTGCCCTGCCTCGACGAAGAGGAATCGCTGCCCGCGGTGCTGGCCGCCATCCCCGCGGGCTATCGGGCGCTGGTGGTGGACAACAACAGCACCGACGACACCGCCGGGGTCGCGCGGCGGCACGGCGCTCAGGTCGTCGTCGAACCGCGGGCCGGATATGGCTCGGCAGTGCACGCGGGTGTGCTGGCCGCGACGACGCCGATCGTGGCGGTCATCGACGCCGACGGCTCGATGGATGGCGCCGATCTGCCCCGGCTGGTCGCCGAGCTCGAGCGCGGCGCCGACCTGGTGACCGGCCGCCGCCGGCCGGTGCCCGGGCTGCACTGGCCGTGGGTGGCCAGGGTGGGCACCGTGGTCATGAGCTGGCGACTGCGCACCCGCCACGGCCTGCCGGTGCATGACATCGCGCCGATGCGCGTGGCCCGGCGCGAGGCGCTGCTGCGGCTGGGCGTCGTTGATCGGCGCTCGGGTTATCCGCTGGAACTGCTGGTGCGTGCCGCGGCCGCCGGCTGGCGCGTCGTCGAACTCGACGTCAGCTACGGCCCGCGGACGGGCGGCAAGTCGAAGGTCAGCGGTTCGCTGCGAGGCAGCATCACCGCGATCCTCGACTTCTGGAAGGTAATTTCGTGAGCGTGCTTCCGGTGACCCTGCTGGTGGTCGCGAAGGCGCCCGAACCGGGGCGGGCCAAGACGCGGCTCGCGGCGACCGTCGGCGACCGGGTCGCCGCCGAAATCGCCGCCGCCGCACTGCTTGACACGCTCGATGCGGTGGCCGCCGCGCCGGCGGCGGCGCGGGTGGTGGCCCTCACCGGCGACCTGGATGCCGCGGCGAACTCCGCCGAAATCCGCCGGCGGCTCGCGTCGTTCACGGTGATCGGCCAGCGTGGTGCGGATTTCGCGGCCCGGCTCGTCAACGCGCACGCCGACGCGGCCGGCGGGCTTCCGGTGCTGCAGATCGGCATGGACACCCCCCAGGTGAGCGCGGATCTGTTGGCCGGTTGCGCGCGCCGGCTGCTCGAGGCGCCGGCCGTGCTCGGGCCGGCGCGTGACGGCGGTTGGTGGGTGCTCGGCGTCGCGGAGCCCGCGATGGCGCGGTGCCTGCGCACCGTGCCGATGTCCGCACCCGACACCGGGGATCTCACCCTGAAGGCATTGCGCGACAACGGAATCGACGTGGTCACCGTCGAAACGCTGGCCGACGTCGACTTCGTCGACGACGTCGCGGTGGTGCGCGACGCCTGTGGACCCACCAGCCGGTTCGCACGCGTCACCCGGCTGGCCGGCCTTTAGCCGGGCGGTTCGCTACCAGTGCGTCAGGATGATCGTGTTGATCGCCAGCGCACCGATAGCGTTGAGCGCCAACCAGATCCGGTGTGACCGTGCCGGCAGTAGTGCGGGTGCCGCGGTGAGCCACATGCTGAACGGCAGCCAGATGCGCTCCACCTCGGCCTTACTCAGCATGCTCAGGTCTGCGCACACGATCGCGGCCAGCACGCCCAACAACAACAGGTGGAAACCGGAGCGGCGGGTGATGGCGGGCCAGTCGAACACCCGGTTGATGCCGGCGACCCCACCCAATCCGATCGCGCACACGACGCTCGCCAGATTGGCCCAGCTCCAGTACTGAAACGGCCGCTGCTTGGCGATGCCCTGCCAATAGCGTTGCTGCACCAGGGTATAGCCGTCGAACCAATAGAATCCGGCGACCGCGAAGGCCACCGCCACCGCGATCGCGGCCAGCGCGGCCGGGCCCAGGGCCCGCAGGATCGGTCGCCACGCCGCCCAGCCGTTGCCCGGCCGCTGGGCGGAGGCCAGCACCGCCAACGCCGGCAACCCCATCAGCATCAGGCCGTAGTTGCAGAACACACCCCAGCCCAACAGCAGGCCCGCGCCCGCGGCCGTGAGCGCGGGAAAGCGGACCGGGCGGTGCACCGCCACCGCCAACAGCGCGATGCCCCATGCCGCCACCCCGGCGAAGTATCCGTCGGCGGAGACGGCCACCCAGATCGCCGTCGGCGCCAGGGCGACGAACGGCGCCGCGCGCCGCGCGGTCGGCTCGTCGGCCAGCGCGCGCACGGCGATCACCACCGCGGCCGCCGCGCTCGAGCCGGCCAGCAGGCACAGCAGCCCGGCCCAGGCGCCGCCGTGCAGGCCGAGCCGGTCGAGCCACACGAACGTCAGCAGCGCACCGGGCGGATGCCCCGACACGTGCGTCGTCCACGAGTTCGGCTGGTAGTCCAAGATCCGGCCGGCGAACGTGCGCAGCGTCGCCGGGATGTCGGTGATGCCGGGCACCTGCCACAGGTATTCGTCCCGGGTGGTCAACCGGCCGGCGAAACCGCGCTGCCAGCCGTCGATCATCGCCAGCGCGAACGCCCACCCGCACGCGGTGGCCCAACTGCCCAGCGTCACTGCCCGCCACGAAAGGCGTTGCGCCAGTGTTGGTCCCGCCGCGACGACGGCGATCGCGATAGCGATGGCCGGCCCGGTTCCCCAACCGGCGTGGATCAACCATTCGCCGAAGATCGGCGCGGCGTCGGCGTGGGTGGCGAACTTCTCGGCGCCGAGGTCAAGACGCGATCGTACGCCCAGGTTCATCCGCGGCAGCGCGAACGCGGCCGCCACCAGCACCACCCCGACCGTGACCGCCGCCGCTTCGCGTGCTGCCTCCCGCCGAGCGATCCTCACGGAGGAACAGCCTATTGATCGCTCGTGCCGGCGAACCGGCGCACCAACGCCGTCCGGTCGACCTTGCCGATGCCGCGGTGCGGCAGGGCGTCGACGATGTGCAACTCGCGCGGCGCGGCGGTGGCGTCCAGGGTGCGCGTCACCTGTGTGCGCAGCGCGTCCAGGGTCGGCGGGGCGGACCCGTCGCGCACCACGATCGCGGCGACCACCCGCTGGCCCAGCCGGTCGTCGGGCACTCCGAAGACCGCGCAATCGCTCACGGCCGGATGACCGCACAGCGCCGCCTCGACCGGCTGCGGCAGCACCGTCAGCCCGCCCGTGCTGATCGCGTCGTCGGCGCGGCCCACGACGGTCAGCACGCCCGCGGCGCTGAGGGTGCCGAGATCGTCGGTGCGAAACCAACCCGGCTTCGCGAACGGATCCGGGTCCACCGGGTTGCGGTAGCCCTTCGCCAGGGTCGCGCCACCGATGACGATGTGCCCGTCGTCAGTGCGCAGCCGCACTCCGTCCAGCGGGATGCCGTCGTAGACACACCCGCCGGCGGTCTCGCTCATCCCGTAGGTGCGGACCACCGCGATGCCCGCCGTGGCCGCGGCGTCGAGGACCGGTGGCGGCGCGGGTCCGCCGCCGAGCAGCACGGCGTCCAGTTCGGCGAGGGCGCCCGCGGCGGCCGGGTCGCCGAGCGCCTTGGCCAGCTGGGCGGCAACCAGTGAGGTGTAGCGGCGGCCCGGCCCCAACGCGCTTACGGCATCGGGCAATTCGGTGACATCGAATCCAGGGGACACATCCATCTCGACGGGCACCGTGCCCGCGAGCGCACTGCGCACCAGAACCTGCACGCCCGCGATGTGGTGGGGCGGCAGCGCGAGCAGCCAACTGCCCGGCCCGCCGAGGCGGGCATGGGTGGCCGTCGCGCCGGCCTTGAGGGCTTCGGCGGTCAGCAATGCACCCTTGGACGCCCCGGTGGTTCCCGACGTCGCCGCGACCAGGGCCACGTCGTCGTCGATGGCCTCCCCGACACGCAGACCCACCCGCAGCGTCTCCGCCTCGCGGCCGGCGCCGGTGGACAAGGCGACCAGCGCCGGGTCGCGCCCATCCAGCACCCGTTCCAGCGCGGGCAGCAGAGTCGAGGCCGCCGAGCCCGGCGCGACGTGCAGTGCGCGCAGTACGGCTATGCCGGGTCCTCGGCTTCGTCCTCGAATGGCCAGCCCCGGGCGGCCAACCGCACCCGTACCCGCTCGACGTCGGCCGGCGACGGCAGCTCATCGGTGATCTGGGTGATCAGCACGCCGATGTCGACGTCGTCGAAGTCACCGCGGCGAATGAGCTCCTGGGCCACCGCCTTGGCCTCGTCGTTGGACAGCCGGCGGGCCAGTAACGCAAGCACCGGGAAGGTGTCAGTCGCCGGGATGCCGTCGGGATATCCGGCGCGCAGCCAGGAGACGATGGAGTTCAGGAATCCGTTCACGCTGAGACGACTCCCCCCGGTGTCCGGTTCGGTAACTCGGTGGGCATTGACCGATGTTACTTGGCTTTCGCCCCGAGGAACGGGTAGCCGGTGTGATGGGCGATGAAGTCCCGCGAGATGTAGAGCAAAGCGAATGCGATGACCACGAGCACCAGCGCGTAGATCCCGAAGGCGACTGCCAAAAGGGCCGGGTTCTTCTGTGGCGCACCGCCCTCGGTGCCGGCCTGTCCGGCGCCGATCGCGTGGAATCGCAGCCCGAGGGCAAACAGTCCGGGCAGGGCGGCGCCGGCCAGCATCGCGAAGAGCAAAATCTTGAGCGAGGCCCCGTAGTTGAACCAGTCGCTGACGTGACTCATGAAGCGTTCGCCTTCATCGTCGGGTCGTCGGAATCGAATCGGGAAGCCCTGCCGCCGAGGGTGACGCCGCGGTTCGAGGGCGGGAGCTCTGCTTCGGGCTCGTCCAGGCCGGTGGTCAGGTCGCCCTTCCATTCGGCGTTGACGTTGTGGTGGTCGACCTTGACCTTGCGCGACCGGACGTAGATGGTGGCCGACACCGCGATCAGCAGCGCGAAGCCCACGATGGCGCCCGGGTAGCCGCCGATCAGGTGCACGATCCAGTAGGTGAGCGCGCCGACCAGCCCGGCCAGCGGCAGCGTGACCAGCCACGCGACGCCCATGCGACCGGCGACGCCCCAGCGCACCTCGCCGCCGGGCTTGCCCAGCCCGCTGCCCAGCACCGACCCGGTGCAGACCTGGGTGGTCGACAGCGCGTAGCCGAAGTGGGCGGACAGCAGAATGACCGCGGCCGAAGAGGATTCGGCTGCCATGCCCTGCGGCGACTGGATCTCGACCAATCCCTTGCCCAGGGTGCGGATGATCCGCCAGCCGCCAAGATAGGTGCCGAGCGCCATCGACACGGCGCAGCCGACGATGACCCACAGTGGCGGCATGGACGCGGACTTGGAGACCGAACCGTAGGACATCAGCGCCAGGAAGATGATGCCCATCGTCTTCTGCGCGTCATTGGTGCCGTGGGCCAGCGAGACCAGCGACGCCGAGCCCCACTGGCCGTACCGGAAGCCGGCTTCGGTGCGCTTGGTCGGGATGCCGCGGGTGATCCGGTAGACCAGCCAGGTCGCCACCGCCCCGATCACGATGGCCAGGATCGCCGACACGACGGCCGGGATAATCGCCTTGGACACCACGCCCTTCCAGATCACCCCGTGCGCGCCGACGGCCGCGATGGTGGCGCCGACGATGCCGCCGATCAGGGCGTGCGACGAACTCGAGGGGATACCCAGCAGCCAGGTCAGCAGGTTCCAGACGATGCCACCGACGAGGCCGGCGAAAACCAGTTCCAGCGTCACGATGTGCCCGTCGATCAAACCTTTGGCGATCGTCGCGGCGACGGCGGTGGACATGAAAGCACCCGCGAGGTTCAGCACCGCGGACAGCGCGACCGCGGTTTTGGGCTTGAGTGCACCACTGGCGATCGAGGTCGCCATCGCGTTGCCCGTGTCATGGAAGCCGTTGGTGAAATCGAAAGCTAATGCCGTGATTACGACGATGATCAAGAGGAACAATTGGATGTTCACAGCGCCTGATTCTGGTGGTTGGAGGTTTCCATTGTCGAATGCTGAGGCAGTCGAAACGCGGGTATACCTTGACTCGTCGCCAGATGTTACCTTTCAGTTAACCGGCGTTTCCCTGTTGTTCACCTCGGGTGTCACGCCGTAACGGGTGGTCGGGCGGGATTTCGAGGAAGATCAGCGTGATTCCGTCGGGGTCGATCACATGCATTTCGTGCAGGCCCCACGGTTCCCGGCGAGCCTCGCGCGCGATCGACACTCCGCGGCCGCGCAGCTCGGTCTGGGTTGCCTCGATGTTGCGGACCTGTAGCCACAGCGCGCCAGGGAAGGGGCCGCGGGAGTGGTCCGGGGAGCCGTAACCCGCGAGTTCAAGCAGCGACTGCCCCGCGAAAAACACTGTGCCTCCCCCGTATTCGCGGGCGATCGCCAGGCCGATCTGATCCCGGTAGAAGGTCAGCGACTGCTGATAGTCCGCCGGCCGGAGCAGCATCCGACTGGCCAGGATCTCCATAGCGTCGTGTCTATCACAGTGCGCATTCGGCGCGGCCCCGTCAGCCGTCGGTGTTGCGGTTGGGCTGGATGCTCTGGCGCTGCATGACGGCGTTGACCCAGCGCGGGCCCAGGATGTCCAGCGCCCGGCCGGCGATCGCGATCCGCGGTGCGATCCGCACCGGCCGGGTGCGCGCCGCGGTGAGCATCCACTCGCCGGCCTCCTCCGGCGTCAGTGCGGCGACTCCCTCGTAGGCCTTCGTCGGCGCGATCATCGGGGTGGCGACCAGCGGGTAGTACAGCGTGGTCGAATGCACCCCCTTGCTGCCCCATTCGGTTTCGATGACCCGGCTCACCGTCGACAGCGCGGCCTTCGACGCGTTGTACACCGAGAACAGCGGCGAGGCCTCCGACATCACCCCCCAGGTCGACACGTTGATGATGTGGCCGTCGCCACGCTCGAGCATTCCGGGCGCCAGCCCGCGGACCAGCCGCAGCGGCGCGTAGTAGTTGAGCACCATGGTCCGCTCGACGTCGTGCCAGCGTTCCAGCGATTCGGCCAGCGGCCGGCGGATGGACCGGCCGGCGTTGTTGATCAGGATGTCGATTCCGCCGAGACGCTTTTCGACGTCGGCGACCAGCGCGTCGACGGCGTCCATGTCCGAGACGTCGCACGGCAGCGACAGCGCGTCGCCGCCTGCGGCGGTGATCCGCTCGGCCAGCGCATCCAGCAGATCCTGGCGGCGGGCGACCACCGCCACCGTGGCGCCTGCGCGGGCGAACTGTTCGGCCGCGGCCTCGCCGATCCCCGACGATGCCCCGGTGAGCAGGATGCGCTTGCCGGCCAACTCGATCGGCTTGATCAGCGGACGGTTGACCAGTACTTGCGGCGCCATGGGAGGTCGCATGGTCGCCAGCACCAGCTGGTCGGCGATCCGGCGAAGGGGACTCTTGCTCACGTGACGCGAGTCTAGGCGTGGCGTCGACTGCCACGAGCGTCACGCCAGCGCGACGTTGGCCGCTGAGCGTCACGCCAGCGCGACGTTGGCCGCCGAGCGGCGCCCCCGGCGCGCCCGGCGCTAGAAGTAGCGGGGGAACCGGCTCCAGTCAGGATCTCGCTTTTCCAGGAAGGCGTCGCGGCCCTCGACCGCCTCGTCGGTCATATAGGCCAGCCGGGTGGCCTCGCCCGCGAACAGCTGCTGGCCCACCAGGCCGTCGTCGAGCAGGTTGAACGCGAACTTCAGCATGCGTTGTGCCTGCGGCGATTTGGCGTTGATCTCGCGCGCCCACTGGATGCCTTCCGATTCCAGGTCGGCGTGGTCGACGACGGCGTTCACGGCTCCCATGTGGTGCATCTGCTCGGCGGTGTAGGGGCGGCCCAGGAAGAAGATCTCGCGGGCGAATTTCTGGCCGACCTGTCGCGCCAGGTACGCGCTGCCGTAGCCGCCGTCGAAGCTGCCCACGTCGGCATCGGTCTGTTTGAAGCGGGCGTGTTCACGGCTGGCCAGGGTGAGGTCGCAGACCGCGTGCAGGCTGTGCCCCCCGCCGGCCGCCCAACCGTTGACCAGACAGATGACCACCTTGGGCATGAAGCGGATCAGCCGCTGGACCTCGAGGATGTGGAGCCGACCGGCGCGGGCGGTGTCGACGGTGTCGGAGGTGTCGCCGCTCGCGTACTGATAGCCGCTGCGGCCGCGGATGCGCTGATCCCCACCGGAGCAGAACGCCCAGCCGCCGTCCTTGGGCGATGGACCGTTGCCGGTCAGCAGCACCACGCCGACGTCGGGGGACATCCGGGCGTGGTCGAGCACCCGGTAGAGCTCGTCGACGGTGTGCGGGCGGAACGCGTTGCGCACCTCGGGCCGGTCGAACGCCACCCGTACCGTGGCTTCGTCGGCGTGCCGGTGATAGGTGATGTCGGTCAGGTCGCCGAACCCGTCCACGGGCCGCCAGGCCTGCGCATCAAAGGGGTTGTCACTCAATGTTTTCGAACTCCTATGCCGGGTCCAGCCGGAACACCGGACACACGCCGGCCAGCGCCTCGAACTCTTCGGGGCGTCCGTCCTTGACCAACCCCGAGCGTTTCATGAAGCCGACGCCGGTCGGCACCTCGGTTGGAAACGCCCGCAGGAACGGCCGCGCCGCGTCGGGGGGCAACTCCACCATCCGCACTCGCTCGGAGTGCCGGCCGCGGGTCAGGGTCACCTGCTCGGCGGCGCGGACGTTGCGGATCCAGTCCGCGCCCGGAAAGCCGCCCACCACATAGCGTTTGCCGTCCACCGTCATCGGTGTCACCGGCGTCGACCGCGGTGTGCCCGACTTGCGGCCCGGCACCGTCAACACAACCGGGCTCTCACCGCCGAAGCTCAGGCCGAGCCGCGACAGCTGGATGAACACTTTGTTCGCCGGCTTCAGCCACCAGGGCGGCTTGAGCCCGTCAGCATTTGCCATGCCTGCCACAGTAGTCAGGTCGTGGGCGCCGCCGAGCGTCACACCAGAGTGACGCTGGCCGCCGAGCGTCACATCAGAGTGGCGCTCGCGAACGGCAAACCTCAGCCCACCGAGCGGGCCGCACCCTCCCAGAACCGCGCCCGCACCGCCTTCTTGTCCGGCTTGCCCAGCCCGGTCAATGGCAGCGCGTCGACGATCTCGATCCGCTTGGGCGACTGCACGGAACCTTTGCGCTCCTTGACCGCGGCCTGGATCTCGGCGGTCATGGACTCGATCGCGGCGTCGTCACGCGGGGCGTCGGAGCGCAGGACCACCACAGCGGTGACGGCCTCGCCCCACTTGTCGTCCGGGGTGCCCACCACGCACACCTGCGCGACGGCCGCGTGCTCGGCGATGACGTCCTCGACCTCGCGCGGAAATACGTTGAAGCCACCGGTGACGATCATGTCCTTGACCCGGTCGACGATGAAGTAGAAGCCGTCTTCGTCCTCGCGGGCCATGTCTCCGGTGTGCAGCCAGCCGTCTTTAAACGTCTCGGCCGTCGCCTCCGGCAGATTCCAGTAGCCGCCGGCCAGCAGCGGCCCGCTGACGCAGATCTCGCCGGGCTCGCCCTGTGGCACCGGCTTGCCGTCCTCGCCCAGCAGCGCGACCCGCGCGAACAGCGTCGGGCGCCCGCACGAGGTCAACCGCTTCTCGTCGTGGTCGCCCTTCGCCAGGTAGGTGATCGCCATCGGCGCTTCAGACTGGCCGTAGTACTGGGCGAAAATCGGGCCGAAGCGGCGGATCGCCTCGGCCAGCCGCACCGGGTTCATCGCCGAGGCGCCGTAGTAGACGGTCTCCAGCGACGAGAGGTCGCGGGTGTGCGAATCGGGGTGGTCCATCAACGCGTAGAGCATCGACGGCACCAGCATGGTGGCCGTAATACGCTGCTCCTCAATGGTTTTCAGCACCTCGGCGGGGTCGAACTTGCTCAGCACCACCATCTCGCCGCCCTTCACTACCGTCGGCGTGAAGAACGCCGCGCCGGCGTGCGACAGCGGGGTGCACATCAAGAACCGCGGGCTCTCCGGCCACTCCCATTCGGCGAGCTGGATCTGGGTCATCGCAGCGATGTTGCCGGTGGTGCCCATCACGCCTTTGGGCTTGCCGGTGGTGCCGCCCGTGTAGGCCATGCCACCGATGTGGTCCGACGGCAGCTCGGCGACCACCAGCGGCTTGGGCTCGTATTTGGCCGCCTCGGCCGACAGGTCGACCGCCACACCGCGCAACGCCTCGGGCACCGGGCCGATGGTGAGGATCTGCTTGAGCGAGTCGACCTTCTCCAGCAGCCCCAGGGCGCGCTCGACGAACGCCGGGTTGGGGTCGACGATCAGCGAGCTGGCACCGCAGTCGGACAGCACGTAGGCGTGGTCGTCCAGCGAGCCCAGCGGGTGCAGGGCGGTGCGACGGTAGCCCTGCGTCTGGCTGGCCCCCAGGATCATCAGCACCTCGGGCCGGTTCAGCGACAGCAGCCCCACGGTGACGCCGGTGCCGGCGCCCAGCGCCTCGAATGCCTGGGTGTACTGGCTGATCCGTTCGGCAAGCTGACCACCGGTCAGCGTGGTGTCGCCGAGGAAGAGCACGGGCTTGTCCTTGTGGCGCTTGAGCGCGCCTACCAGGAGGTGCCCGTTGTGGGTCGGATGGCGCAGCAACTCGTCACTCATGTGGCCACTTCTCCTCATCTTTTCGCCCTGCATCGTTGCCGGCGTGACTCATCCGGCAAGACTAGAACGTGTTGCAATTCGGCTCGGGCGCGCCCTCGGCCACGGCGCTTATGGTGGCGCCGTTTGACGAGCTTGTAAGTTCGACTGATGGACGCTGCTCTCGTCGTGACCGGAACCGTCCTGACCGTCGACGAGGCCCGGCCCACCGCCGAGGCGCTCGCCGTGGCCGACGGCCGCATCGTCGCCGTCGGAACCCGTGCCGAGGTCGCCGGCTTCATCGGTCCAAAAACCCGGACCATCGACGTTGGTGACGGCTGCGTCATGCCGGGATTCGTTGAGGCGCACGGGCATCCGTTGATGGAGGCCGTCGCGCTGTCGGACCGCCTCGTCGATATCCGGCCGGTCACCATGCGCGGCGCCGACGACGTCGTCGCGGCGATCCACCGGGAGGTCGCCCGGCGGGGATCCGACGGCGCCTACCTCAACGGCTGGGATCCGCTGCTGCAGAACGGCCTTCCGGAACCCACGCTGAGCTGGCTCGACGGCATCGCACCCGACAGCCCGCTGGTGATCATCCACAACTCCGGGCATAAGGCGTACTTCAATTCGTGCGCCGCCACGTTGCATGGTCTGAACCGTGACACCCCGGATCCCAAGGGCGCCAAGTACGGTCGCGACGCCAGCGGTGAGCTCGACGGCACCGCCGAGGAGACCGGCGCGGTGTTTCCGCTGTTGGGTGGTGCCATCGACTTCGCCGATTACCCGCAGATGTTGCTCGCCGAATGCGCCCGGCTCAACCGCGCCGGCCTGACGACCTGCTCGGAAATGGCCTTCGATCCGAACTTCCGGCCGGTGGTCGAGCAACTGCGCGATCAGCTCACGGTCCGGCTGCGCACCTACGAGATCTCCAACCCGCAGATGTCCACCGCCGCCTCACCCGGGCAGGGCGACGACCTCCTGCGGCAGGTCGGCATCAAGATCTGGGTCGACGGTTCGCCCTGGATCGGCAACATCGACCTCTCCTTTCCGTATCTGGACACCGAGGCCACCCGGATCATCGGCGTCGTGCCGGGCTCCTGTGGCTGCGCCAACTACACCGCCGAGCAGCTGCACGAAATCGTCGGCGCGTACTTCCCGCAGGGCTGGCCGATGGCGTGCCACGTGCAGGGCGACGCGGGCGTGGACACCATCCTCGACGTGTACGAGGAGGCCCTGCGGCGCCACCCGCGGCCCGATCATCGCTTGAGGCTCGAGCACGTCGGCGCCATCCGGCCCGAGCAGCTGCGCCGCGCCCACGACCTCGGGGTGACGTGCAGCATCTTCGTCGACCAGATCCACTACTGGGGTGACGTCATCGTCGACGGCCTGTTCGGCGAGGAACGCGGAAGCCGTTGGATGCCGGCAGGTTCCGCCGTCAAGACCGGGATGCGCATCTCGCTGCACAACGACCCGCCCGTCACGCCCGAGGAACCGCTGCGCAACATCAGCGTGGCCGTGACCCGCACGGCGCCGAGCGGCCGGGTGCTCGGACCCGAGGAGCGCCTGACCGTCGAGCAGGCGATCCGCGCGCAGACCCTCGACGCGGCCTGGCAGCTGTTCTCCGACGACGTGGTCGGCTCGCTGGAGGTCGGCAAGTACGCCGACCTGGTGGTGCTCTCCGCCGATCCGCGAACCGTGCCGCCCGAAAAGATCGCCGACCTGCAGGTGCAGGCGACGTATCTGGCGGGCCGCCAGGTGCACGGCGCGTGATGCCGGCGCGCCTACCTCGACTGGAGGACCTGCTGGACCGGCTGTACGTGGTGGCGCTTCCGATGCGGGTGCGGTTCCGCGGCATCACCACCCGCGAGGTCGTGCTGATCGACGGGCCGGCCGGGTGGGGCGAATTCGGGGCCTTCGCCGAATACGGACCGCGCGAGGCGGCGCACTGGCTGGCGTCGGGCATCGAGGCCGCCTACCGGGAGCCACCGCCGGCGCGCCGCGACCGCGTCCCGATCAACGCGACCGTGCCGGCGGTGCCCGCCGCGCAGGTGGGCGAGGTGCTGGCCCGCTTCCCGGGGGCCGGCACGGCCAAGGTGAAGGTGGCCGAGCCGGGGCAGACGCTGGCCGATGACGTCGCACGGGTCAACGCCGTGCGCGAACTGGTTCCGGTCGTGCGCGTGGACGCCAACGGCGGCTGGAGCGTGGCGGAGGCCGTGCGGGCCGCGGCCGCCCTGACCGCCGACGGGCCGCTGGAGTACCTCGAGCAGCCCTGCGCAGGGGTCGACGAGCTCGCGCAGCTACGCCGCCACCCGGGCATGCCCGCCGTGCCGATCGCCGCCGACGAGAGCATCCGCAAGGCCGACGACCCGCTGGCCGTGGTCCGCGCGCGCGCGGCCGATATCGCGGTGCTCAAAGTGGCTCCGCTGGGCGGGATTTCGGCCATGCTCGAGATCGCCGCGCAGATCGACATCCCGGTGGTGGTCTCCAGCGCGCTGGATTCGGCGGTGGGCATCGCCGCCGGACTGACCGCCGCGGCCGCCCTGCCGGTGCTGCGGCACGCCTGCGGCCTGGGCACCGGCGGTCTGTTCCTGGAGGATGTGGCCGACGTCGCCGCGCCCGTCGACGGCGCCCTGGCGGTGGGACCGGTCACGCCCGACCCGGAGCGGCTGCACTCGCTGCGCGCCGCGCCGGAGCGGCGACAGTGGTGGATCGACCGGGTCAAGGCCTGTCATCGGTTGCTTGTACCGTCGTCCGGGTGATCAACCTGGCTTACGACGACCGCGGCTCCGGTGAGCCCGTGGTATTTATCGCCGGCCACGGCGGCGCGGGACGAACCTGGCACCCTTATCAAGTCCCCGCGTTCATGGCGGCCGGATACCGCGTCATCACCTTCGACAACCGGGGCATCGGTGCGACGGAGAACGCCGGGGGATTCTCGACGCAGACCATGGTCGCCGACACCGCGGCGCTGATCGAGGGCCTGGATGCGGCCCCGGCCCGCGTCGTCGGGATGTCGATGGGCGCGTTCATCGCCCAGGAACTGATGCTCGCCCGGCCCGAGCTGGTCAGCTCGGCGGTGCTGATGGGCACGCGGGGCAGGATGGACCGGGCGCGGGAGTTCTTCCGCGACGCCGAGGCCGAAATTGCCGACGCCGGCATCGTGCTGCCGGCCGCGTACGACGCCAAAATTCGCCTGCTGGAGAACTTTTCCCGCAAGACGCTCAACGATGACTCCGCGGTTGCCGACTGGATCGCGATGTTTTCCACCTGGCCGGTCAAGCCCACCCCGGGCATGCGCACGCAGCTCGATATCGCGCCCTACACAAGCCGGCTGACCGCCTACCGCAGCATCGCGACCCCCGTCCTGGTGCTCGGCTTCTCCGACGACGTGCTCACCCCGCCGCACTTGGGCCGCGAGGTTGCCGACGCGTTGCCCAATGGCCGTTACATGCAGATACCCGACGCCGGCCACCTCGGCTTCTTCGAACGACCAGACGCCGTCAACGCCGCCATGCTCAAGTTCTTCGCCGAGACCAAGGGCTGAGGGTCGCCGCTGCGCGGCGGGCATCGTCAGCGGGCTTGGCCGGATTGCCCGCTTCCTCCTCCCGCCGCTGCGCGGCGGGCATCGTCAGCGGGCTGTGACACCCTGTAGGAGTGAACCCCTCGACGACCCAGGCCCGCGTCGTCGTTGACGAGCTGATTCGCGGCGGCGTGCGCGACGTGGTGCTTTGCCCCGGTTCGCGGAACGCCCCGCTGGCCTTCGCCCTGCACGACGCCGACCGGACCGGCTGCATCCGCCTGCACGTTCGCATCGACGAGCGTACCGCCGGCTATCTGGCCATCGGCCTGGCCATCGCGGCCGGCGCGCCGGTCTGTGTCGCCATGACGTCGGGCACGGCCGTCGCCAACCTCGGCCCGGCGGTGATCGAGGCCAACTACGCCCGGGTGCCGCTGATCGTGCTGTCGGCGAATCGGCCCTACGAGCTGCTGGGCACCGGGGCCAACCAGACGATGGAGCAATTGGGTTACTTCGGCACGCAGGTGCGGGCCACCATCAGCCTTGGCCTGGCCGAGGACGCCCCCGAGCGGCTGGACTCCCTCAACGCGACCTGGCGATCGGCGACCTGCCGGGTGCTGGTGGCCGCCACCGGATCCCGAACCGCCAACGCCGGTCCCGTGCAATTCGACATCCCGCTGCGCGAACCCCTGGTGCCCGATCCCGAGCCGGACGGCCCGGTGACGCCGCAGGGCCGCGCGGGCGGGCGGCCGTGGACCTACACCCCGCCGGTCAGCTTCGACCAGCCGCTGGACATCGACCTGTCACCCGACACGGTCGTCATCGCGGGGCATGGCGCGGGTGTGCAGCCCAACCTGGCGCAGCTGCCGACCGTCGCCGAGCCGACGGCACCCGCCCCGGCCAATCCGCTGCACCCGCTGGCGCTGCCCATGCTGCGGCCCAATCAGGTGATCATGCTCGGCCGCCCCACCCTGCACCGGCCCGTGTCCGCGTTGCTGGCCGACCCGCAGGTGCCGGTATTCGCGCTCACCACGGGGCCGCGCTGGCCGGACGTTTCGGGCAATTCGCAGGCCACCGGGACCCGCGCGGTCACGACCGGCGCACCGAACCCGGCGTGGCTGCACCGCTGTGCGCAGAGCCACCAGAGTGCCCTCGCCGCCGTCCGCAGCCAGCTCGAGGCCCACCCGCTGACCACCGGCCTGCACGTCGCGGCGGCCGTCGCCGATGCGCTGGCACCCGGCGACCAGCTGGTGCTCGGCGCCTCGAACCCGGTGCGCGACGCGGCGCTGGTCGGCCTGGACACCCGCGCCATCCGGGTGCGGTCCAACCGCGGCGTCGCGGGGATCGACGGGACGGTCTCCACCGCGATCGGGGCGGCTCTCGCACACGAACGCGAGGGCGGGCCCAACGGCCCGGCGCGCACCGTCGCGCTGATCGGTGACCTGACCTTCGTGCACGACAGCTCCGGGTTGCTCATCGGCCCCACCGAACCCACCCCGCGCCGCCTGACGATCGTCGTCTCCAACGACAACGGCGGCGGCATCTTCGAACTGCTCGAACAGGGCGACCCGCGGTTCTCCGACGTGTCGTCCCGAATCTTCGGCACACCGCACGACGTCGACGTCGGCGCGCTGTGCCGCGCCTACCACGTCGAGAGCCGGCAGATCGAGGTGGGCGAATTGCCCACGGCGCTCGACGAACCCGGAGCCGGAATGCGGGTGCTTGAAGTCAAGGCCGACCGGTCGTCGCTGCGGCAGTTGCACGCCGCCATCAGGGCCGCGCTGTGAGGCGCGTGTAGATGGCGATATCTCCAAAAGTTCTGCTGCACATACTGATTCATGGTCGCAGTGACGAGCCGCCGAAGACGCGGGCCAGGATTGTCTTGCGGTGGGCCAGAATTTCGGTGCTGATCGTCGCCGCGCTGGTTACCTTGCAGTCGCTGCTGCTGGTGGCCGGCGCGTGGCGCGACGACATCGCGATCACCCGCAACATGGGGGTCGCGCAGGCGGAGGTGCTCAGCGCCGGACCGCGCCGTTCGACCATCGAATTCGTCACCCCCGAGCGGGTCACCTACCGTCCCGAACTCGGGGTGCTCTATCCGTCCCATTTGGCCACCGGGATGCGGATCTACGTCGAGTACAACAAGAACGATCCGAACCTGGTGCGCGTGCAGCATCGCAATGCCGGGCTGGCAATCATCCCGGCCGGGTCCATCGCGGTGGTGGGCTGGGTGGGCGCGGCGGCGATCCTGATCGCGCTGGCCCTGCTGGACAACTGGCTCGACCGCCGCGACGGACCCCGTGGGGCGCCCGAGAGCCCGGCCGCCGAAAGCGTCGGACCTGCAAATTTCGCGTGACGTATGCCCGTAGGCAACCTTGTCGACAGCCGGTGCTGACACGGTGGTGACGTGCGCGTTGCCATCGTCGCGGAATCTTTCCTCCCCGAGGTCAACGGTGTCAGCAACTCGGTGATCCGGGTGCTCGAGCATCTGCGCCGGACGGGTCATGAGGCATTGGTCATCGCCCCCGACACGCCTCCCGGGCAGCCCCGGGCGGATCGCATCTACGACGAGATCCGCGTGCACCGGGTGCCGTCTCGGATGTTCCCCAAGGTGACTTCCCTGCCGCTCGGGGTGCCCACGCCGCGGCTGGTGAAGGTATTGCGTGGGTTCGATCCCGACGTGGTGCATCTGGCGTCGCCGGCGCTGCTGGGCTACGGCGGGGTGCGGGCGGCCCGCTGGCTGGGGGTGCCGACGGTCGCGGTGTATCAGACCGACGTCCCGGGCTTCGCGGCGAGCTACGGCATCCCGATGACCGCGCGAGCCGCCTGGGCGTGGTTCCGCCATCTGCACGGCCTCGCCGACCGCACCCTCGCGCCGTCCAGTGTGACCATGGAATCACTTGTTGCCCATCACTTTCCGCGAGTACACCGGTGGGCCCGCGGTGTCGACGTGCTGCGGTTCGCGCCGTCCGCCCGCAACGAGGCGCTGCGGCATCAGTGGTCGCCGCTGGGCAAGCCGGTCGTCGGGTTCGTGGGCCGGCTCGCGCCCGAGAAACACGTCGAACGTCTCGTCGGGCTGGCCGACGACGACGCGGTGCAGCTCGTGGTGGTGGGCGACGGCGTCGACCGCAGGCAGCTGCAATCGGCAATGCCGGCAGCGGTTTTCACGGGCGCGCTGTACGGCGACGACCTCGCCGCGGCGTACGCCAGCATGGACGTGTTCGTGCATCCCGGTGAGCACGAGACGTTCTGTCAGGTCGTGCAGGAAGCGCTGGCGTCGGGGTTGCCGGTGATCGCCCCCGACGCCGGCGGCCCACGCGACCTCGTCACACCGTGGCGCACCGGTCTGTTGTTGGCCGTCGACGAGTTCGAGTCCCGGCTGCCCGACGCGGTAGCGCACCTGATCGCCGAACGGTCCCGCTACTCGGCGGCCGCCCGCCGCAGTGTGCTCGGCCGCAGCTGGCCGGTCATCTGCGACGAGTTGCTCGGCCACTACGAGGCGGTGCTGTCGCCGTTCACCCGCAGGCGGATGTTCGCCAAGCGGTACGCGCAGGGCGAGTAGCCCGCGGTCAGTGTCCGGGGTCGAATTCGATCGGCAACGTGCTCGGCCCGCTCAGCCCGGTGAGCGGCTTCCATGGGGCGGGGCCGGCGCGGCGGGCGTTGGGCATCCGCTGCGTCATGACTGCGAGGGCTTCGGCGAGTTCGAGTCTGGCCAGGTTGGCGCCAAGGCAATAGTGCATGCCGGCGCCGAACGTCTGCATCGGCGGGATCCCCGTGCGGGTGATGTCGAGCCGGTCGGGGTCGTCATAGACGTCGGGATCGCGGTTGGCGGCGGCGGTGTTGGCGACGACGAGGGTGCCGGCCGGGATTACCACCCCGGCGATTTCGACGTCTTCGAGTGCGGTGCGCAGCGTCGCCCCGGCGATCGGTGAATGGCGCATCGTCTCTTCGACTGCGTTGCTTGCGAGTTTGGGATGCGCGGCCAGCAACGCCCATTGCTCGGGCCGGTCACACAGCGCGTGCACGGAGGCGGCCAGCTGGCTGCGTGTGGTGTCGGTGCCGGCCATCAGGAGGCCCGCGGCCAGCATCCGGAGCTCGTCGGCGTTGAGGTGATCGCCGTCGTCCTCGGCGCGGATCAGGTCGGAGAGCAGGTCGTCGGTCAGCGTGTGTCGTCGCTGCGCGACCATGTCGTCGATGTAGGCGTCGAGTTCGTCCCACGCGGCCAGGATGGTTCGCTGGTGGGCGGCGACCTCCCAGCTGAAGGCCTTGAAGATGTAGTCCGTCCATTCCGAGAACAGCTTCCAATCCCGCGCCGGGGCGCCCAGCAGAGCGCAGATCACCGGGATGGGGTACTGGCGGGCAATATCGCCGACCACCTCGCAGCGCCCAGTTGTGGTGTGGTGGTTGACCAGTTCGGTGATCACCTCGACGATCGTCGTGCGCAGCCGCGCGGTGGCGCGCGGGGTGAAGGCTTTGGACACCAGGCGGCGCAGCCGGTGGTGTTCGGCCCCGTCGAGACTGATCAGGTTCGTGGCGACGCGCTCCCACAGTGGGCCGACGGTGATGCCCTGGGAGGCCAGGAACATGCCCTGGGGTACGCGGAATCGCGTGTCGCGCAGCACCGTTCGCACCAGCTCATAGGTCAGCAGCTCCGGCCCGTGCGGGCCCATGGCGATCGGCGCCTGTCGTCGCGCGTGGCGGATGATCTGGTGGGCTTCCTCGAGGCCTTGGCAGTGCTCGTAGTCGATGAACGGCAGGTCCGCCTCGAAGACGCTCTGGCAGGTCGACGCGTCAACCGTGATGGTCATGGTGTGCCCCGTAGGTCGTCGATGAAGTACTTGCACAACCGAGTGTCAGCGGCGAAACAACCCAGCACATGCGTAGCCGACTACCTCACTTCGGCGGGGCTCTCACCCAGTGGGATGAAAGCCTGAGCTTCTCCCGTAGGCATGGCAACATCGCAGGTCACCGCGGGAAGGACGCACATGACCGAGCTGATCGATCCGACCAAGACGTTCCGGCTTATCGAAGAACGGATCGCGAAGACCACCAATCCGCGGCATCTGCTGATGCTCGAGCGGTTACTGGACCACGCTATGGGCGAGGCGAGGCTCGACCTGGATCTGGTGATGTCGAGCCTGACCGCAAACCCGCGATACGTGGCTTGGGGAGCGCCCGCGGACATGAGTCCGGTTGGACGGCAAGCGGTTCGGAGCTTCTACGAAGAGACGATCGTCAAAGGCGGCCAGTGGTGCCTGGAGTTCGACATGGACCGCATCGTCGTCGATGACGACGCGATCGTCACCGAAGGCTATTTCCGTTCGCTCTACTACGGTGCGGACGCGGCGTCGAGGGGTTTTCCCGTCGACGACGAAGACGGCTTCTACCTGCTGACGCTGCGCATGCTGATCGTCTGGCCGTTCGATGCCGACGGTTTCATCATCGGCGAGGAAACTTACAGCGCCGCGATCACGCCCGACTTCTTGACGAAGGTCGCAACAAACGATGTTCCGCAGGACTTCCGCGACTTCGTCGGCGCGCGATGAAAGGGCGAGCATTCCCTTCGTCGTGAGTCGCGCGGAACTGAATCCGCCGGGATGTTGCGTCGATGTTCGATGACGTCGCCCGCCGGTAGTACCTGACCAACACCGTGATCTCTCCGCTCGACTTCGGTTGCACGTTGCGGCGAAGGAGCTAGCGGCCCGAGCGGATCAATCGCCCCGGACGGGCGTCGGTCAGCTCGCCGCCCTCCACGACGATGTCGCCTGCCACCAGGGTGGCGATGTAACCGTTGGACCTCTGAACCAGTCGGCCCGCGCCGCCGGGCAGGTCGGTGACCCTTTCGGGATGCACGAGTGCCAGGTTTTGGTAGTCGATGACGTTGAGGTCGGCGCGCAGGCCGGCACGAATGCGGCCGCGGTCGTGCAGACCGTAGAGATCTGCTCCGTCGCTCGTCAGCCTTCGCACAGCGTATTCGAGCGGCAGTCGCGGCCCACGAGATCGGTCGCGTGTCCAGTACGTCAGCAAGTACGTTGTCATGCTGGCGTCGCAAACGATCGATGAGTGCGCCCCGCCGTCGCCGAGGCCCTGCACCGTCAGCGGGTCGCTCATCATGTCGTAAAGCCCGTCGTACGAGCCCTTTCCGTAATTGAGCAACGGAAACAGCAGGAAGTCACGTCCTTCGCTGCCGAGCATGAGATCGTAGGTGACGTGCCAGGGGTCGCGATCGTTCTGGCGTGCGATCGCGGCTACGCTCTTGTCGGCGGTCGGCTCGTAGTCAAGAGTGTCGCCAAGGGGAAAGAGGCGCTCGAAGACCTGGCGTGACATCCGATCCAGCGAGGTCGACGCTTTGTTGGCCTGTGGGGCCTGGCTGAGGATGGCCTCGCGGATCTGTGGCTGACGCAGTTGCACGATCAGCTCGGAAAGCGGTAGGTGCGAGATCCGTTGGTAGGCCTCTGTGTACTTGAACGGATTCAGTCGCGATTGGTGACCGACCAGCGCGCTGAAGCATCGGCTGCCGATCTGCGGGCGGATGTTGGCGCCGTTGGCGTTCGCCTCATGGGTGGCCTTGAGGTGAGGCCGCCAGGAATCCGGTTGGAAGGTCGGTTGCATGATCAGAAATGTGAGTGGCACGGGTGCCGACTGGCCAAGCCGCACAATCCATTCGAGCTCACCGTCCAAAGCGCCCTCGGGATCGAGGCCTTCGACGCCACCGACGCCGGCTGGAACCACTTCGAAGACGCCTCGTCCGGCCGCGGCCATTGTGGCGTACAGCGCCTCGAGTTCCTCCTCGGCCGCGAAGGTCCCGGGGACAGGATTGCCGTGTACGTCGCGATGTCCCTGGGTCCGGCCGGTCGAGAAGCCCACCGCGCCGGCCGCGAGGGATTCGGCCACGATTCTGGTCATTGCGTCGATGTCGTCAGGGGTCGCATCCTCGAGCGCGCGTTCGCCCATCACGTAGGCACGGACGGCGGCGTGTGGCACCTGTGCACCGATATCCAGGGCGTGTGGCGCGCGTTCGAGCGCGTCCAGGTATTCGGGGAAAGACTCCCAATCCCACTGAATTCCTTCGTAGAGAGCCGTTCCCGGGATGTCTTCGACACCCTCCATGAGCTCGACGAGTCGTTGCCGATCCGGTGCTGCAACCGGCGCGAAGCCGACGCCGCAGTTGCCCAGGATTGCGGTCGTGACGCCGTGCCAGCACGACGGCGTCAGATGCGGGTCCCACGTGGCCTGGCCGTCGTAATGAGTGTGGATGTCGACAAAGCCCGGTGTGACGAGCAGGCCGTCGGCGTCGATGGTGCGCCGCGCCGAACCGCTGACTCGTCCGACTTCGACGATGCGACCGTCCGTCACGGCGACGTCGGCGGTGTACGCGGCCTCGCCGGTGCCGTCTGCCACCTTTCCTCCGCGAATCACAACGTCATGCATGGGTCTGCCCTACCTCTCGCGTACTCACTGACTCCAATCGGCTGGGGATTGGCGCTGAGCGCCGGATCACCCTTTCCGAGGGCCGTCGCAGCAGCTTGGTCACCGTTCGGTAAATGACTGCACCGTAAGGCCATTGGGTGACGACCCGTCCGGACGGTGACTTGTAGTAGTTGTTCGACCGCACCCACGCCGTCTTGGACATCGAACTCTGGATCCATTGGTTATATCGTCGGTAGAACGAGGGCCGGACTTCGATGTGTGCCACAGTTTCGTCGCGCAAACGCTTGATGGATTGCACTGCGAACTCGGCTTGCCGCTGCAAAGCGGAGACGATTTCGCCACCGTTGGTGTTGGGGCCGTAAAGGATGTAGAAGTTTGGAAACTCGGGGACCATGATGCCGGCAAACGCTTGTGGTTCACCGTCCCAAAACTCGTGCAGCGTCCTACCGGTGCGCCCGATCACGCGGTAGGACGCGAGATAATTGGCTGGTTGAAAACCGGTCGCCATGACCAGTACGTCGGCAGGATGCTCGACGCCCCGCGCATCGACAACGCCACCGGCGGTGACGGATTGAACGGCGTACGGCACCAGCTCGACGTCTTCACGCAGCAGCGCGGGGTAGAAATCCTTGGTCAGCACCGGGCGTTTGCCCGGGAAAGGGTATTTGGGAGTGACCGCCTCAGCCAAGTCGGGACGATCCGCGAAGACTTTTGAAATATAAGCGCGGCAGCGATTTTCGGCGGCCGTATTGATCTTGGTGCCGGGGCGGTGCAACGAGCCGAACATTTGGCCGATCTCGATGAGCCAGAACTGACGCAGCCGCTCGCGGCGCCGAGCCCTCGGCCGCCGCAGCCGCGCACGTTCGTCCTCGGAAAGGTCTCGATCGGGCTTTGGCACGATCCAGCCGGGCTCTCGCTGAAAGAGCTTCACTCGCTGGGCGACTCCGGCGATCGCCGGAACGACCTGAACTGCGCTGGACCCGGTTCCCACCACCGCCACTTTCTTGCCGGCGATGTCGATCGGTTGCCATCGAGCTGTGTGAAGCTTGGGTCCCGCAAATTCGTCCAGTCCCGGCCAGGTGGGGTAGTTCGGGATGTTGAGCATGCCGACCGCGCTGATCACTGCGCGAAAGGTATACATTGCACCGTCTTTGGTCCTCAGCTGGTAGCTGCTGGCGGTGCTGTCCCAGGAGATTTCGTCGACGGCGGTGTCGAATCGGAAATGGGATCGGAGTCCGTATTCGGAGACTACGTCTTCCAGGTACTGCTGAAGTTCGGCCTGGCGTGCGTGGGTTCGCGTCCAGTCATGAGGCCGGAAGGAGTACGAGTAGAGCTGGGAGTGGACGTCGACTTCGGCGCCGGGGTAGGTATTGTCCCGCCACGTGCCGCCGAGACCGGCGGACTTCTCGAAGATGGTGAAATCGTGCAGCCCGGCCTTGGTCAGGTAGACACCGGCGGCGATTCCGGCGAAGCCACCTCCGATGATCGCTACAGATGGGTCGGCGTTCTTGCGGTTAACCACGATGCGCTGCCTGCAAACCGGTCAACGCGACCGATGCCACGGTGTCGGCTACTTCGTCGAGCGATGCGGGTTCGACCGCTATGACGTGGATCGCGGCCGTCGTGGTGGCTCCAAACACGGTCAGCGCAGCCAGATATGGGTCGGGCACCGCGCGGAAGGCGCCGGCGCCGACGCCCTCTGCGATGAGAGCGCTAACCGGTTCCAGGTAGGCCGCCCGGTTGCGGACGGCCAGATCGGGACGACGCGTCGCGCGACCAATGTCGAAATGCAGTGCCTGGCACGCGCTGGGGTAGCGCTTGAAAACGTCGACGTGGTTGATGACGACCTGGCGCAGCCGGTGAGCGGGATCGCCCGCAGCTGCCAGCCCGTCACGGACAGCGACGTCGAGTGCGTCCAGGACGACACCGAATATGTGGGAAAGGATCCCTTCTTTGCCCTCGAAGTAGTAGTAGAGCGTTGCTTTGGGCACCCCGGTCACCGCGGCGAGCTCTTCGATCTTGGTGCCGTCGAGGCCACGATCGGCGATGACGTCGGCGGCCAGGAGCACCTTTGCGGCGATGGGCTCAGGAATCGTGCGCACGCCGTCATAGTCCCAGAGTTTGTACTGGAAGTCTAGAACATCGTTACAAAGGCGCATCGCACGCAAGCGCCCGGTCTTGGCCGATGGGTGGCCCGAGGAATCGCTGGACCACCGCGCGTTGAGCCGCCCCGTCTTTGAGGGGCCAGCACCACAGGGCAAGGAAGCCACGGATCAGCCATTGCGCGGCGAGAGGGTCGTCGTTGTCGGGGCCGAGCATTTCGGCGGCAAAGCTGGTGACTACGGGAGAGTTGGTAAGCCATTCGCTGCCGGGAGCCAATTGCATCGACGGCATGAGCGCAATCAGTGGATCGGACTGCATCCGTTCCAAGGCGACAACCGTGGCAGTCACGACGCGATCTGTGCCGGTGAGGCTTTTGATGGCGTCGCGCACCGTGTCCAAGATCCGGGTGGCCTGGATGGCTACCACGGCGTCGCGGATGGCGGCTTTACCGCCGGCGCGCCGGTAAATCGTCGCCGGCGAGCAGTGGACTTTCGCGGCCAGCGCCTCGATGGTGAAGGATTCGTATCCGAGCTCAGCGATGAGGTCGGCGGCGGCGCTGTAGATCTTATCGGTGGCTGCGCTGTGTCTGTCTTGTCCGACCAGCCAATCGTTGCGCGGCATGTGCCAATGCTGCCGCGCGACGCATCAGAATGAAAGGATCCTCTCACCATGAGAATGTGCACGTGCGCATCCTCAACCAAAAGCGCAGGTGAGCGCCATTGAAGGTTTGATAGATGTCGAGCACGTCACCTTCGCGTTTATCAACTTTGGCATCCACCATTGACCGTGCCCGTCATGGCATTTCAGCCTGAAGGCATGACGGCGGCGCCACGAAGGAAATGGACCGAGGCTGACATACCCGACCAGAGCGGGCGGGTGGCCATCGTCACCGGTGCGAACACCGGCTTGGGCTACGACACGGCCCGCGCGCTGGCCGAGCACGGCGCCTCGGTAGTCCTGGGGGTGCGCGACACCGACAAGGGAAAGGCCGCCAGGGCCCGCATCCTCGGGACCGTGCCCGGTGCCGACGTCACTGTCCAGGCGCTCGATCTCGGCTCGCTGCAATCAGTGCGCGCCGCCGCCGACGCACTGAAAAGCGACCACCCGCGAATCGATCTGCTGGTCAATAACGCCGGAGTGATGATCCCGCCCAAGCAGGTCACCGCTGATGGATTCGAATTGCAGTTCGGCACGAATTATCTCGGTCACTTCGCCCTGACCGGGTTGTTGCTCGACAACATGCTGTCGCTCGAAGGCTCACGTGTAGTCGTGGTGAGCAGCAATGCGCACAAGATGGGCGGTGCGATCCATTTCGACGATCTGCAGTGGCAGCGCCGTTATAGTCGGGCCGCTGCCTACGCGCAGTCCAAGCTGGCCAACGTGATGTTCTGCTACGACCTGCAGCGCCGACTCGACGCTGCACACAAGCCGACGATCGCCGTAGCGGCGCACCCCGGTTTCACCGACTCCGAATTGACACGCCATGTATGGAAACCGCTGGCACCGCTGATGAGGGTCGCCGGCCCGGTGATCGGCCAAGATCCCGCGATGGGGGCTTTGCCGCAGTTGCTGGCCGCCACTGACCCGGAGGTGCGGGGTGGGCAGTACTGGGGACCCCGCGGTCCCTTCGAGCTGAGAGGGTATCCGAAATTGGTGAAGTCCAGCGCAAAGTCCTACGACGAGGCGGTGCAGACGCGATTGTGGTCAATCGCAGAGGAACTAACCGGTGTTAGCTTTCCGGTGTGATCCCGATGACCGAAGACTTTCACCCCGACCTCCGCCGGATCGCCCGGGTGTTGCCGCGCGGGGTGTTCAGTCGGTACACGATGCCGATCGTGCGCCGAGCGACCAGATTGCAACCGCGGCGCACTCCGGAGGGCGTCGAGGTGTTGACGTTGCCAAGCGGCGCGGGCGTCCGGCTGCACCGCCCGACTGGGTTGAACACCACGTCAGGTGCGCTGTTGTGGATTCACGGCGGCGGATACGTCATCGGATCGCCGGCGCAGGACGACAGGCTGTGCCGGCGTTTCGTGCAACGACTCAACGTTCCGGTCGCCGCCGTCGGGTATCGGCTCGCTCCGGAGCATCCCTACCCGGCCGCGCTCGACGACTGCTATGACGTCCTACGGTGGCTGGCCCGCTTGCCGGACGTCGACCCGTCGAGAATCGCGATCGGCGGAGCCAGCGCCGGCGGCGGCTTGACCGCGGCCCTGGCTCTGCGTGCGCGCGATCGCGGCGAGGTCAGCCCGTTGTTTCAGCTGCTGGTGTATCCGATGGTTGACGACCGTTCGTGTGATCGACCAGGCATGGAGAACCCGAATTACCGACTGTGGAATCCCAAGGCCAATCGGCTGGGGTGGGCCGCCTACTTGCGCGGGGCCGACCCCGACGTCGCGGTGCCGGCTCGGCAAGTCGACCTGACCGGCCTGGCGCCAGCCTGGCTTGGCGTGGGAACACTCGATCCGTTGCACGACGAAGGCGTGGCGTACGCCCACCGGCTCACGGCTGCCGGTGTGCCGTGCGAGATCGATACGGTGACGGGAGCGTTTCACGGCTTCGACCTCGTCGCTCCGGCTGCAGGCGTCTCCCGCGCGTTTTTCGACCGTCAATGCTCGGTGTTACGAAAGGCGTTTGCGGGCTAAAGCTTTCGGATCCCGCCACCAGGGCGTCCTCCCATGCGGTGTCTTCTTTCATCCTGAGAATTTTTCGCGGCTTTTCTCAGCCTTCGGTGCTGGTGATAGGCGAGCAGGTGAATGCGCGCGTGCCCGATGGACAACCTGCGCCTCATCATCTTTGCGCCGCAGTATTGACCCGGCATGCCCGCGCATCCAACCTGTAGCTATGAGCGCCTTGGCCGACCCGACGAGCTTCTTTCGCGCCGAGACCCTGCAGGATCCCTATCCGCTGTATGAGCGAATGCGAGCCGAGGCGCCGGTACACCGCATCGGTGATTCGGAGTTCTATGCCGTGTGCGGATGGGACGCTCTGGTCGACGCGGTGAACCGGGTCGAGGACTTTTCCTCCAACCTCACCGCGACGATGGTCTTTCACGAGGACGGAAGCGTGACGCCGTTCCCGATGATCGAGGCCGGCAGCCCCAACCACGCCTTGGCCACCGCCGACGATCCGACGCATGCGATCCACCGCAAGATTCTTTTGCCGCACCTGTCCGCCAAGCGTGTGCGCGTCATCGAGGAGTTCGCCGGTGACGTCGCGCGACAACTCTGGGACGACAACCTGCGCGACGGCAAGATCGAGTGGATGGCCGCGATGGCGAACCGGCTTCCCATGATGGTGGTCGCTAAGCTACTCGGTCTGCCCGATGCCGATGTCGACAATCTCATCCGACTTGGCTTCGCCACCACGACATTGCTCGACGGTGTCGTCACCCAGGCGCAGTTGGAGAATGCCGGGATTGCCGCGTTCGAACTGTCGAGCTACGTTATGGAGCACTTCGAGAAGTCAAGCGGCACAGTAGAAGACGGTCTGATACCGGACATGGCCGCACGCTACGCATCCGGCGAGGTTGACCAAGCAGTGGCGATGGGCATCATGCTGACGCTCTTCAGCGCGGCCGGTGAATCCACCGCGTCGTTGCTGGGCAGCGCCGCGTGGATTCTTACCGAGCGCCCGGAGATCCAGAAGCGACTGCGGGAGAATCCGGACCTGTTGAATGCATTTGTCGAAGAGGCGTTGCGCTACGAGCCTCCGTTCCGCGGCCACTACCGCCATGTATGGCGCGACACCACACTCGGCGGAGTCGAAGTGCCGGCCAACTCCCACTTGCTGCTGCTGTGGGGAGCGGCCAATCGTGACCCCGCACATTTCGAGGCGCCAGACGAATTCCGTCTCGACCGCGCGGGCGCCAAGGGACATGTGACGTTCGGCAAGGGGGTCCACTTCTGCATCGGGGCGGCGCTGGCACGCCTGGAGGCCCAGATCGTGTTCCGCACACTGCTGGAACGGACCAGCTGGATCGAGGCCACCGACGTCGGAGAATGGCTGCCCAGCATCTTGGTCAGGCGACTCGAGCACCTGCAACTCACCGTCAGCTGAATTATCGCCGTCAATGACTGGACAGCCCGTTTGTCAGGATGTCAAGCAATCCGTCGTAGCGGCCGATCGTTTCGTGTACGGATGTCGTGACGCTGAGCATGCGGTACAACGTGGCCCCGAGCAACGCATCGGCGGCGGCCTCGATGTCGGCGTCGGCACGAATCTGTCCGCGCGAAACCCCGGTCCGTAGTCGCTGACACAGCGCGTCGTGGAACCGACCGGTCAGTTGCCCGTACAAGGTGTCGCGATCGCGAAGGTCCTCGGCGGCCGCAGCCGCCAGGGCGCGAACCAATGCGACATTTTCGTTTGCGGCATTCATTACGGCGTAGTTGTGCATCCAGGCTCGCAAGTCTTCGACCGTGTCGCCTGAATCAGGCAGCGTGAAGTCCGCTCGCGCGTAGGCCTGCATGACCGCTTCGGCCACCAGTGGAGCTTTCGACGGCCATCGGCGATATACCGTCTGTGTCCCGACGCCGGCGCCGGTGGCGACTTTGTCCATGGACACGCCCGCATAACCACTCTTGACGAGTAGGGCGCGGGTGGCGTTCAGGATCGCATCGTGTACCGCAGTACTGCGTGGTCGCCCTGGCCGAGATCGGCTCACACGTTTCTCCTATGTCAAGCCGCTGCCGATGGGCAAGGCTTTGTTCGGGTGTCGTGGTCGGTGTGGAGGTGATGAAAG